>JBBRFD010000077.1:0-19754 GCA_038224985.1 Reyranellales bacterium
ACGCTCGAGCGTCTGGCATCCGGCATCGATTACACGGCCTACGAGAAGCGCCTGACCTACGAACTCGACATGATCGTGAAGATGGGCTTCGCCGGCTACTTCCTGATCGTGGCCGACTTTATTCAATGGGCCAAGGACAACGGCGTGCCGGTCGGTCCAGGCCGTGGTTCGGGTGCCGGTTCGCTGGTCGCCTGGGCGCTCAAGATCACCGATCTCGATCCGCTGCGCTGGGGCCTGCTGTTCGAGCGCTTCCTCAATCCCGAGCGCGTGTCGATGCCCGACTTCGACATCGACTTCTGCCAGGACAAGCGCGACCGCGTGATCCGTTACGTGCGCGACGAATATGGCCACGATCGCGTGGCGGCCATCATCACCTTCGGCAAACTGCAGGCGCGCGCCGTGCTGCGCGATGTCGGCCGTGTGCTGGGCATGCCCTATGGCCAGGTCGACCGCATCTGCAAGCTGGTGCCCAACAATCCAGCCAAGCCGGTCACTCTGGCCGAGGCGCTGCAGACCGAGCAGTTGCTGAAGGAACAGTATGCCGCCGAGGAGGAGATCAAACGCCTGATCGACTTGGCACTTCAACTCGAAGGTCTCAACCGCAACGCCTCGACCCATGCGGCGGGCGTCGTGATCGGCGACCGCCCGCTCGACGAGCTTGTGCCGCTGTTTCGAGACAGCGAAAGCAAGGAGTCGCTGCCGGCCACCCAGTTCAACATGAAGTGGGTCGAGCCGGCGGGTCTGGTGAAGTTCGACTTCCTCGGCCTCAAGACCCTGACGGTGATCGAGAAGGCTTGCGACTTCATCGGCCGCGACAAGATCAACATTGCCAAGCTACCACTCGATGACAAAAAGAGTTTTGAGCTGCTGGCGCGGGGCGACGGTTCCGGTGTGTTCCAGCTTGAAGGCAACGGCATGCGCGACGTGCTGCGCAAACTGAAGCCCGACCGCTTCGAGGACATCATCGCCGTTGTGGCACTCTATCGGCCTGGCCCGATGGAGAACATCCCGAGCTACATCAAGCGCAAGCACGGCGAAGAACAGCCCGACTACCTGCATCCGCTGCTGGAAGGAATCCTGAAGGAAACCTACGGCATCATGATCTACCAGGAGCAGGTGATGCAGATCGCGCAGGTTCTGTCCGGCTATACGCTGGGCGGCGCCGATCTGCTGCGCCGCGCCATGGGCAAGAAGATCCAGGCGGAGATGGATGCCCAGCGCGCTAACTTCATCGAGGGCGCCAAGAAGAACAAGGTCGAGGAGGGCAGGGCCTCGTCGATCTTCGACCAGGTCGACAAGTTCGCGGGCTACGGCTTCAACAAGTCGCACGCCGCCGCCTATGCGCTGGTCTGCTACCAGACGGCCTTCCTCAAGGCCAACTACCCGGTCGAGTTCTTTGCCGCGACGATGACCCTCGACATGGGCAACGTCGAAAAGCTCAACGGCTATCGCCGCGACCTCGACAAGCTCGGCATCCTGCTGCTGCCGCCCGACGTGAACCGCTCCACCGCCGAATTCGCCGTCGAGACGTCGCCCGAGGGCAAGCGCGGCGTGCGCTATGCGCTGGCCGCCATCAAGGGCGTCGGCCGCGAGGCCATGCTGCGGCTGGCCGAGGAGCGCGAGGCCAACGGCCCCTTCAAGGATCTCTACGACTTTGCTGAGCGGCTCGACTCACGGGCTATCAACAAGCGGCTGCTGGAAAGCCTGGTGAAGGCCGGTGCGTTCGACTCGATCAATCCCAACCGGGCGCAGACCTTCAGCGTCATCGAATCGCTGATCCGCCATTCGCAGGCCACGCACGAAGCCAAGGGCAGCAACCAGAACAGCCTGTTCGGCGACGACAGCGCGCAGCGCCGGCCGCAACTGCCAAAGATGCCCGACTGGGCGCCGATGGAGCGGCTGCAGAACGAATTTGCCGCCATCGGCTTTTATCTCTCGTCGCATCCGCTGGCAGCCTACGAGAAGAGCTTGCAGCGCCTCGGCGTCTGCCGCTCTGCCGATCTGGTGGCGCTGCTGTCGCGTGGCGCGCCGGGCCGCATCAAACTTGCCGGCACGGTGATCGATCGCATGGAGCGGACCTCGGCCAAGGGCAATCGTTTCGCCTTCATCCAGTGCTCCGATCAGTCCGGTGCCTTCGAGCTGATGGTGTTCAGCGAGTTGCTGGGCGCCAAGCGCAACCTGCTGGAAGCCGGACAAGCCATCCTCGTCTCGGTCGATGGCCGGCTCGACGGCGAGCAGGTGAAACTGCTGGCGCAGTCGGTCGAGAAGCTCGACGACGCCGTGGCCAATTCTGCGGCTGGGCTGCGGATCGTGATTTCCGATCCGATGGCGCTGGACGCATTGAGCAAGACTCTTGCTGGCAAGAAGGGCAAGGGACGGGTCACGCTGGTCGTGCCGATGCCCGACGAGTCGGAGGCCGAGGTGACGCTGCCCGGCGCGTATTCGATCGCCGGCGGCCTGCGCGACGTCATCGGCATGCTGCCGGGCATTGCCCAAGTGGAAGAAATTTGAGCCAGCAGCCGGGTCTCTTTGAGGCGCCGCCGGCGACGCCCAGGCGTCGTGCCTCAGCAGCGGGCGAGGTGCTGCCGTCGAACAAATCGCCTCTGCTCGAAGCGCCGGTCCTGCCGCCGGAGATTCGCCTCGGCACCTCGTCCTGGTTCTTTCCCGGCTGGCGCGGCCTCGTCTATGAAGGCGTTCATCCGCAGACGGCCCTCAGCAAGAAAGGGCTGATCGCCTATGGCGGCATCCCGCTGCTACGCACCGTCAGTCTCGACCGCACGTTTTATGCCGCGCTGACGACCGTCGAATATCAGCGCTACGCCACGCAATCGCCGGACGATTTCAGTTTCGTGGTCAAGGCACCGGCCATGGTCTGCGACGCCGTGATGCGCGACGAGGAAGGGCGGGGCCGTGTCGCCAATCCGCACTTCCTCGATTCCGGCATCGCCGCGCGCGAGTTCGTCGTGCCCTGCCTGGAAGGACTTGGTGCCAAGGCCGGGCCACTGGTCTTCCAGATATCGCCGCTGCCGCGCGGCCTCGTCGAAGACTCGGCCTTTCTGATCGACCGACTGGCCGCCTTCTTCGAGGCGCTGCCCAGGCAGCTCGGCAAGCTCACGCCGCTCTACGCCCTCGAACTGCGCAATTCGGAGCTGCTGACCCCGCGCCTCATGCGCATGCTCAAAGCTGCGGGCGTCCGCTACTGCGTCGGCCTGCACGACCGGATGCCCGAGGCCGAGCGCCAGGCGGTGGCGCTGAAGGCGCTGGACGGCGAGGATGCGGGCGACCTGATCGTGCGCTGGAACCTCCATCGCGGTTTTCTCTATCAGGCGGCCAAGCAGCGCTACGAGCCCTTTGACAAGCTGGTCGACGAGGACCTCGAAACCCGCCGGATTCTGGCCCGGATGGCGGCCGATGCCTTCAAGGCCGGGCGGCGGGTTTGGATAACGGCCAACAACAAGGCCGAGGGCTCGGCCCCCCTGACGGTTCTCAAACTAGCTGAGGAAATCGCTCAAAAACTGGGCTAAGCCTTTGATCTGTAAGGGTGCTTGCCAAAGCGGTGCCGACCGACTAGAACCACGGCCAATTCGCACGCGGGTTTGCGCATGACGGGGAGACATCCCGTTATTCGCTCCGGTGTTCCAGAGCTTTCGGGCCGAGGGACGACGCCCGCGGAGGTTTAACCGGAGAAGAGGAGATACGGCATGGCTATGCCGCAGTTCACGATGCGTCAGCTTCTCGAAGCTGGCATTCATTTCGGCCATCATACGCGCCGCTGGAATCCCAAAATGAAGCCGTACCTCTTCGGGGTACGCAACGGGGTCCATATCATCGATCTGACCAAGACCGTGCCGCTGCTCGAGGCGGCGCTGTTGCAGGTCCGCCAGGTCGTGTCCAACGGCGGTCGCGTGCTGTTCGTCGGCACCAAGGCGGCTGCCGCCGAGCGCGTCGCCGAAGCGGCCAAGCGCTGCGGCCAGTACTACGTCAACCATCGCTGGCTGGGCGGCATGATCACCAACTGGCAGACCATTTCTGCCTCGATCAAGCGCCTGCGTGAGCTCGACGAGCGCCTGAAGGGCGAGGTCATCGGCCTCAACAAGAAGGAACAGCTCGATCTCACTCGTGAGCGCGACAAGCATGAGCGCTCGCTGGGCGGCATCAAGGAAATGGGCGGCACGCCCGACATGCTGTTCATCATCGACACAAACAAGGAAGCGATCGCCGTTCAGGAAGCCCGTAAGCGCGGCATTCCGATCGCGGCCATCCTCGACAGCAACTCCGACCCGGACGGCATCGATTTCCCGATCCCGGGCAACGACGACGCCATCCGCGCCGTGTCGCTCTATTGCGACCTGGTCGCCGGCGCCGCGCTCGACGGCATCCGCGCCGAAATCGCCGCCTCGGGCGGTGATGTCGGTGAACTGCCCGAGCCGCCGGTCGAAGAAGTTCCCGTTGCCGCTCCGGCCGCGGGCGCCGAGGCCACACCGGCCGAGTAGCCGGATCCTTTGGCGAAATGAACTACCGGGGCCGGTCGCAAGACCGGCCCCATTTATAACCACCCCTTTGCGCCCCCACATAGGGCGGTCGCACTGAATGGAGCGAGACATGGCTGAGATCACTGCTTCCCTGGTCAAGGAACTGCGCGAGAAGAGCGGCGCGGGCATGATGGATTGCAAGAAGGCGCTGACCGAAGTGCAAGGCGACGTCGAAAAGGCGATCGACTGGCTGCGCACCAAGGGCCTGTCGGCCGCCGCCAAGAAGGCCGGCCGCATCGCCGCTGAAGGTCTGGTCGGTGTTGCCGCCAATGGCACGCGCGGCGCCGTCGTCGAGGTCAATGCCGAGACCGACTTCGTCGGCCGCAACGAGCAGTTCCAGAAGTTCGTCGCAGGCGTCACCAAGCTGGCGCTCGACAATGGCGGCGACCTCGACAAGGTCGCGGCGGCGCCGTTCCCCGGCTCCGGCCGTGACGTCAAGGGCGAGCTCACGCATCTGATTTCCACCATCGGCGAGAACATGTCGCTGCGCCGCGCCGCGTCGCTGTCGGTTTCCGATGGCGTCGTCGTTGCCTATACCCACAACGCGGTCTCGCCGGATCTCGGCAAGATCGGCGTGCTGGTGGCGCTCGAGTCGACGGGCGACAAAGACAAGCTTGCAGGCCTCGCCAAGCAGCTTGCGATGCATGTCGCCGCCACCAACCCGCAATCGCTGTCGGTTGCCGATCTCGATCAAGCCGCCATCGAGCGCGAGCGTGGCGTGCTGGCCGAGAAGGCCGGCCAGTCCGGCAAGGCCGCCGACATCGTCGCCAAGATGGTCGAAGGCGGCTTGCGCAAGTTCCACCAGGAAGTCGTCCTCCTCGAGCAGGCTTTCGTCATGGACGGCAAGACCAAGGTCGCCAAGGTCGTCGAGGATGCCGCCAAGGACGTCGGCGCGCCGGTCCGCCTGCTCGGATTCCTGCGCTTCGCCTTGGGTGAGGGCATCGAGAAGAAGCAGGAAGATTTTGCCGCCGAAGTGGCTGCCCAGCTCAAGAAGTAGTAGTACATTGCATCGGCGTCGCGGACATGTGGTTCGCGACGCCCAAAAACTACTCTCTTGAAGAGGCCGTAAATGCCGCCGGTCCCCCGCTATCGCCGTGTTCTTCTCAAGCTCTCCGGCGAGGGACTTATGGGCGAGCGCGAATACGGGCTCGACCCCAAGATGGTCGCCATGGTCGCCCAGGAAGTGAAGGCCGTGCACGATATGGGCGTGCAGCTTTGCCTGGTCATCGGTGGCGGCAATATCTTCCGCGGCGTCTCGGCGGCGGCCTCCGGCATGGACCGCGCCAGCGGCGATTACATGGGCATGCTGGCCACCGTCATCAATTCACTCGCCATGCAAAGCGCGCTGGAGAAGCAGGCTTTGCCGACGCGCGTGCTGTCGGCCATCCCCATGACCACGGTCTGCGAGCCTTACATCCGACGGCGCGCCGCCCGTCACATGGAGAAGGGCCGCGTCGTGATCTTCGCTGCTGGCACCGGCAATCCGTTCTTCACCACCGATACGGCCGCCGCCCTTCGTGCCGCCGAGATGGAAGTCGACGCGCTGCTCAAGGGCACGCAGGTCGACGGCGTCTACTCGGCCGATCCGCTCAAGGACAAGAACGCCAAGCGCTACGATACGCTCACCTACATGGATGTGCTGTCGCAGGACCTGCAGGTGATGGACGCCTCGGCGATCTCGCTTGCCCGCGAGAACCGCATTCCTATCATCGTGTTCGATATCCACAAACCCGGCGCGTTCGCGGAGACGATGCGCGGCGAGGGTACCTTTACCATCATCAAGGACGAGGGCTGACGATGAGCACAGACATCAAGGAGCTCGAGAAGCGCATGCAGGGCGCCATGGACGCGCTCAAGAAGGAATTCGGCGGGCTGCGGACCGGCCGTGCCTCGGTGAACCTGCTCGATCCGATCATGGTCGAGGCCTATGGCCAGCGCATGCCGCTGAACCAGGTCGGTACCGTGAGCGCCCCCGAGGCGCGCCTGCTGGCGGTCAACGTCTGGGACAAGGGTCTCGTCGTCGTCACGGCCAAGGCGATCCGCGATGCAGGCCTCGGCCTCAATCCGCAACCCGATGGCCAGACCATCCGCATTCCGCTTCCGGAGCTGTCGACCGAGCGCCGCGCCGAGCTGGCCAAGCTCGCGCATAAATACGCCGAAGGCGCGCGCATCGCCGTGCGTAACGTCCGCCGCGACGGCAACGAAGCGCTGAAGAAGGCCGAGAAGGACAAGAAGATCTCGGAGGACGAGGCGCGCCAGAAATCCGACGAAGTGCAGAAGCTCACAGACCGTTACGTGAAATCGGTCGACGACACGCTGGTCGCCAAGGAAAAAGAGATCAAGACGGTCTGATGCCGACGGCACCGCTTCCCGCCCAGCCAGACCCGTCGCCGGGTCCGCGCCATGTCGCCATCATCATGGATGGCAATGGCCGCTGGGCGAAATCGCGTGGCCTGCCGCGTGTCGCCGGACACCGGCGCGGCGCCGATGCGGTGAAGCGGGTGGTGCGCGGCGCCGGCGAGCTCGGCATTCCCGTGCTCACGCTATTTGCCTTTTCGACCGAGAACTGGACGCGGCCGGCCGACGAGGTCAGCGATCTGATGGGCCTGCTGCGCCACTATCTGCGCCACGAGTTGGAAGAGCTGCGCAAGAACGGCGCCCGCCTGCGCGTCGTCGGTAACCGCGAAGGGCTGGCCGCCGATATCGTCAAGGACATCGCCGAGGCCGAGAAGGCCACGCACGGCAACACCCGCATCGATGTGAACATCTGCATCAACTACGGCTCGCGAGACGAGATCCTGCGGGCGACTCGCCGGCTGGCCGCCCAGGTTGCGGCGGGCGAGCTGTCGGCCGATCGTATCGACGAGGCGCGCTTCGAGCGCGAGCTGCTGACGGCGGGCATTCCCAATCCCGACCTGCTGATCCGCACCAGTGGCGAGCAGCGCATCAGCAATTTCCTGCTCTGGCAGGCGGCCTATACCGAGCTGGTATTCGTCGACACGCTGTGGCCGGATTTCGGCAAGGAACATCTCGAGCAAGCCATCGCCGAGTTCCGCAAGCGCGAGCGGCGGTATGGCGGCGTCGGCGGCTAAATCCTCAAGCAAGAACGGCGGGCTGCTGGCGCGGGTGCTTTCGGCACTCGTCCTCGCGCCTTTGGCGCTGGCTGCTATCTGGTTCGGCTTTCCCTGGATCGACCTTCTGGCAGCCCTTGCCGCGCCGCTGATGGCGATGGAGTGGATTCGCCTGACGCGGGGCCGCCCGGTCTCGCGCGGCCTCGGTCTAGTCTATGTGCTGTCTGCGGCCGTGGCCCTGTTGTGGCTGCGCCATCAACCGGTGCTGGGCCGCGAGACGGTGATCTGGTTGATGGCGTGTGTCTGGGCCACCGACATCGGCGGCTTCTTCGTCGGCCGCGCCGTGGGCGGCGCCAAGCTCGCGCCCTCGATCAGTCCGGGCAAGACCTGGTCGGGGTTGATCGGCGGCATGTGCTGGTCGGCGGTCGCCAGTGCGCTCTGCGGCCTGGTTTTTGGCCATGGCGATACCTGGATGCTGGCCTTCATCGGCGCCGCGCTGGCAGTCATTGCCCAGGCGGGCGATCTGCTCGAGTCGCATGCCAAGCGCCGGGCAGGGGTCAAGGACAGCGGCAAGCTCATTCCCGGCCATGGCGGGTTGCTCGACCGCGTCGATGGCCTGATCGCCGCTCTCGTGGCAGTGGCGCTGGCGCGGCTGGCCTTTGGCGGAGACTGGCCGTGGCTGTGATGAATGGCGTGGCGAAAACTTGGGTTGCACCTTCGCGCGACCGTCCGCGCAGCGTCACGATTTTGGGCTCGACCGGATCGGTAGGCCAGAGCACGGTCGACCTGATCGCGCGCGATCCGCGATGCTATCGAGTAGAGGCCCTGGTCGCCGGCAAGTCCGTCGAACTGCTGGCGGAACAGGCGCGTCGGCTCCATGCCAAATGCGCCGTGGTCGCGGCACCGGAGCGCTACCGCGCGCTGAAGGATGCCCTGGCGGGGACTTCGGTCGAGGTCGCGGCCGGTCCCGAAGCGGTGATCGAGGCCGCGGGCCGGCCGGCGGAGTGGGTGATGGCCGCCATCGTAGGCTATGCCGGCCTGGCTCCAACGCTGGTGGCGGCGCGCCGCGGCGCCATCGTCGCGCTGGCCAACAAGGAGGCGCTGGTTTGCGCCGGCCGTCTTCTGATCGATGCGATCGAGGGATCGGGCGGTGTCCTGCTGCCGGCCGACTCGGAGCACAACGCCATCTTCCAGGTCTTCGAGCCCGAGCAGCGCGGCGCGGTCGACAAGCTGATCCTCACGGCCTCGGGTGGACCCTTCCGCAACTGGTCGCTGGTCGATATGGCCGAGGCGACGCCCGCCCAGGCGGTGGCCCATCCCAACTGGGATATGGGTGCCAAGATCTCTGTCGATTCCGCCACCATGATGAACAAGGGCCTCGAGCTCATCGAGGCACACCTGCTGTTCGGCCTGCCGGCGGAGCAGATCGACATCATTGTCCACCCGCAATCGGTGATCCATTCCATGGTGGCGTATCGCGACGGCTCCGTTCTGGCCCAACTCGGTACGCCCGACATGCGAGTGCCGCTGTCCTACACGCTGGGTTGGCCCGGCCGGATCGACAGCCCGGCCGCCAAACTCGATTTCGCCACATTATCGGCGCTTACTTTCGAGATGCCCGATACCGTCCGCTTCCCCGCACTGCGCCTTGCCCGCGAGGCTTTGGCCACCGGCGGACATGCATCCGTCGTGCTGAATGCGGCGAACGAGGCGGCGGTTGCCGCTTTCCTCGACCGGCGCATCGGATTTCTCGATATCGCCCGGGTTGTCGAGGATGTCGTGGATGGCACCGCGTCGATCGCCGTGCCCATCGAAGACCTGCGGCAGGTCGAAGCCGCCAACCTCGAGGCCCGTGCCCGGGCCGAGGCAGCTTGTCAAAACTACGCCCTAAGTAATTGATTAAAAATGAGATTTGTGGTAATTTAAGACAATGCAAGCGCTGATCAGCCTGTTCACGACCTATCTGCCGTATTTCCTGCTGGTGCTGACACTTCTCGTGTTCGTTCACGAGTTCGGCCACTACTGGGTGGCCCGGCGTTTTGGCATTCATGCCGAAGTCTTTTCCATCGGGTTTGGGCCCGAGCTGTTCGGCTGGAACGACCGCCGTGGCACTCGCTGGAAGGTCTCGGCCATCCCCTTGGGCGGCTATGTGAAATTCCTGGGCGACAGCGACGAGACGAGCGCCACGCCGTCCGATGCCCCGCTCAACGCCGAGGAGCGCGGCAAGGCGTTCTTTGCAGCACCTCTCTATGCCCGTGCCGCCGTCGT
Source organism: Reyranellales bacterium (assembly GCA_038224985.1). Lineage (GTDB taxonomy): Bacteria > Pseudomonadota > Alphaproteobacteria > Reyranellales > Reyranellaceae > Reyranella. Next base: position 9,872 of record JBBRFD010000077.1, read on the forward strand.
GTTGGGGGGGCCGGCCTTCAACCTGATCTTCGCCTTCATCCTGCTGACCGGCGTCTTCTTCGTGGCCGGCGAGCCGTACTCGCCGGCGATCGCGGCGGTGCAGCCGGCCGGTCCGGCGGCGCAGGCCGGTCTGCGCACGGGCGACGAGATCATTCGCCTGGCCGACAGGACGGTCGACCGCTTCGAGGATATCCAGGACGCCCAGGTCCTTTATTGGGCCAAGCCGATGCAAGTGGAATACCGCCGCAGCGGCAAGATCATGAGCGCGGTGATCAATTCGCAGTACTGCGAGCGGACCGACCGCTACAACAACACGATGCGTTACGGCGAATTGGGCATCGACCAGCTCATCCGGCCGGTGGTCGGCGGCTTCATCGCCGGCAGCCCGGCGGAGGCGGCGGGGCTCAAGGTCGGCGACCTGCTGCTCGAGATCGATGGCAAGCCGGTCGATCACTTCGCCCGCATTCCCGAGCTGATCGGCACGCGCGCCGGCCAGCCGCTGACCGTCAAATACGACCGCGAAGGCCAGCGTTTCGAGACGATCGTTACGCCCGAGAAGGACAAGATCACCGACTGCGCCGGCAAGGAACACGACATCGGTCGTCTTCGTATTCGCCCTGCCGGCATTACCGAATTCCGCAGCCATGGTGTCATCGGCGCCATGGGAGCCGGCGTGCGTCAGGTCTGGAGCATGACCACGATGTTCTATACGTCGATGGGCCAGATCATTACGGCGTCGCGTCCTGTGGACGAGTTGGGCGGCCCGATTCGTATCGCCAAGGCGGCCGGCGAGGCCTCCTATGGCGGCTGGATCGGCATTCTCAATCTGGTGATCGCTCTGTCGGTCGTGCTCGGCGTCTTCAATCTGCTGCCGGTGCCGATGCTCGATGGCGGTCACTTGGCGATGTACCTGATCGAGGCGGTGCGTGGCAAAGCGCTCAGCCTCAGGATTCAGGAATATGGCTTGAAAGTAGGCTTTGCCCTGGTGATCGGCATGGCCTTGATTGCGACGTTCAACGATATCAGGCTCTTGTTGCGCTGACGCCATGTCGCGCCTAGGGCTTGTGTTCTGAAGACAAAAAGGGTGGCTAACGCCCAGATGCCGGTCTATGAAAGCTGCGTTCCGAAGCGTGGCCATCGGCAGGTCTGGAAGGTGCCGGGGGTGAGTTTGAAATTTCGTTGGGCCATTCTGGCCATTGCAGCCGTCTTCTTGGCCTTCGGCCTTCCGGCACACGCACAGCAGCGTGGCGCCGCGGTGCCTGCTGGCGGGACCATTGCTGCCGTCCAGATCACCGGCAACGTCCGGTCCGAGATCGAAACGATCAAGTCTTACCTGCAGCTGAAGGAAGGCCAGCCCTACGATCCGGCGGCCGCCGATCGCTCACTGAAGGCTCTGTTCGCGACCGGCCTGTTCGCCGATGTCTCGATCGACATGCAGGGCTCGACCCTGCTAGTGCGGTTGACCGAGAACCCGATCATCAACCGGGTGGCCTTCGAAGGTAACCGCAAGGTCGACGACGACAAGCTGAAGGACGAAGTGCAGTCCAAGGGGCGTCAGGTCTTCACCCGGGCCCGCGTTCAGTCCGATGTCGAGCGGCTTCTGACAATCTATCGCCGCGGCGGCCGCTACAACGCCGTCATCGAACCCAAGATCATCAAGCTGGAGCAAGGCCGCGTCGATCTCGTGTTCGAGATCAACGAAGGCGACGTGACCGGCATCAAGCGTATCAGCTTCGTCGGCAACGAGAAATTCGGTGACGGCACGCTGCGCGGCAAAATACGCACGAGCGAGAGCGCCTGGTATCGCTTCCTGTCGTCGGACGATCGCTTCGATCCCGACCGCCTGAATCTCGACCGCGAACTGTTGCGCAAGTTCTACCTGTCCGAAGGTTATGCCGACTTCCGTGTCGTCTCGGCGGTGGCCGAGCTGGCGCCGGATCGCGAGGGTTTCTTCATCACCTTCACGATCAATGAAGGCGAGCGCTACAAGTTCGGCAAGATCGAGCTCACTACCCGCTTCCAGGGCCTCGACCCCGATACCCTGAAGGGCCTGCTCACGATGAGCGAGGGCGACTGGTACGACGCCGACGAGATCGAGAAGACCGTAACGGCCATGTCGGAGGCGGTCGGCACGCTGGGCTACGCCTTTGTCGACGTGCGTCCAAATATTCGGCGCAACAAGGACAACCTTACCGTCGATATCACTTTCGACATCCAGGAAGGCCCGCGTGTCTACGTCGAACGCATCAATATCGCCGGCAACACCCGCACGCTGGATCGCGTCATCCGCCGCGAGTTCCGCCTGGCCGAGGGCGATGCGTTCTCCACCGCCAAAGTCCGGCGCAGCCAGCAGCGCCTACGCAATCTCGGCTTTTTCGAAAAGGTCGACATTTCGGCGGCGCCCGGCTCGGCGGCCGACAAGACCACGCTTGAAGTTCAGGTCGTCGAGCCGAGCACCGGCGTAATCTCGTTCGGCGCCGGCTATTCCAGCTCGTCGGGCATTCTGGGCGATATCTCGGTTCGTGAGCGCAATCTGCTCGGCAAGGGCCAGGAACTCCGCGTCGGCCTGTCGCTCGGCACCTTGAGCACCTTGATCGACATGAGCTTCACCGAGCCCTATTTCATGGATCGGGCGGTAGCTGCCGGTTTCGACTTGTTCCGGACATCGAACGATCGTCAGTCGGTGGCATCCTACAACGACCGAAGCATCGGTTTCGCGCTGCGTACCGGTTATGCCTTCACCGAGCATACCCGCCAGACCCTGCGCTACACACTGCGCCAGAGCGAGATCTACAACGTCCAGCCCTATGCATCGCCTATCGTGCGGCAGCAGGCGGGTGACTCGACGACGTCGGAAATCTCCGAAACCACGGCCTGGGACACGCGTGACCAGCGGCTCAATCCGAGCAAAGGCTGGCTACTGCGGCACTCGATGGCCTACGGCGGCCTGGGCGGCACCGAGAACTATGTCCGCACAACGCTTGATTCGGTGATTTACCAGTCGATCATCGAGGATTTCGTGTTTTCCGTTGGTGCCACGGTGGGTCTCACCCAATCAACCAACGACAGCAAGCTTCGCCTCACCAACCGCTTCTTCCTTGGCGGCGATTCTCTGCGCGGCTTTCGCGTTGGCGGCGTCGGCCCGCGCGATGCCAGCACGGGCGATTCGCTTGGCGGCAAATACTATTATACCGGTTCGGCCGAACTCAGCTTCCCGCTTGGCTTGCCGAAGGAACTGGGGCTACTGGGCAAGGCCTTCGTCGATGTCGGCTCGCTGTGGGGGCCGGAAGAGACGACCAGCAACGTGCTGGACAGCCAGAAGATGCGCGTCGGTTCGGGCTTCGGCATCGGCTGGCAGTCGCCGTTCGGCCCGATCCGTGTCGACTACGCGATTCCCATCCAGCAGGAGAGCTGGGACAAGACCGAGAACCTGCGCTTCAGCTTCGGGACGCGCTTCTGACAGGAGAGGCGCTGACATGAACGTGCAAACCGACAGTACAAGCACCGCGACCTCCACGTCGGTCGATATCCGCCGCATCCTGCAGATGATCCCGCATCGCTATCCGATGCTCATGGTCGACCGCGTGATCGACATGCACCTCGACCGAAGTGCCGTCGGCATCAAGAACGTCAGCATCAACGAGCCGTTCTTTCAGGGACACTTTCCGGGAGAGCCTGTCATGCCGGGCGTGCTGATCGTCGAGGCGATGGCGCAGACCGCAGCGGTGCTGGTCGTCTCGACATACGGATCCGACTCGGAAGGCAAGCTGGTCTACTTCATGTCGATGGACGGCGTGCGTTTCCGCCGCCCGGTTTTTCCGGGCGACCGTCTGGAATTGCATGTCGAGAAGGTGCAGAGCCGGGCGACCGTCTGGAAGTTCGCCGGCAAGGCGATCGTCGACGGCAAGGTCGCGGCCGAAGCCACTTTTTCCGCCATGATCCGCGACAAGCCGGCGGAAGCCGTCTGATACAAGAATCGCTTGGGGAGAACGAAATGGCTGAAGCTGCCGCCAGCACCTACCGCATGCTGCACACGATGATTCGCGTATTCGACCTCGACAGGTCGCTGGCATTCTACACGGGCGCAATGGGCATGAAGCTGCTGCGCCGCCGCGACGTGCCGGACGGCAAGTACAGCCTGGCCTTCGTTGGTTACGGTGAAGAGCCGGAACATTGCGTGGTCGAGCTGACCCACAACTGGGATCAGGCCAAGCCCTATGAAATCGGCAATGGCTTCGGCCATCTCGCCGTCGGCGTCCCGGATGTCCATGGATTATGCGAAGGCATCGCCAAAGCAGGCGGCAAGGTCACGCGCGCGCCGGGGCCGGTAAAGTTTGGCACGACCGTGATTGCCTTCGTGGAAGATCCGGACGGCTACAAGATCGAGCTGATCGAGCGCAAATAGGCGCCGGCTAGAATATCCCGAGATAGTGCAGGGCGAGCGCGACCAGGGCGCCTGCCGCAGCGAGCGTCATGAGCCGCCGGAACGGTTGGGGCTGGGCAGCATTGTCGTTCGCCGGCCGGCCAAGGCGCACGACTCGCGTTCTGGGCGCCGGTTTTTGAGTAACCGCCCAGCCCGAAACGGCGCGTGGTCCGTGCGACGATGTCGCCATGTCTTCTCCGTTTCCCCGGTCGCTTCTTGTTTTGTCTTGGTGGGGCGCGGCCTTTGCGGCCGCGCCCGGTCTTCCGGTCTCTATAGGGTAGGCTAGCCGCGCATGTGAAGTGGCTTGTAGGGGCGCTCGGTCTGACCTGTGTAGATCTGGCGCGGACGGCCGATCTTCTGGTCGGGATCCTCGATCATCTCGTTCCACTGCGACACCCAGCCGACGGTGCGCGCGACGGCGAACAGCACGGTGAACATCGAGGTCGGAATGCCGATCGCCCGGAAGATGATGCCCGAATAGAAGTCGACGTTCGGATAGAGCTTCTTGGAGACGAAGTAGTCGTCCTTCAGCGCGATCTGCTCCATTTCCATCGCCAGCTCGAGCAGCGGGTCGTGATTGACGCCCAGTGAGGTCAGGACCTCGTGGCAGGTCTGGCGCATGACCTTGGCGCGCGGATCGTAGTTCTTGTAGACGCGATGGCCGAAGCCCATCAGGCGTTGATGGTCGTTCTTGTCCTTCACCCGGCTCAGGAAGCCCGGGATGTTCTGCTTGCCGCCAATCTCGTTCAGCATGTTGATGACGGCTTCGTTGGCGCCGCCGTGACTGGGGCCCCAGAGCGAGGCGATGCCGGCGGCGATGCAGGCGAACGGATTGGCGCCGGACGATCCCGCCAGACGCACCGTCGAGGTCGAGGCGTTCTGCTCGTGGTCGGCATGGAGCATCAGAATGCGATCCATGGCCTTCTCGACGATCGGATTGATGACGTATTCCTCGGCCGGAACCGAGAACATCATGCGCAGGAAGTTGCCGGCGTAAGAGAGGTCGTTGCGCGGATAGACGAAGGGCTGGCCGACCGAGTATTTGTAGGCCATGGCCGCGATCGTCGGCATCTTCGCGATCAGGCGGTAGGACGCGACCATGCGCTGGTGCGGATCGTTGATGTCGAGCGAGTCGTGATAAAAGGCCGATAGTGCGCCGACGACACCACAGCATATCGCCATCGGATGGGCATCGCGGCGAAAGCCGCGGTAGAACTGGCTGAGCTGCTCGTGAACCATCGTGTGGTTCGTGATGTCCTTGACGAATTTATCCTTCTGGGCCTTGTTCGGCAGCTCGCCCTTCATAAGCAGGTAGCAGACTTCCATGAAGTCGCTCTGCTCGGCCAACTCGGCGATGTTGTAGCCGCGGTGTAGGAGGACGCCCTGGTCGCCATCGATGTAGGTGATCTTGGAGCCGCAGGAGCCGGTCGAGGTGAAGCCGGGGTCGTAGGTGAACATCCCGGAGTCGCCGTAGAATTTGCGGACGTCGACCAGGCGGGGCCCGATCGTGCCATGCATGATCGGCATTTCGTAGGTTTTGCCGGTCTCGTTGTCGGTCAGTGTCGCGGACGATTTGGCCATCGGGATGCTCTTCCAGCTCGAATTGGATGGGTACGGGCGCACCCTAACAAGCCACACCAGAGCGCGCAATTGTGCGGGCAGACCGCTATTTCGCGGGTCGTGCAGCGGCCCTGAAGGATTGCCGGAACCGGCCCCCGAATCGGCCCCAAAATCGGCCGTCGATGGCGGCAAGTCCGATGCCAATCAGCGCCATGCCGCCCAAATGTCGTAGCTCCAAACGCTCACCCAAAAAGCCCGCGCTGAGCGGGATCGCCATTACCGGGATCAGAAAAGTAACGAGGAGAAGGTTCGTGGCGCCGGCGGCGGCTAAAATTCGGAAATACAGAACGTACGCAAGCGAGGTCGAAAGCAGCGCGAGGCCCGCAAGGGAACTCCAGGTGACGATCGAGGGCAGGGCTGTCTGCAGCCACGGCGGCTCGACGAGCAGCATGATCGGAAGAATCAACAAGGTGCTCGTCGTCACTTGTCCGGCCGCCGCCTGTAGCGGCGCCACGGCCATTGTCTTGAAGCGCCGGCCGCAGGACGGTGAACAGCGGCGTGGTGGCGTTCAGGATCGAGGCGAGACCGGAGCCGATGTGGGTCTGGCCCCAGAAGATCAGGCTGAACGGAATGAGGTTGTTGAGCGCGCCCATGGCAAAGAAGGCAAGCCACGGCGTGCGGCTTCGCCAGAGGCTTTGACCCGATATTTCCAGGACGATGTTCAGGGCGAGGGCGGCCAGGCCAACCCGTGCGAATACGATGGTGAAGGGGCCGAGATCGGCCAGCGCCAGCTTGGCGAAGAAGAACGATCCGCCCCACAACACGGCAAGAGAGAGCAGCAGGGTCCATTCGCGCGGGCGCATGGCGGCTCAATGCCATGCCGGGCGGTCGTGCTCTATCCGTTGGCCGCCAGCAATCTGGCCTTCGTTTCGGCCGGTCCCAGAACGGCCAGCATCTCGAAGATGCCCGGGGATATGGTTGAGCCTGTGAGGGCCACGCGCAGCGGCTGGGCGACCTGGCCGAGCTTCAGGCTATTGGCTTCGGCGAAGCGGCGCACGGCGTCCTCGAGTGCCTTCTCGCTCCAATCGGCGGTCTCGGCTTCGAGCGCGGTCGCGAGCTTGGCGCGCATGGCCATGGTCTCCGGCGTGACATGCGAGCGGGCCTTGTCGTCGACCAGAGGCTGAGCGCCGGAGCGCGTATAGAAGACAAGACTGTCGACGACCTCGACCAGCGTCCGCGAGCGCTGCTTCACGCCGTTCAAGCCACGGGTTACGCGCTCCACGACCGTCGCATCGAGCCTGGTGCCGACCTTGGCCTCGAGCAGCGGCAGCACATAGGGCAATATCTCGGCGTCGGGCGTGTCGCGCAAATAGATCGCGTTGAGGTTGGTGAGCTTCGCGATGTCGAATCGGGAAGCCGAGCGGCCGACATCCGCCAGATCGAACCACTCGATGGCTTGCTCGGTCGAGATGATCTCGTCATCGCCATGGCCCCAGCCCAGCCTCAGCAGGTAATTGCGCAGCGCGGCGGGCAGGAAGCCCATGTCGCGATAGGCATCGACGCCCAGCGCGCCGTGGCGTTTGCTGAGCTTGGCGCCGTCGGCGCCGTGGATCAGCGGGATATGGGCATAGACCGGCTCGTTCCAGCCCATGGCGCGGATGATCTGCAGCTGGCGGAAGGCGTTGTTCAGGTGATCGTCGCCGCGGATGACATGGGTGACGCCGACATCGTTGTCGTCGACCACGACGGCGAGCATGTAGGTCGGCGTGCCGTCGGCGCGCAACAGGATCATGTCGTCGAGCTGGGCGTTCTCGACCGTGACTTCGCCCTGCACGGCATCCTTGATGACGGTCTGGCCGGTCTGCGGTGCCTTGAGGCGAATGACCGGCTTGATGTCGGCCGGGGCGTCCTCGGGCTTGCGGTCGCGCCAGCGGCCGTCGTAGCGCATCGGCTTGCCGGCGGCCTTCTGGGCGGCGCGCATCTCCTCGAGCTCGGCCGGCGAGCAGTAGCAATGATAGGCGTGGCCATTGGCCAGCATCTGGCGGGCGACCTCGGCATGACGGGCGGCGCGCTGGAACTGGTAGGTGACGTCGCCGTCCCACTGCAGGCCGAGCCACGACAACCCGTCGAGAATCGCCGCGATTGCCGGCTCTGTGGAGCGGGCGCGGTCGGTATCCTCGATGCGTAGCAGGAACGTGCCGCCGGTGTGCTTGGCATAGAGCCAGTTGAACAGCGCGGTGCGGGCGCCGCCGATATGCAGGAAGCCGGTCGGCGAGGGGGCGAAGCGGGTAACGACGGTCATTTTTGCCTGTGTTTTTGCCGTATTTCGGCCTGAAAATCGGGCCGTAGGTAGGCGAGCGTCTACTAACTGTCAAACAAGGGAAACAGTGTGGCATTCGGCGTGGCGGGGGCCCGCACCTGGATCCTGGATCAACTCGCCGCCGAACGCGGACGATGGATGCTGTGGCTGCCCGTGGCGCTGGGTTTGGGCGTCGCCGTCTACTTCGAGCTGCCGAGCGAACCGCCGATATGGATAGGTCCGGCCTTGGCTGCCGCAGCCCTCGGCGCGGCCTTGCTGTCACCGCCGGGCGGCCTGATGCGCGCCCTCTGGATCGGCGCCGCTGTCGCAGCCTTCGGGCTTGGCCTCACGGCCTGGCGCACGGCCAATCTTGCCGCACCGACTCTCATACGCCCGCTGTTCAGCCTCAACGTCGAAGGCCGCGTCGCCGATGTTCAGCGTCTGCCCGAGGGCGTGCGCGTCGTGCTCGAGGCGGTGCGGCTCAAAGGGCAGGGTGCACCGTCGCCCGAAGCGACGCCGGTCCGTGTGCGCGTGTCGCTGACGCGCGGCATGCCGGAGGGCATGCGGGTCGGCGACCGTATCCTGGTGCTGGCCAACCTGTCGCCGCCGGCCGGCCCGGCCACGCCCGGCGCCTTCGATTTCCAGCGCGTCGCCTGGTACCAGCAGATCGGTGCCGTGGGCTATGCCCTGGCGACGCCGGCCATTATCGACCGGGGCAAGCCCGACGGTCTGGTGCGCTCGATCGATGCGCTGCGCGCCGACATCACCGAGCGCATCATGAAGGCGCTGCCCGGTCCCGCCGGTGGCGTGGTGGCGGCACTCCTTTCCGGCGAGCAGACGGCGGTCGACAAGGATATCGCCCAAGCCATGCGCGACTCTGGTTTGGCGCATATCCTGTCGATCTCGGGGCTGCACATCGTCTTTGTCGTCGGCCTCGTCATGGGCCTCGTGCGCTATGGCATCGCACTTATCCCGCCGCTGGCGCTGCGCGTCGATGCCAAGAAGATGGCCGCCGTCCTCGCCCTCGCCGCGGCACTCTTTTACACGGCACTCGCCGGCGCGCCGGTGCCGGCGCAACGCGCCTCGGCGATGGCGGGCTTCGCGCTGCTGGCCATCCTGCTCGACCGCACGGCGCTGTCGCTGCGCTTGATCGCCTGGTCGGCGGTGATCGTGCTGGTGATCGCACCCGAGTCGCTGACCGGCGCCTCGTTCCAGATGTCCTTCGCCGCTGTCATCGCGTTGATCGCCGCCTGGGAAGCGGCGCGCGGCTGGCGGACAAAGCTCCATGCGCGGGCCGAGCATACGGAACGGCGCTGGCTGTGGCGGCTGGTGGCGGCCTTCGGTTCGAGCCTGGCCACGACGCTGATCGCCTCGATCGCGACCGGTGCCTTCGCCGCCTATCACTTCAATCGTCTGTCGCTACTTGGTGTCGTCGCCAATCTCCTGGGCGTGCCGCTCACCGGCTTTTGGATCATGCCCTTTGGCCTGGCCGCGATGCTGCTGATGCCGTTCGGTCTCGAAAGCATCGCGCTGGTGCCGATGGGCTGGGGCGTCGAGGGGTTGAACGGCATCGCCAAATACGTCGCCTCCTGGCCACAGGC
>JBBRFD010000078.1:0-19733 GCA_038224985.1 Reyranellales bacterium
CAGGCGATTCGAAGTTGAACGCCACGTCGGGCGCCGGAACGGTGGCATAGGTGCCGACCGTCCCGCGCAACGCGAGGCGCGCGCCCGCGAGGTCGGCGACGGCGACATTGTTGAGACGCAGCGTCGTGCCCTGCAGCGCCACGTCGACGTCGACGCCGCCAATCGTCTCCTTCTGGTAGATCAGCTTCTTGATCTTGGCCTTGAGCCCGATCGATGGGCCGCTGGCGGCGGCCGGCTTGGCCGGCGCCGAGGCGGCGGTGTTGGTGGCCGGCTTCTGCGCCGCCGTCTTGGGCGGCATGTAGGAATCGACATCGACCGTATCGAGTTCGACATGGCTGACGATGGAAAGCGGCACGCCCAGCGTGACGGTGACGCCGCCGGTGCCCTTCAGATCGTCGAGTTCGTAGACGGCGTCGCTTACCTGGATATTGTTGCCGTTCGACGCCATCTTGCCGCGCAGGCTCACCCTGGCGAGCTTGTTGGCCGGCAAGCCGGCCGTGTCGACCTGCAGCCAGGCCAGCGTCTCGCGCAGCTTCGGCCCCGTGATGCTGAAATCGCCCGCGACCTGCGTGCCGGTCATCGTCGACTTGGCTTGCAGCACGAGATCGCCCGGCATGGTGGCCGTGAGCTTCGGCACGGCAATGGCGCCGTTCTTGATGTCGAGTTCGAGCGCCACGTTCTTGATGGCCGCCCTGTTGTAGACGATCTCGGCCACGTCGATGGCCGCCTTGACCGTGAGGTCCTTGGGCAACCCGGTGCCCCCTGCCGCCGCGGGAGGCGGTGCGGTGGGTGTTCCCGTCGCCGGCTTGGTCGAGACTTCCGGCAGCGGCTTGGTCGCCGCCGCCAGCCACTTGTCGAGATCGAGCTTGGGCACCGAAAGCTTGGCATCGACGACCAGCGCCGGCTTCAGCTTGACGGCGACGGAGCCTGAACCGTTGTCCTGACCCAGCGAGATCTTGAAATTGTTCGCCTGGACGGCCGTCTGCGAGACATCGACGGCGCCGTCAAAGCTGAACTTGCCGGCCAGCAGCGGCGACGGCGGCGGCGGCTGATCGCCGGCCAGACCCACCATGACACTGACAAAATTGGCCAGCGAGTCGGCCGAAGCCGAGGCATTGCCGACGATGCGCGCGTTGGGGCCGAGTTCGGAGAGCGTGCCCTTGAATCCGATCTTGCCGCCGCCCGCCTGGACGGCGATGTCGGCGTTATGGCCGTTGGTGCCCCCACCCGTTGAAATTGGCCCGCTGACGTTGAGATCGATGGCGAGTGGCTCGCCGTTCAGCTTGGCCTCGCCCTTGAGCGTGAACGGACCTTCGGGTGAGCCGACCGAGGCAGTGATATTGGCCTTGTCGGCGACCAGCGAGATACCTGTCTTGGAATCGGAAAATAGAAGCGTGCCGTTCTGGATGGTCAGACGTCCCAGCGACAGCGGCTTGGCCGAGCTGGGCTTGGGCGCGGCGGGCTTGGCTTCAGCGACCGATGGCGCGAATTCCCAATTCGGCTTGCCCTCGGTGCTGATCTCCAGAACGATCTTGGGCTCGACCAGGGTCACTTCGCTGATCGCCACGTCGCCTGCCAGCAGGGCAAAGAGCGAAGGCTTCACCGTGACCGACTTGATCTCGACCATCTGCGCGTTCTTGGCGCCGGCGGCATTGGCGAAGCGCACGCTGGAGACGCTGACGCTGGGCGTCGGCAACAGCGACAGGCTGATCGGACCGTCGAGCACGAGGTCGCGGCCGGTCGCCTTCTTCACTTCGGCGGCGATCATCGGCTTATAGGTATTGACGTCGATCAGCACCGGCACGACCAGTGCCGCCGCGATCAGGACGCCGACTACGGCACCGCCGCCGATCAGGAGTTTCTTGCGCTTCGAAGGTGTCATGTCGCTGTCCTTTGTCTCGTCTGGTGAGACTAGCGCATCGACTGCAATCGCGGCATAGGGAAAGAATGGTTGCCGAGATCGTGAACCTCAAAAAAGCGCGCAAGGACAAGGCGCGGGCCGAACGCGCCCAGGACGCCGACGCCAACCGCCGCCGCTTCGGCCGCACCAAGGCCCAGAAAGCCGCCGACAAGGACGCCGATGCGCGAACGGGGCGCGAGATCGACGGCAAGCGTTTGAATAAGGACGAAGGTTAATTTCCCCGTGCTTTGCTGAGGGCGCGCCACTCCAGTGGCGCGTCCCCAGCCTAACCCGCTGCGATAATATCGGCAGCCGTCGCCTGCGCTTGCGTGGCCACGATCTTTGCCTGCTCGTATCGGGGCAGCAGATCTAGGCCGCTCTTGCAGGCCTGCTCGAGCTCGCCGCAGAGGCGCGACAGGATCGGGAAGCCGAGAAGCGAGGCCAGTGAGATGAGAGCATGCGCCTGGCTTGCCAGCAGGCCGTGCTGCTCGCCGTTGCGGGGCGCCGCGCCGAAGGCCTCGTCGATCTGCGCTGTCAGTTTGGCCAGACCGCTCAGTGCCCAGGGCCGGCCCATCAGGGCGCAGATCTTGTCGAACTCGGTTGCCGTGCCGGCCTCCGGCAGCGCGCATGCCGGCGCCGTCTCCCGACCGAGCCAGAAATCGACCTTCCGCAGGACGGCGGCGCGGCCGAAGGGCTTGCCGATATGGTCGCTCATGCCGGCATCGCGGAAGGATTGCGCCTCCTCCGGCTGGGTATTGCCCGAGGTCGCAACGATCGGTACCGCCGCGCGCGGGCCTGTCATCGCTCTGATCTTCCGCGTCGCGGTGAGCCCATCCATGACCGGCATCCCGATATCCATCATGACGAGATCGAAGGGCGCGGCCTCGATCGCCGCCACGGCTTCGACGCCATCGCCGGCAACCACGACGGTATGCCCGGCGGCTTCGAAGATCTTCTGCAGGGCTTGGCCGTTCTGCTCCTGATCCTCGGCGACGAGGATGCGCGCCGAGGCCTGTACGGCGGAGGGCGTGGCCGCCACTGGTGGAGCTGCGCCCTGCCCGGCCTTGTGCTTCAACCCGAGCAGGCTGTTGGCCAGCCTTTCGCCCCTGCTCACCGCCAACAGGATATTTGCCGCGATGTCGGGGATTCGGCCGATGTCGCCTTCCTCGAGGCGCTCGGCCTCCAGGATCAGCACCTGCAGCACATTGTTGAAGCCGTGACCGGCCTTGCGCGCGAGCGTCGTCAGCTCGGCGATCTCGGCGCGGAGTGTCGCCGTCTCGCTTTCAGGCTCGCGGCTCAAGACGCCGGCGGATGGAGCCGTCCGCCCGCCACTGCCGCCGCGGTGCGGGTCTTCACGCCCAGGCTGCGAAACAGGGCTGCCATATGGACCTTCACCGTGCCCTCGCCCAGTTGGAGGTCGCGCGCGATCGCCTTGTTGGACTGGCCCTGCACGAGCAGCGTGAGGACGCTTCGTTGGCGCGGCGTCAGGGTATCGAGCGTCGCGCCTGGCGACGACGCCAGGCGGCCGGCGGCGATCGGCCCGATGACGGCGCCGGCGGGCAGGACGGCGACGGAAGGCGGCACGTATATCACGCCGTCGATGATCAGCTTCAGCGCTTGGGCCAGTTCGCTGACACCCAGCCCCTTGGGCACATAGCCGTGTACGCCGGCGGCGAGTGCCGACAGGACGTCGTCGCGGCATTGCGAGCCCGAGACCACAGCGACGCGCAACGTCTCGAAGCAATCGCGCACGGCCCGCAGATTGGCCGGGCTTTCCATGCCAGGCATCCCGAGATCAAAGAGCGCCAGCGAGATGTCCGCCCGCGACGAGAGCTTCTCGACCGCCTCGTCGAGCGAGGCGGTCTCGATCACTTCGTCGAAACCGAGTTGGCCGGCCAGGATGGCGCGGAGCGCCATGCGGAAAAATTCGTCGTCGTCGGCAATCAGGGCGATTTGTGGCGATCTCATAAACAGCATGCCCATCAAAAAATTTAGTGAAGCAGGGCTTGGGTCGACATTCTACACCCAAACACAACCCGAAAGCGATTCCTGAAAGAAGCCCGACCACTTGGCCTAGGCCGGCCGGCATAACCCATTTTAAGTCTGAACCCGGCCATCCGGCCGAATTGTCCCGCGCCAGTTCGAGGGCGATATCTGCATCATCGAGAACGCGAGAGGACCCCGGCGATGCACACTCTTTTCTTCCGCCTTGCCCATGACGACGCTGGCGCCTTCGCCATCGAATACGCCTTGCGCGCAAGCCTCTTTGTCGTGCTTGCCGTCACCACCCTGTTGTCTGTCGGCACCCTTGTTGCCGACGCTCTCTCCGGCATCCGCCGCTGATCTGTCATTACGACCCCAGTGCTACCCGGCGGCAACGGCCTCTTGGCTCCACTGCGCTTTACTCGGCACCTTCGTGACACGGTGCCGCTTGCCGGCTTTATCCGGCGAGACTGCGCAATGTTTTGATTGCCGCCGGGATTTCACCAACCGCATAGGCCGTATCCTCAATGGTGGACCGGCTCGCGCCACGCCAAATGAGAGCGACTGAAGAAAGCAAACCGAATTCGACAAAGGGGAAAGACGATGCGCACCAGGTTCATTCTGCCGATCGCTCTTTGTGCCCTGCTCGGCACTGCCGCCGCTGCACCTGTCGCCGCCGATCCCGTCCACTACACCGATACGGCCGCAATCCAGGTCCAACCCATGCGGACCGTGCAGATCGCCATCGACCGCACCTTCACGCTGCACGAGCGCGCCAAGATCCTGCGCGCCGTCAACGAATGGAATACCGTGCTCAACGGCCAGGTCCGTCTCGAGATCTCGGCCAACGACTATGACGCCGCAAACCGGCCGCAGGTGCACGCCTGGACCGTCGCCCGCATCGACAGCCGCAACCCGATGGTCGGCACCGCCGCCATGAAGCGCACCTTGGCGCTGACCTTCGGCACGACGACAGCCACTGTCTTCGTCGTCGTCGACCGCATCGGTTCGCGCGACCTCGCCGGCATCATGATGCACGAGTTCGGCCATGCGCTGGGCGCCGGCCACAATTCCGGCGGCGCGTTGATGAACCCCTACTATACGGGCGACAAGCAGGCCTGCATCGACAAGGGCGCCGTCGTTGCCGTCTCAGCCAGCCAGCACCTGGTGCTAGACGGCCTCAACTGGTGCGGCGCCGACGCTGGCACGGCCGATACGCGAACCGACGACCCGGCCGCGAAGGCCCACTCGATCAAGACGCACACCCGCCGCTAGGCATTGAGCCAGGGGAATTCACGCCATGTCCACGAACATCCTGCTCATCGAAGACGACAGCGCGTTGCGCGCCGAGATGCTCGACTACCTGATGCGTCGGAAATACAACGTCACCACCTGCAGCACCATTGCCGAAGCCCAGGCAGCCCTCGATGACGGCACGCCCGATACCATCATCTCCGACATCAAGCTGCCCGATGGCGACGGCGTGACCTTCTACGTCGACAACGTGCTGCGCACCGGCGGCGCTCGCTGGATCCTGATGTCGGGCAACCACGATCTCGTCCGGCTGGGCAACGAACTCAAGGCCGTGGCCCATCTGCCGCCCTGTTCGATCATCGACAAGCCGGTGCCGCTGCGCCTGCTCGACCTCGCCATCCGCGCCCCGGCGTGACGCCTAGCGTTTGGTGAAGGCCAGGCGCTCGAAGAAGGTGCGGGTGGTTTCGTCGGCGCCGGGGCCGGCCACGGCGCGGACATTGGTGAGTTCGAGCTTCTGGCCGGTGGTGGCGTCGATCAGCCGGGGCTCGACCGGGCGGCCGTCGCCCGCCAGCAGCTCCATCGGCTTGCCGCCGCGCGCCGCGCCGCCGAAGCGGTCGCCCCATTCCTTCAGCCCGACGATGACGGTGAACAGCGCCGCACCCTTCTCGGTCAGGTGGTATTCGTGGCGCAGCGGGCGCTGGCGATAGGCGGTCTTGCGGAAGACGCCGGCCTCGACGAGCTTCTTGAGGCGCGCCGTCAGCACGTTGCGGGCGATGCCGAGGTTTTCCTGGAAGTCGTCGAAGCGGCGCACGCCGTAGAAGGCGTCGCGCACGATCAGCAGCGTCCACGGCTCGCCCACCACATCGAGCGCCGAGGCGATCGAACAGTTCATCGCTTCATAGGAGGTCCGCCGCATGGGCGGAAACTACAGGACCGGGGCGGGCGGGCGCAATCTTGCCCGACAATCTTGCCGGGCCGGGAGTTCGTCCCTAAATCTCCGCCGTGTCCTTCTGTACCTCTGGTGGCGCCCGCGCATCCCGCCGTGGTTCCCCAGCGCGAGGGCGCTTATTACGCGATGAGCCGGCATCCGCGCGTCGTCTCACTGGTACTGTCCATCCCGGCCCAGGTGCCGGAGCGATCGCGGCCTATCGCGCGCTCGACGCCGACCTGCGCGCCCAGCCCTTCGCGGCCAAGATCTCCTGGGATCTCCTGCCCAGACGCCGCGAGCGGCTGCACGCCACGATCTGCGGCGCGCCGGCCAAGGATATCGACTGCGCGGCGCCGTCCGGCATCGCACCCTTCGAGGTCGAGCTGCGCGGGCTCTTCTCCGGCAACGTCAATGTCGGCTGGCGCGAGACCGACCTCCATGTCGTGGGCCTGTGGAACCTGATCGACGATCTCGATGCGACCGAGGCGGCCGCGCTGGCGACGCTGATCGACAAATGGTGGGACTGTCCGCTGCTGCGCTTGCGCGCCGAGAGCCTGTGGCTGCTCGGCGCCCGCGACGATCTTGTGCTCGAGTCCGATATCGCCGGGGTCATTTCCCTGATCTGAGGACGAGGTAGCCCGCCACCGCCGAGAGCAGCGAGCCCGCCAGCACACCTACCCTCACCTGCGTCTGGTGGGCGACGTCGGCGAAGGCGAGGTTGCCGATGAACAGGCTCATGGTGAAGCCGATGCCGGCCAGCAGGGCCACGCCGTAGAGCCCGCGCCACGAGCCGCCGGCCGGCATGGCGACCCAGCCCAGCGCGATGGGGAGGCCCGCGGCCAGCATGATGCCCGCCTGCTTGCCGAGGAAGAGACCGGCGGCGATGCCGAGCGGCACGGGTTCGAGCAGGATGCGCGGCGAGAGTTCACCCAGCGCCACGCCGGCATTGGCCAGGGCGAAGACCGGCATGATCAGCCAGGCCGACCACGGCTTCAGCCAGTTCTCCAGCCCATGCAGCGGGCCGTGGTCCTTGAGCGGAATGAACATCGCCAGGGCGACGCCGGCCAGCGTCGCATGCACGCCCGATTTCAGCACCGAAGCCCAGAGCAGCACGCCCAGCAGCAGATAGGGCCAGAGCGCGCGAACGCCAAAACGGTTGAGGGCCAGGAGCATCACCAGCAGCGCGGCGGCGGCGCCGAGCGCGAAGGCGGAAAGGTTGGCGGTATAGACAGCGGCGATGATGGCGATGGCGCCGAGATCGTCGACGATGGCCAGCGTGGTGAGAAAGACTTTGAGCGACAGCGGTACGCGCTTGCCCAGTGCAGCCAGCACACCCAAAGAGAAGGCGATGTCGGTGGCCGAGGGAATGGCCCAGCCGTTGAAGGCCGCCGGATCGCTACGTGTCAGCAGGAGATAGAGCAGCGCCGGCACGGCCATACCGCCGATAGCGCCGACGATGGGGAGCGCCACTTGCGAGAGTTTCGACAGCTCGCCCTCGACGACCTCGCGTTTGATCTCGAGGCCTACCAGCAGGAAGAACACGGCCATCAGCCCGTCGTTGATCCAGTGATGCAGTGGGCCCAGCACCGCCTCGAAGGCGCCGCGCGCCGGCGAATTCACCAGCACCATGGCCAGCACCGCGGCCACCAGCAACGGCAGGGCCGAGGCTGCCTCGCTTTCGATGAAGGTCTTGAAGCGGCTACTCATGATTCCCTCAAAGCAAAACGCCCGGGCGATGCCCGGGCGTTCGCTTAACAGTCTGTCGCCGGCGAAGCTAGTTGCGGCGGTCGCCGATGAACGACATCAGGAACTGGAAGAGGTTCACGAAGTCGAGGTAAAGGCTCAGCGCACCGAAGATGGCAACTTTCTGGGCATCGTCGCTACCCCAGGCTTCGGCATACTGTTCCTTGATCTTCTGCGTGTCGTAGGCGATCAGGCCCGAGAAGATAAGGACGCCGGCGGCCGAGATGATGAAGCTCATCGTGCCCGACGGCCAGATCATGTTGACCAAGCCGGCCAGAAGGAGGCCGACGAGGCCCATGAACAGGAACTTGCCCATGGCCGTAAGGTCGCGCTTGGTCGTGTAGCCATAAAGGCTGAGCGAGCCGAAGGCGGCGGCGGTCACGAAGAACGTGCGGGCGACCGAGGCGCCGGTATAGACCATCAGGACGACCGAGAGGCTGACGCCCATCAAGGCGGTGACCGCCCAGTATACCGCCTGCACCGACCCGACGCTCATCTTGGCGGCGCGGAACGACACCAGTAGCAGCAAGCCGATCGGCGCCAGCGTGGCAACCCAGCCGGCGAGAGTCATGCCGACGGGAATGACCGCTCCGCCGCGGGTCATGCCCATCTGGAAGAAGATGCTCTGGAGAGCCGGGTTGCTCGCCAGCGCGAAGGCCACGATGCCCGACAGCGCCAGGCCCGAAGCCATATAGTTGTAAACGCGCACCATGTGGGCGCGCAGACCGGCGTCGAAGACAGCCTGGTCGGCCGCAACAGCACCGCCGCGATTGAAGACGTTCTCGTTAGCCATGTGGTTTCAAGCCTCCAAGGGACCTTGATTGGACCTGCCCCTTGTCGACAATCTGGGCATGCACACGGTCTGAATCAAGAGGGAATAACGCCGGCAAACCGGGACCGGAAACCGAAATTTCACTGGCCAAAGAGGCGTTATTCATTGCGCAGCAGGGCCAGCGGCCGCTGCCGTAGCGCCGCCAGCGTGCCGGCGAGCCCGAAAGCCAGCGTCAGCGCCATGGCACCCAGCGCCACGGCGATGGCGACCGTGGGCAGGAAGGTCCAGTCGAGGTTCATCAGCCGGCGCACCACCAGCCAGGCCCCCAGCGTGCCGACGGCCAGCGCCGCCAGCGCCGTGGCCAGACCCAGCGCTGCGAATTCCCAAGCGAAGATGCCGGCGATGCGGGCGCGGGTGGCGCCCAGCACCTTCATCACCACCGCTTCGTGCACGCGGCGGCGCTGCGTCGCCAGCATGGCGCCGGCCAAAACCAGCACACCAGCCACAATGCTCAAGAGGCCGATGACGCGGCTGGCCAGACCGATATTGCCCAGCACGCCCGACGCCGTCTCGATGGCGTCGCGGATGCGCACCACGGTGACATTGGAGAAACGGTCGGTGATGGTTTTGAAGATCGCGTCCTCCGCGGCGGGCGTCGCCTTGACCGTGGCCAGATAGGTATGCGGCGCGCGGTCGAGCACGCCGGGCGACAGCACGAAGACGAAATTGATCGCCAGCGTCGTCCATTCGATGCGCCGCAGCGATGTGATCTTCGCCTCGATGTCGCGGCCCAGCACGTTCAGCGTGATGGTGTCGCCGATGCCCAGGCCAAAATTCTTCGCCAGCTGTTCGTCGAAGGAAATGAGCTGCGGGCCTTTGTAGTCGGCCGGCCACCACTCGCCCGCCACGACGCGCGCGCCCTCGGGCGCCGTCGTCGAATAGGTCACGCCCCGATCGCCCTCGACCGCCCAGCGCGCTTCCGGCGGTATGGCGATCTCGCCCACCGGCTTGCCGCCGATCCTGACGATGCGCCCGCGCAGCGACGGCACTTTTTCCAGATGGCCCGAGCCCGGCACCGCGGCGATGGCCTTTTCGAACTCCTCGATCTGCGCCGACTGGATGTCGACGAAGAAAAACGCCGGCGCGTCCTTGGGCAGGCGGCTTTCGATCTGGTAGCGCAGGTTGCCTTCGACCAAAGCCGTCGCCACCAGCACGGTGAGACCGAGCCCAAGCGAGAGCATGACGATGGGCGTGGGCGAGCCCGGCCGATGCAGGTTGGCCAGCGCCAGACGAAGGGCTGCCCAGCGTGGCTTGCCGGCATGGGCGGCGGCCCACATCAGGCCGCGCGCCAGCAACGGAAAGACAATGAAGGCCACGACCGCGCCGACCACGAACCAGGCGGCGACGCGGCGGTCGTCGGCCGTCCAGATGGTGAAGCCGGCCAGCGCCATGGCAACGACACCGACCAGCAGCCCGTCGCGCCAGCCCATGCGCGCTGTCACGATCGCCACGGCGCCGCGCATCAGCGTGGCGGCGGGCACGGTGCGGGCGCGGATCAGCGGCACCAGCGCGAACATCAGCGAGACCAGCAGTCCGAAAGCCGCCGCCGTCAGCAGCGGCTCGGCATAGAGGGCGACGCGGGCGCGCACCGGCAGGACATCGGCGATCAGCGACTGCGCGAGGAACGGCAGGGCCGCACCGACCGCAGCGCCGAGGCCGACGCCCAGCAGTGCGAGGCCGCCCAATTGAAGGAAATAAGTACCGAAGATCAGGCGCTGCGGCGCCCCCAGGCACTTCATGATGGCGATGGTGCGCACGCGCGTCGCCAGAAAGCTCGAAATGGCATTGCCGACGCCGACGCCGCCGACCAGCAGCGCCGAGAGGCCGATCAGGCCGATGAATTGCGTCAGGCGATCGAGCCAGAAGCGGATGCCGCCGCCCGCCTCCTCGAGCCCGCGCAAGCGCCAGCCTGCCTCGGGAAAGCGCCGTTTCAGCTCGCCGATGGTGAGCCGGTCTGACGTCCCCGCCGGCAGACGCAGGCGATATTCCCAGTTCAACAGACTGCCGGGTTGCACGAGGCCCGATTCGCCCAGCGCCTCGAAAGGCATCATCAGGCGCGGCCCGAGGCTGGCGAAGGCATTGAGTCCGCGGTCGGGCTCGCGCGCGATCAGCCCGCGGATTTCGACCGTGGCCTCGCCCACCTTCACGCGATCGCCCAGCGCGATGTTCATGCGGCGCAGCGCCACTTCCTCGACGACCGCGCCCCAGACGCCGTCACGCTTTGCCAGGGTTGGCGGCAACGCTTGGCCATCGCCCAACTCGAGCCGGCCGTAGAGCGGATAGGCGTCCTCTACGGCCTTGAGCTGGATCAGCGTGGCGCGGCCGTCCGTCCTGACCGGCCGGGCCATGGCGCGGCTGTCGATCCAGCGCACGACGGTGCCCTTGCTCTTGAGGAAGTCGATCTGCTCGTCCGTCGCCTGCCGATAAAGCAGCGAGATTGCCACGTCGCCGCCCAGGATCTCCCGCGCATCGGCGCGCAGGCCCTCTTCGACCGCGCGGCTGAACGACAGAATCGCGGCGATGGCGCCGACGCCCAACGCCAGACAAGCGATGAAAAGACGAAAGCCGCCCAGCCCCGAACGCAGTTCGCGCCGCGCCAGCGTAATCGCCAGGCCGAGGCTGGTCACTGCGCGGCCAAACTGTCGGCCGCGCCAGTGCGTTCATCGGACACCACCAGCCCGTCGGCGATATGAACGATGCGGTGGCAGCGCGCGGCCAGCGCCATGTCGTGGGTGATCAGAAGAAGCGTGGTGTTCTGCTCGCGCGCCAGATCGAACAGCAGGTCCATGACCTGCTTGCCTGTGGCGCCGTCGAGATTGCCGGTCGGTTCATCCGCCAGCAGCAGCTTCGGCTGGCCGACGAAGGCGCGGGCCACGGCGACGCGCTGCTGCTCGCCGCCCGAGAGCTGCGCCGGGTAATGGCCGATGCGATTACCGAGGCCGACGCGACCCAGCGCCGCCCTGGCCTGGTCGAAGGCATCGGCGCGGCCGGCGAATTCCAGCGGCAGGGCCACGTTCTCCAGCGCCGTCATGGTGGGAATGAGGTGAAAGCCCTGGAAGACGATGCCGAGATGGTCGCGCCTGAGGCGCGCACGGGCATCGTCGTCGAGCGGGCCGAGATCGTGGCCCGCCACCTCGACACGGCCGGAGGTGGCGCGTTCGAGACCGCCCGCCACCATCATCAGGCTCGACTTGCCGGCACCCGAGGGCCCGACCAGTGCCGCAATTTCGCCCGCCGCCACGTCCAGAGTGATGCCGCGCAGGATATTGACCGTGCCGGCATCGCTTGCCATGTCGAGATGGACATCAGTCAGCTTAACGATAGCAGTCAAAAACGAGGCCCCCGGATCAGGACGATGATAGTCAGCACTGGATATGGTCGTTTTGCGGCAGCGGTCAATTTGCTGCTCGCTCTCTTTATCGTGAGCCTTACGCCCTCATATGCACAAACCGCGCCCATAAAGATCGCGGTTTTGGGCGACAGCATCTCCGCGGGCTACGGTTTGAAGCCAAACCAGGCCCTCCCGGTGCGCCTGGAGGCGGCGCTCAAGGCAAAAGGCCGCGACGTCACCTTCCTCAACCACGGCGTCTCCGGCGACACCATCGCCGGCGGCCTCTCGCGCGTCGACTGGATGCTGGGCGACAAGCCCGACATCGTGCTGGTGGCGCTGGGCGGCAACGACATGCTGCGCGGCAGCGACCCGGCGCAGGCCGAGCGCAACCTCGACGCCATCGTTGCCAAGCTGAAGGCAGCCAATGTCCCGGTCTGGATCGCCGGCATGATGGCGCCGCGCAATTTCGGCGCCGAGTACGCCTCGCAATTCGACGGGCTCTACAAGCGCGTCGCCGACAAATACGGCGTGCCGCTCTATGCCTTCCTGCTCGACGGCGTAGCCGCCGACCCGGCCTTCAACCAGTCCGACGGCATCCATCCCAATCCCAGGGGCGTCGAGCTTCTGGTAGAGAAGATGCTACCCTTCCTGATGAAGAATCTCGACGATCATGCCGCGTCTGTTCATCGCCCTGCCCGTCCCTGAGGACATCGCCGACGAGCTCGCCCCCCTGCAGTCGGGCGTGCCCGACGCGCATTGGCAGCCGGCCGAGAACCTCCACATCACGCTGGCCTTCTGCGGCGAAGTGCCGGGCGGCGTCATGCGCGACCTCGAGGAGGAACTGGAGGATATCGCCGGCCCGCCGTTCGCCGTGGGCATTGCCGGCGTCGAGCAGTTCAGCACCGGCAAGCAGCCGCGCGCGCTGGTCGCCCTGGTCGAACGCAGCGACCGCCTCGACTGGCTGCAGCAGAAGATAACGACAGTGGCGCGCAACTGCGGCCTCGACGTCGCCGGCCGCAAGTTCCGCCCGCATGTCACGCTCGCCCGCTTTTCCAACGGCGCCGAGACCGGTCATCACATCGCGCAATTCATGTCGAGCTTCGGCACCTTCCGCGCCGGTCCATGGATCGCCGGAGAGTTCACGCTCTATTCCAGCCGGACCAGCCGCAACGGCATGATCTATACGGACGAAGCGAGCTACTCGCTGACGTTTTGATGCGGGGTATTCCCCGCCGGCAAATTTCCCCGTCATCATAGGACGACGGAGGCTACAACAGCTTGTCCAAGGTGATCGGAAACTCGCGTACGCGTTTGCCCGTCGCATGGAAGATGGCGTTGGCGACCGCCGCCGCCGTGCCAACGACGCCGATTTCGCCCAGGCCTTTCACGCCCATCGGGCTGGCGCGCGGGTCGGGATCGTCGACGAAGATGACCTCGATGTCGTGGACGTCGGCATGGGCGGGCACGTGATAGTCGGCGAGGCTGTGGTTCATCAACCGGCCGAGGCGGTGATCGGTCACACCCTCCTCGTGCAGCGCCATGCCGATGCCCA
The DNA here is from genome assembly GCA_038224985.1 of Reyranellales bacterium. Lineage (GTDB taxonomy): Bacteria > Pseudomonadota > Alphaproteobacteria > Reyranellales > Reyranellaceae > Reyranella. Next base: position 13,524 of record JBBRFD010000078.1, read on the forward strand.
TGACGACGCCGCCCAGGATCTGGCTGCGCGCGGTCTTCGGATTGAGAATGCGTCCGGCCGCCGTGGCGCAGACGATGCGGGTGACGCGCACGACGCCCAGCTCATGGTCGACGCGGACCTCGGCGAAGACGGCGGAATAGCTGTGACTGACGTACTTCATCATCTGCAGCACGTCGGGCAGCACGGTGTTCTTTTCCTCGATCACCAGAAGGTCGGCGGCCTGCATCACCTCGACGATGCCAAGACCGCGCGCCGGATCGGATTTCAGCGCAATGCGGCCGCCGCTCACCTCGACATCGTCGAAGGATGAGCCGGCCAGCGGCGAGTTGCCCATCTGGCGCGCGTGTTTGAACAGCGTCTTGCGCACCGACAGGCAGGCGGCCGCGACGGCGGCGCCGGCGGAGGCGGCCATCCACGAGCCGCCTTCGATCGGCGAAAAGGGCAGCGCCGAATCGCCGATGGTGATGGTGACGCCGTCGATCGGCAGGCCGAAGGACTCGGCGGCGATCTGCGCCAGGATGGTGCGCGTACCGGTGCCGATGTCGCTGGCGGCACTCTGCACCTCGACGCGGCCGTCGAGCGTCAGCCGCACCTTCGCGGTGACGAAAATCATGAAGGCGTCCCAGATGCCGCTGGCCATGCCCCAGCCGATCAACTCGTTGCCGTCACGCATCGAGCGTGGCGCGGAGGATCGCTTGTCCCAGCCGAAGGCCGCCGCGCCGGCGCGCAAACAGGAGTCGAGCGCCTTGGCGGTGAATTCCTTCTTCGTATTGTCGTCGCGCACCGAGGCGTTGCGGCGGCGCAGCTCGATCGGATCGACGCCGACGACATAGGACAGCTCGTCCATGGCGCATTCCACTGCCGCCATGCCGCTCGCCGCACCCGGCGCTCGCATGTCGACGGGCGTGCAGGTGTCGAGCTTGGCCAGCTCGTAGCTCAGCTTCACATTGGCCGAGCGGTAGAGAACGCCTGCCCAGTTCACGAGGTTTTCCTGATAGTCCTCGTAATGCGAGGTGGCGGCCAGCGCATGATGCCGGATCGACTGCAGGCAGCCGTCGGCATTGGCGGCCAGCGCCACGTCCTGGATGGTGTCGGGCCGGTAGCCGATATGAAACATCTGCTGGCGCGTCAGCACGACGCGCACGGCGCGCTTCAATGCGAGACTCGCCATCACCGCGCAGAACAGGTTGGCCTGTGGGCGCAGGCCCGAGCCGAAAGCGCCGCCGACATGCTCGTTGATCACGCGCACCTGGGCCTTCTTCAGGCCGAAGACCTTTGCGATATAGGCGCGGCTGGTCCGCGAGCCCTGCGTCTTGTCGTAGACCGTGAGCCTGCCCTCGCCGTCCCAGACGCAGGTGGTGGCGAAGAGCTCCATCGGATTGTGATATTCGGCGGCGAGCCTGTATCGCGCCTCGATCTTGTGTGGCGCGCTGGCGAAAGCGGCCTCGGCATCGCCGCGCGGCTTGGGCGGGCGCGGAATGCCCAAGCGCTTGCTGGGCGGACGATAGGCCTTGGGGCGCGCCGCTTCGAGATCGGTGCCGTGTTCGCCCGAGCGCCGGTATTCGACGCGGATCAGAGAAGCAGCATCGCGCGCCGCCTCCTCGCTCTCGGCGACGACAACGGCGACGGGCTGGCCGTCGAAGACGATCCGGTCGGAATGCAGCGGCCGGAAATGCCGGCCCGGCGGCGCCGTGTCGTCGCGCCATTTGAAATTGAGCCAGGCCGTCTTGCCGCAATTCTCATGCGTGAAGACCTCGACCACACCCGGGATGGCGCGCGCCGCCGTGCTGTCGATGCGCCGGATATGGCCCGCGGGAATGGCGCTGGAGACGATGCAGCCGTGCAACAGGCCTGCTGCATCGTATTCGGCCGCGTACTTCGCCGCGCCGGTGACCTTGAGCCGGCCTTCGACGCGCCGGGTGGGACGGCCGATATGGAGGGTGTCGATCCGCGAGTCGGGCATCACCGCACCCGCTTGTCGGTTTGCGATTGCGGCGTGCCGGCAGCGGCCTGCGAGAGCGTGCGGACGATGGCGCGGCGGGCGAGGTCGATCTTGAAGTCGTTGGCGCCGCGGCCCTTCGCGAGGAACAGCAGCGTATCGGCAAAGCTGTGGAACGTGGCGGCGTCGGCCGCGCGCCCGACAATCAACTGCTCCACCGCCGGATCGCGCCACGGCTTGTGCGCCACGCCGCCCAGGGCGACGCGCACCTCGGCGATCTTGCCGCCCTCGACTCTGAGCGCGGCGGCAACCGAGACCAGGGCGAAGGCATAGGACAGGCGGTCGCGCAGCTTGAGATAGCTGTGATGCGGGCTGAAGTCGGAGGCCGGCAATTCTACGGCCACGATCAGCTCGCCATGGCGCAGAGTGTTGTCGAGATGCGGCTCATCGCCGGGCAGGCGATGGAAATCGGCGAAAGGAATGGTGCGCGCACCTGCCGGGCCGACGACGTGCACCGACGCATCGAGCGCCGCCAGTGCCACGCACATGTCGGAAGGATGCACGGCGATGCAGTTCTCGCTCGTGCCGAGGATAGCGTGCTGCCGGTTGACGCCCAGCAGCGCCGAACAGCCCGTGCCCGGCGCGCGTTTGTTGCAGGGCGTCTCGCGGTCGTAGAAATAGAAGCAGCGCGTGCGTTGCAGCAGGTTGCCGCCGGTCGTGGCGGCATTGCGCAATTGCGGCGAGGCGCCGGCGAGAATGGCGCTGGCGAGCACCGGGTAGCGCGCCGCGATGCGGGCATCCCAGGCGAGATCGGCATTGGTCACCAGCGCACCGATGCGCAGGCCGCCGCCCTTCGTCTCCTCAATCGCTTTCAAGGGCAGTCGGTTGATGTCGACGACGCGGCTGGGCGTCGCCACGTCGTATTTCATCAGGTCGACGAGATTGGTGCCACCCGCCAGGGCACGGGCATCGTCCACGGCGGCAAGTGCGGCCACGGCCTGGTCGACCGTCTCGGCGCGGACATAGTCGAAGCGCCTCATTTGAGGACGTCCTCAATCGCGTCGACGATATTCGTGTAGGCGCCGCAGCGGCAGAGATTGCCGCTCATGTTCTCGCGGATTTCCTCACGCGTTTTCGCGTGGCCTTCATTCAGCAGGCCGACGGCCGAGCAGAGCTGGCCCGGCGTGCAATAGCCGCACTGGAAGGCATCGCGCTCGATGAAGGCTTCCTGCAGGGGATGCAGCGCTCCGTCGGTTTCCAACCCTTCGACCGTCACAAGGTCGGCGCCGTCGAGGGTGACGGCCAGCACCAGACAGGAATTGATCCGCTTGCCGTCGATCAGGACGGTACAGGCGCCACACTGGCCGTGGTCGCAGCCCTTTTTACTGCCGGTAAGGTGTATTTCCTCGCGCAACAGGTCGAGCAGGGTGACCCAGGGCTCGACGGCCAACCGATGTTGCCGTCCATTGATCGTCAGGGAGAGGGAAAGCGCCATCTCACACGAACGTCAGAAGCCGCCGCGGGTTGCCGACCAAAATCGTCTCGATCTCGGCCTCGCTGTAGCCGCGCTTCTTCATCATCGGCACGACATTGCGGAAGATATGGCCGTAGCCATGGCCGCCGAAGCTGGCCAGCCGCGTGCGGTAGCAGATGTCGTGGCTGATGACGACGCGCTCGAGATGGCCCGCCGTGATCAGCGCACGGATCAGCTTGAGGCGCGTGGCATCGTTGGGCATGTCGATATCGGACAGGCCGTAGTAGCTCGCCTCCTGGCCGAAGAGGTCGAATTCGACGGTGACGCCCGAGTCCGCGAGCTTGAGCAGGCGCGGCTCGTCGAAGACCGTGCGGTCGATATGGCTGATCACCATGCGCTCGGTCGGAAAGCCCTGCGCACGCGCGAAGTCGGCCACTTCCTGCGGCTGGTCGGGATGGCGGCCGGGATGGACGTTGATCGAGCAGCCGGTTTCCGTCGCGGCGATGAAGGCCGCCTGCATCACGCGCTTCTCGGTATCGCTCCAGGGCGAGGTGCAGCCGATCTCGCCGATCATGCCAGCGCGCACATCGGTGCCCCAGGCGCCGTGCAGGATCTGGCCGATCATCTCATTGGCGAAGTCGTCGATCTGGCGCTCGTGATTGCGCGGGTCCTGGTAGTCGTCGACGTAGTGGCCGCAGCCCATGACCAGATGTACGCCGGTGCCCTGGGCGATGCGCTTGAGACCGGCGGGGTCGGGCGAGAGGCCGCCGCAGGTCAGCTCGACGATGGCGTCGCCGCCGTCGTGCTTCATCATCGCCACTTCGCGGGTGGCGACGTCCTCGAGATCGAGCATGTACTTGCGGCCGGCGCGCTTGATGCCGTGGCCGTGGTTGATCTGCCAGACATTCTCCAGCGTGATCTCGGGGCCGAGGTCGTTGTCGCCGCGCGACTGCGGCGGACGGATATCGCAGAGCACGTGTTCATGCATCAGCGTGCGGCCCAATTGCCCGGGCGCGATCGGCCCGAGCACCGTCTGGATTTTTCCTCTGAGTTCGTCGCGCGTCATTGCGGCTCCAGCTTAGCGGCCTCGACCACCTTCTTCCACTTGGCGTATTCCGCAACCATATGCTTGGCGAGGTCTTGCGACGAGCCGCCAAGTTCGGCGGCACCTGCATCGCGGATACGCTTGATGACGTCGGGCAGCTTCGAGGCCCTAACCAATTCATCGGAGAGCTTCTTGACGATCTCCGGCGGCGTGCCGGCGGGAGCCGCGACATACCACCAGGGGGCGGCGTCGAAGCCCGGAAAACCCTGCTCGGCGATGGTCGGCACGTCGGGCATGGCGAACCAGCGCTTGGCCGAACTGACGCCCAGCGCCCGTACGGTGCCCGACTGGATATGCGGCAGATAGGGCGGCAGGTTGTCCATGGTCGAGGGGATATGGCCCGCCAGCAGGTCCTTCAGCACCAGCGAGCTGCCGCGGTAAACGACGTGCTCGACCTTGAAGCCGGCCAGCGACTGAAAATACTCCATCGCCAGATGGCCAGTGCCGCCGATGGCGGGCGAGCCGAAGCTCACCTTTCCGGCACCCATCTTCTTGCAATACGCGGCGTATTCCGGGGCCGTCTTCACCGGCACGTCGGGATGCACCGCCAGCACATTGGCGACCTCACCGAAGAGGGCGACCGGCGCGAAGCTCTTGGTGCCGTCATAGGGCATGTTCTTGTAGAGGAACTGGTTGGTGACGGCGGTGCCGACGGTGCCCAGCAGCAGCGTGTAGCCATCGGCGGGGGCCTTGGCCACGATCTCGGCGCCGACATTGCCGCCGGCGCCGCTCTTGTTGTCGACGACGACGGTCTGGCCCCAGACCTCGGTCAGGTGCTGGGCGGCGATGCGGCCCAGCAGGTCGGTCGTGCCGGCCGGTGCGAAGGGCACGACCATGCGGATTTGCTTGTTGGGATATGTAGATTGCGCCCAGCCGTGGCGCGCCAGCATCGGAGCAGCGAGCATGGGCGTTGCGAGTGCGCCGGCCAGTACCGCACGGCGATGGATGTTCTTCATGGCATTCCTCCCTAAGTCCGGTGACTATATCCCCCTGTTTCGAGGGAGACCAAGGTGACAGCACCGCTGATCGGCTATGCCGACCGCTTGTCGGCCCGCGCCGGCGAAAAGCTTTCGTTCCAGATCACGAGCGCCGGGCCTGGCCCGTACAACGCCGCGCTGGTGCGCATCCTGCGCGGCGATCCCAATCCCGCCGGGCCGCCGCGCAAGCTGGAGGATCTCTCCGATCTCTTCGACGGCCGCTTCGCCTCGCGCGTCCAGCACGCCTATCCCGGCTCCTACGGACGGGTCGATGCCGCCAAAGATGTAAAATCCTTCGCCGCCCTCTCGGTCGAGGCGCTGATCTGGCCGACCCTGCCGGAAGACGGCCCGCAGACCGTGATCTCGCGGCGCGATGCCGCGACCGGTGCGGGCTTCGCTCTCGTTCTGACGCCGGACGGCATGGCGCTGGAAGTCGGCGGCGCGCGCGTCATGACGGGAAAGAAGCTGCGCGGCCGCATCTGGTATCGCGTCTGGGCCAGCGCCGATCCGGTGACCGGGGCGTTGCGCGTCGGGCAGCAGCCGCTGAAGCGCGCCCATACTATCGACGACCAGGCCGAGGTTGCCGCCACCGTCGCGCTGCCTCTGGCTCTGGATGCGGCCTGCCCCGTGATGATCGCCGCCGAAGCCGCCAGGGATCGCCCGGCGCAGCGCTGCTTCAACGGCAAGATCGAGGCACCCGCCATCGCCGGCCTCG
>JBBRFD010000079.1:0-19435 GCA_038224985.1 Reyranellales bacterium
AGGATTGGCTCGAGCTTCATGGCTTGTCCCATTCGATGCGGAAGGCATCGCCCTCGGGCTTGATGTAGCCGGCATTGGCGCCGGGGAAATGCGCCGGGCAGAGCAGCGCGTTCTTCTCGACGCAGGTCTCGAGCAGTTTGCGCCGGCTCCTGGCCGAGAGATCCTGGTCGGTGCAGAACTGGCTCGACCAGTCGGGATGATAGACCTGGATCGGGTGATGCATGATGTCGCCCGAGAAGCAGGCCTCGCGGCCGCCGTCTTTCAGGTTGATGGCGATCGAACCCGGCGTATGGCCGGGGTAGTCGGCGATGGTGAGCAGCGGATCGGGCTGGGCATCGCTGTCGATCATGACGGCCTTGCCGGCCTCCACGATGGGCAGCACCGAATCGTCGAAGGAGCCATCGTTGAGACCTTCCGTGGTCTTCCGCTCGTTCTCCCAATGGACATATTCGCGGCGGGCGAAGAGATATTTCGCGTTGGGGAAAGTCGGCACCCAGCGGCCGTCGACCAGCTGCGTGTTCCAGCCGACATGGTCGACATGCAGATGCGTGCACATCACGAAGTCGACGGATTCGGGGGCGCAGCCGCAGGCCTTGAGGCGCTGCAGGAAGGGCGTGTCGAGGTTGTTCCAGGCGGGATTGTGGCGCTGCTTGTGATTGCCGAGGCAGGTGTCGATCAGGATCGTGTGCTTGGGCGTCTTGATGACCCAGGTATGGAGCGAGCCGACGAGGCGGTCGGAACCGGCCTGGACATGATCGGGCACCATCCAGGATTTCTGCGCGTCGAAGGTTTCCTGGTCGAACCTGGGGAACATGCGGCCGGGCTTGAAGCCCGCTGCACAGAGTTCCTCGACCTTCTCGATGGTGGCGTTGCCGATCTTGCGCATCAGAAGGTGACGACGCTGCGGATCGACGTGCCTTCGTGCATCAGGTCGAAGGCGTCGTTGATCTTGTCGACCGGCATGACGTGGGTGATCAGCGAATCGATGTCGATCTTGCCGTCCATATACCAGTCGACGATCTTGGGCACGTCGCGCCGGCCCTTGGCGCCGCCGAAGGCGGTGCCCATCCAGCTGCGGCCGGTGACGAGCTGGAACGGACGCGTTGAAATTTCCTGGCCGGCGCCGGCGACGCCGATGATCACCGACTTGCCCCAGCCGCGATGGCAGCATTCCAGCGCCTGGCGCATCAGCTTGGTATTGCCGACGCACTCGAAGCTGTAGTCGGCGCCGCCGTCGGTCAATTCGACGATGGCCGCTACCACGTCCTTGTGGTCCTTCGGGTTGATGAAATGCGTCATGCCGAACTGGCGGCCGAGCGCCTCGCGTGCAGGGTTGAGATCGACGCCGACGATCATATTGGCGCCGACCATGCGGGCGCCCTGCACGACATTGAGGCCGATGCCGCCGAGACCGAAGACCACGACATTGGCGCCGGCCTCGACCTTGGCGGTGTTGATCACCGCGCCGATGCCCGTCGTCACGCCGCAGCCGATGTAGCAGAACTTGTCGAAGGGCGCGTCGGGCCGGATTTTCGCCAGCGCGATCTCGGGCAGAACGGTGTAGTTGGAGAAGGTCGAGCAGCCCATGTAGTGGTGGACCATCTTGCCGCCGAGCGAGAAGCGCGAGGTGCCGTCGGGCATGACGCCCTTGCCCTGCGTGCCGCGGATGGCGGTGCAGAGGTTGGTCTTGCCGGAGAGGCAGGATTTGCAGTTGCGGCATTCCGGCGTGTAGAGCGGGATCACGTGATCGCCCTTCTTCAGCGACACGATGCCGGGGCCGACATCGACAACGACGCCCGCGCCCTCGTGACCGAAGATCACCGGGAACAGGCCTTCGGGATCGCCGCCGGAGCGAGTGAATTCATCGGTGTGGCAGACGCCCGAGGCCTTGATCTCGACCAGCACTTCGCCGAATTGGGGCCCCGCGAGCTCGACCATTTCGATTTCGAGCTTCGTGCCTGCCTCGAAGCAGACGGCCGCCTTGGTTTTCACGCTGATCTTCCCCCGAAGTCTGAGGCGGGGAGCCTAGAGCAGGGCCGCCGCGCTGTCATTCATCGCGGGCTTTCATCCGACGTGCCGAACCCGTGTCGGCAGGATGTTCAGCTCTTCCGCACCGCGCGCCGTGACGATGACGCCGGCACCGATATTGACCCGGACCATGCCGAGGCAGGCATTGGGCTCCAGCTCCAGACCCATGCCCTCCATCAGTACCAGGTCGCCGCGGCGGATGCCGGGTGTCACATTTCCTTCAATCGCTTCCTCGCGCGTGCCTTGCAGCTGCGCGCGATTGATCGGGGTGAAACCGGTCGAGCCGAAGGTGAGCGTGTGCAGCAAAGGCGTCTTGCTCCAGCAACCTGCGCGGGCCAGCGGCTTTTCCATCGCCTGCACGACCGAGGCGAAAGTAACGCCGGGCCGCACGGCGGCGAGGCCGGCCTCGTAGCTCTCGCGCGCCACGTCTTCGAGGCGGCGCACGGTGTCGTCGACCGGGTCGAGGGCGACCGACATGTTCACCTGGCCTTCGAGGCCACCATAGACGGTGTGGATCTCGGCCTGCACCAGGTCGCCGACCTCGAGGATGCGCGGCGGCTCGGCGCGCAGGCTCCAGCGTGGCACGCCCCAGCCGATATTGTCGCGGCCCGATTGCAGGCTGAAGAAGGGATAGCGCAGATCGCAGCCCCAGCGATGGATCTCGCGCACCGTCTCGGCATAGACCTCGGCCTCGCTCACACCCGGCCGCGAGACCTCCATCATGACGCGGCAGGCCTCTTCGCTGACACGGGCGGCGAAGCGCAGCAGCGCGTTTTCCTCCGAGCTCTTCACCAGCATGAAGTCGGTGAAGGCCAGGGTAAAGTCCCCCAGCGTGGCGTCTGGCAACGCCATCACGAGATTGGTGTGAAAGCCCAACGGCAGCAGCCCTTCAGCCTCGCCGGGCGCCGTCGGGCCGAAACCCACCATGCCGATGCGGCCGCGCTGCAACCCGCGCTCCTTCAGGACTTCGGCGACGCGCGCGCCGCCAGCGCTCATGCGCACATCGGGCACCCAGACATCGTGGCCGCGCCGCGCGCTTTCGAAGATGCGGCTGATGCGCGAGCCGCCGAAGGCTAACAGTACCGGATCACTCCTGGCCGGCAGCACGACGACGGAATCGAGAAAGTCGTCGATCAGGTAACCTTCCAGGCGCTCGCGGCCCTGGAAGCTGCCGACGACGATGGCGTCGAAGCCCGCCTGGTCCATGAGCGCACGCAGGCCGGCGTAGCGGCGGTCGCGTTCGCCCAGCGTCAGGACGGGGCCGGGCTCCGGTTTGCGTTCGCCGGCTCTCATTTTGAAGTGGCGTGCAGTGCCTTCAGTTGCACGGCGACCTCGACATGCGGGCGGATGTCGAGCACCTCGGCGATCCTGTTCCCGCCGGTGCCGGCGCCGCCGATGCGAGCCGGATTGCCGGCAAGACCCCAGGCGCGCGGCACGAGCTGGCCGTCGCGTTGCCAGTGCTTGGTCGGCCGGCCTTCCATGAACAGTGCCAGTTCACGCGCCCAGAGGCGGCGGATGGCGATGACGCCGACATCGGCACGGCCCAGCCGTTCGCCCTCGCGGTCGGCGATCAGACCCTGGCCGACCTGGGCGATGTCGTCCTGCAGGCGCACCAGATCGACCTTGGTCTTGTCGACGTCGTGCAGGTTGGCGCGACCTTGGAGGATCTCGATGGCAAGCTGCTGGTGCGGGATCTCGATCTCGGTACGGCGTGCCTGGCGGCGGGCGTGGATGCGTTCGGCCACTTCACCCTGCGCCGGCACACGATGCACGCTGAACTGCATGTGGCTCACGTCGTCGATCGGCACCCACCAGAACATCGACTCCTGCCAGCCAATGTCGGGATCGGTCGGCAGCGCCGTCATGTAGAAGATATTGGGCATGCCGAACTGCTGCACGCGGCGCTGGCCATCGGGCCGGGTGAAGCCATAGGTCACGCCCCAGGCCGACTCTTCGGCATCGAGCGCGCGACCAAGACCGACACCCTTGAACACGGCGGTATTGTCGGCATGGACGAAGCCGATATGGCTCATGTCGAGCGCGTTTTCGAGATTCTGGAAGTAGTTGCAATCGCGGCTGTAGGAATCGACCTCGACCACGCCGTCGAAGGTCTCGAATTCCGGATGCAGCGGGAATTCCGGCGGCGTGCCGATGCCGAGGAAGGCAAAGACCAGTCCGAGATACTCGCGCACCGGATAGGCCGCGATCGCCACCTTGTGGCAGAAGGAGTTCTCCTCCGCCGGTTGCTCGATGCACTGGCCATCCGCTGCGAACTTCCAGCCGTGATAGAAGCAGCGAATATCCTCGCCCTCGATCCAGCCCGAGGAAAGCTGCGTGCCGCGATGCGGGCAGCGCGCATCGACCAGATGCGCCTGGCCGGAGTCGCCACGATAGAGGGTGAAATCCTGGCTCATGATGCGGATCATCACGGGGCGGCCGGGCTTCAGATCGACCGTGTGATAGACCGGCTGCCAGAACTGGCGCAGGTAATTGCCGGCCGGCGTGCCGGGACCGGTGCGCACGCAGTCCTCGCCGCGTTGCGACAGTCGAACGATCGAAGCGGTCTCGGCCATGAACGACGCTCCTTGTGGGTTGTGGCTTAGTTTGCCGCGCGGCCCAGCTTCTGCAGCGCGTGATCGAGGAAACGCCGGTCGACCATTTTTTCCACGTCGACCTTCTGGGCGACAACGCCCTGCTTTGCGTACCAGTCCTGCTGGTCGCGCTGGCCGTCGAGGGAAATCTCGGCGTTGGGATCCATGTAGCTCCACTGGATCTTGTCGTAGAGCGCCTTGTCCTTGAGGCTGGTGTACTTGGCGCAGATCTCGACGACCTCGGCGCGTTTCGGTCCGCCTTTCATGGCGTCGTAGTAATCGCGCACGCCCTTCAGGTAGGCGACGGTGAAGGCCTTGGCCTGGTCGGGATTCTTGTCGGTCCATTCCTTGCTGAACAGCAGGACCGAGACTTCGAGCGGCGGCTTGGTCATGAAGTCGGCGGCGCGCTTGAAGGGGAAGGCGATGTTGCGCTGCTCGTATTGCGCGGCAAAGGGCTCGACCACGGCGCCGGCATCGATCGCCTTGGTCTCGAGCGCCGGGCCCATGTTCGGCCAGGCCATGAACACGGTCTCGACGTCCTTGATATCGAGGCCTTCCGACTCGAGCAGGCGTCCGACCATAAAGTGCAGCACGGAAGAGGGTGCGTTGATGGCGACCTTCTTGCCCTTCAAGCCCTTGACCGAGGTGACGCTGCCTTTCAGGTCGTTGCGCAAGATCAGCGTGTCGCTGGAATAGCCCGGCATGTCGCGGGTGCGCGCCATGACGATGCGCACCGGCCAGTCGCGGGCGAAGGCATTGTAGAGAGCAGCGCTCACGCCGCCGCCCACCACCTGGACCTGGTTGGTCGAGAGCGGTGCCGTCGCCTGGGCGGCCGACTGGAAGCGCTCGAGCACGACATCGACCTTCTCGGCGGCGAAGTAGCCCTTTTCGATGGCGATGTAGAAGGGCGCGTCGGCCACGATGCCGAGATCGCCGATCTTCACGGGCTGGGCGGAAACGGAGAAAGCGGCGCCAAGGCTCAAGACCGCGGCGAGCAGAAATTTACACATTGGATGACCCCTAATCCCGGCGCCACGGTATCAGAAGCCGCTCGCCCTCGTGCAGCAAAAACGTCGTCAGGACGCCAAGGATGGTGATGACGATGATGCCGACGAACATCTTTTCGATGACCAGTGTCTCCCAGGACGTCCAGATCAGGTAGCCGATGCCCGAGCGCGAGGCCACGAACTCGGCGCCGACCAGCACGACCAGCGAGACGCCAAGGCTGATGCGCAGGCCGGCGAAGATGGTGGGTAGCGCACCGGGTAGGATGACGCGCAGGAAAAGCTTGTGCCAGGGCGTGCCGTAGTTCCGGGCGACGTCGAAGTAGATGCGGTCGAGCTGCACCACGCCCACCGTGGTGTTGATGATGGTGAGGAAGAGCACGGAGAAGGCCACGACCGCGATCTTCGATCCGTCGCCCAGGCCGAAGACCAGCATCAACAACGGCAGGATGGCGATCTTGGGGATCGGATAGAGCGCCGCCACCAGCGGGTCGATCGCCGCGCGCACCCAGCGGTTCAGGCCCATGATCATGCCGAGGCCGATGCCAGGGATGGCACCGATGACGAAGCCGATGGCCAGGCGATAGAGGCTGGCGCCGATATGCGTCCAGAGTTCGCCCGAGCGGGCGAGCACCCAGCCGGCCTCGGCGATGCTGACGGGTGAGGGCACGTAGCGCCGGTCGATCCAGCCGGCGTTGGAGCAGAGCTGCCACAGCAGCAGCACCGCCAGCGGCGAGAGGATGGCGAGCGCGCGTTCCTTGTTGGCGCGGCGCATGGTCTAGGCCTCTGCCTGCAAGCGTGCGGTGCGCACTTCGTCTTCCAGCATGCGCCAGATCGAAAGCTGCAGGGCGCCGAAGCGCGGATCGGCGCGCAACTCGTGGATCGAACGCGGCCGGGGAAAATCGACGGGCACGATCTCCTTGATGCGGCCGGGATGCGCCGTCATGACGACGATGCGGTCGCCCAGCGCGATGGCTTCGTCGATGGCATGGGTAATGAAGAGAACGGTCTTCTTCGTGCCTTCCCAGATGCGCAGTAATTCTTCCTGCATGATCAGTTTGTTCTGCGCGTCGAGGGCGGCGAAGGGCTCGTCCATCAGCAGGATCTCGGGATCGGCGACGAAGGCGCGTGCGAGGCTCACGCGCTGCCGCATGCCACCGGAGAGCTGCTGTGGGTAATGATCGCGAAAACGCGTGAGACCGATCATGTCGAGAAAAGGCAGGACGCGTGCACGGCGTTCGCGTTTGCGCAGGCCGCGCATCTCCAGCCCATAGGCCGCGTTGTCGATCACGTTCATCCACGGGAAGAGGCCATGCTCCTGGAACACCATGGCGTTCTGCGGCCGGCCCTTGTCGACCGTCGGCGCGATATCGAGCGTGCCCGAGGTCGCGGTTTCCAGGCCGGCGACGATGCGCAGCACCGTGGTCTTGCCGCAGCCCGAGGGTCCGACGATACAAACGAACTCGCCATCGCTCACGTCGAGCGAGAAGTCCTGCAGCGCCATCGTTTGCGCGCCCTCCCCGCCGAAGGACTTGGCGAGATGATCGATATGGATTTTCACGCCGCCACGCGGGGCAGCGCCGCCTTCGCCTCTTGGTATTGTGCGATCAGGCGGCGGCAGAGCTCGGCGGCTGTCGGCACATCCTCGATATTTCCGACGCCGTGGCCCGCCGTATAGATGTCCTTCCAGCGCTTCTTGTTCTCCTGGCTGGAGACAATCTTGCCGGGCAGCGTTGTGCGCAGGACATCGAGGTCGACGCCGGCGGCCAAAAGGCTCGGCGTCAGCCAGTTGGCCGGTGCACCGTCGATCGAGGCGGTGAGAAAGACGTCCGTCGCACGCGTCTTCAGGATCATGTCCTTGTGGGCATCGGCGGCCATGGCCTCCCTGGTGGCGATGAAGCGCGTGCCGATATAGGCGAGGTCGGCGCCCATGACCTCGGCCGCCAGCACGTCGCGTCCCGTGGTCTGGCCGCCTGCCAGCACGACGGCGAAGTGATCGCCCAGCTGGCGCACCTCGTTCATCAGCGCGAAGGGGTTGATCGTGCCGGTATGGCCGCCGGCGCCGCCGGCCACGGCGATGACGCCGTCGACACCGGCCTCCAGCGCCTTCTCGGCGTGGCGGCGGTTGGCGATATCGTGCAGCGCCACGGCACCCCAGCCATGAATGCGCTTGATGGCATCGCCCGGTGCGCCTTTCGAGGTCAGCACGACCGGTACCTTGTACTTCTCGACCAGTTCGAGATCGCCTTGGTAACGTGGGTTCGAGGCATGGACGACCAAGTTTACGGCCCAGGGCGCGGGCTTTTTGCCGGTGTCTTCGAGGCGCCTCATGCCGTCCTGCATCTCGTCGAGCCAGCCCTGGAACTCCTCGCGGCTGCGCGTGCCATGGGCCGGGAAGCTGCCCATGATGCCCTCGGCGCAGCAGGCCAGCGTCAGCGCCGGATTGGACACCAGGAACATCGGTGCGGCGATGGCGGGAATCGCCATGCGCTCCATCAGCTTCTTCACTTCAGCGCGGGCCATCACACGTCTCCTATGGTGGGCGTGGTCGAAGTGACGCCCGCTTTGGCCAGTTTCTCGATCTCGGCATCACCGTAGCCCAGCAACTCGCGCAGGATCTCTTCCGTGTGCTGGCCGAGATCGGGCGCGGCGTGCTCGATGGTGACGCCCTTGCCTTCGAGCCGGTAAGGCAAGCCCTTGACCAGCCCGCCGCGTTCGTCGCGTATCAGCGTCACGCCGGCCAGCATCTTGTCGCGCAAGAGGTCGGCGCCGTCGTTGCTGACGGCGGCGGGGATGCCGGCGGCGTGCAGCGCCGCCACGGCGATCCCGCTGTCGACAGTGGCGCAGAAGGCCGCCGCCTCGGGATCGGGGCGCGGCAGGCTCAGGGCGATCCAGCGGCCGTCTTTGCAGAGATAGGCATCCTGCTGCCCAGTGCCTTCCTCGTGATTGCCCGTGCGGCGCGCGCGTCGCGTCGGATCGGCGGCGGCGGCCATGATCTCCTCGCCGAGCGTGAAGGAGGCGACCTCGCGTTGCGAGAAGTCGAGGAAGGCGCCTTGTCCGGTGCGCCACGCGTCCATGATGGCGGCTATGACGATGCCCGTGGCGAAGAGCGAGACGATCTGGTCGGGGTAGTTCACGTCCATGCCCGAGATGCGCGGCTCTTCGCCTTCGTAGCCGGTGAGCGAGGCGATGCCCGAGGTGGCGTCGAGCGTGCTGCCGAAGGAGACGTTCATGCGTTCGGGACCTGTATCGCCCTGGCTCGAAATGGCGGCGAAGACAATTTTCGGATTGATCGCCTTCATCGCCTCATAACCAAGGCCGGCGCGGTCGAGCACGCCGCGGCGGAAATTCTCGACAACGACATCGCAATGCTTCGCCAGCTCCTTGACCACGCGCTGGCCTTCGGGATCCTTGAGGTTCAACGCCACGCCGCGCTTGTTGCGGTTGGTGAAGCGGAATTGCGGCGAGCGGTTCCACCAGCCGGCGTCGTTGTCGGGCTTGCCGACGACACGGAAGGGATCGAGATAGGCGCCCGACTCGATCTTGATCACGTCGGCGCCGAGATCGGCCAGCATCGCCGAGGTATTGGCGCCGGCCGTCAGCAGGCCGAAGTCGAGGACGCGGATGCCGGAGAGAGGACGCTCGCTCATGATGCCGGCCGTTCCGGAGCAGGACGCGGGGCGAAGCTGCGGCCGTTCCACTGTACGGGCAGTTGCGGCATCCGCAGTTTGCCCTGGGTCGGATGCTGCATTTCGGCGAGGAAGCCGCGCGCCACGTATTGCTCTGTGTCGAGCAATTCGGCCGGCGTGAAGATCGGTCCGAAGGGCACGCCCCTGGCCTGTGCCGTCTTCTGGATCTCGGCGCGAGTCTTGTCGCGAAACCACGGGCGGAGGATGTCGTAGAGCTCGGCGATGTTCTTGCGGCGGCCGGCGCGCGTATTGAATTTCTCGTCATCGAGGCGCTTGTCGCCGATCAGCGCGCGCGTCGCCGGCCATTGCGTCGCGGTATAGACGACGGCGGCGTGGCCATCGGCGCAGGGCAGGATCTGGAACTCCGAGGCGGCACCTTCGCGGCCTGGCGACGTGCCCGAGGCCTCGGCGCCCGAGGCCGCCTTCCAGTTCACCCATTGCATTACTTCGGCCAGCGATACGCGCACCGCCGGTGCGGGGCGCTTGGCGTCGCGCGCCGCCAGCGCGGCGGCAAGACCCGTGAAGGCCGTCAGGCCGGCAGCGTAGGATGCCTGATGACCGCCCAGCCGTAGCGGCTTTCGCGCCGGCTCGCCCACCATGTGCAGCAGGCCCGCCATGGCGAGGATGGTGAATTCGCTGAAAGGCCGTGCGCTCATCTCGACGGGGAAGGCTGCGATCTCGATCGGTGTCGCCGGGCTCGCGCGGATCAGGCTGGCGACCGAAGCGGGCTCCTCGAACAACACGGCGTCGGCCTTGCCGAGAAGCTGGGTCAGCGTCTCGCGGCCGGTCTCGCCCGAGAGATCGAGCACCAGCGAGCGCTTCGAGGTGTTGAGAAACTGGAACAACGCACTTTCGCCTTGCGGCAAGCGCGGCGGCGCCCGGCGCACCGGATCGCCGCCCTTGGGCTCTATCTTCAGCACATCGGCGCCGAGGTCGGCGGCGATCTTGCCGGCCAGCGATGTCGCCAGCCGCAGCGCCAGTGGAATGCCTGTGTCGTTCACCTCGATGACGGTGAAACGGGCGAGAGGCAGGGTGGCGTTTTCGCTCATGCGGCGGGCATCGTGGCCTGTGCTAGTGTTGCGGTCTACGGAGGAATTCATGGCACAGACCGGCAATCACAAGGGGCTCTCTTTCGGCATCTTCCTGGCGCCGTTCCATCGCGTCGGCGAGAATCCGACGCTGTCGATGGCGCGCGACATGGAGCTGCTCGAGTGGATCGACGAGTTGGGCTACGACGAGGCTTGGATCGGCGAGCATCATTCCGCCGGTTGGGAAACCATTGCCTCGCCAGAAATCTTCATGGCCGCTGCGATCGAGCGCACGCGCTATATTCGGCTGGGCTCGGGCGTGACCTCGCTGCCCTATCATCACCCGTTGATGGTGGCGAACCGCTTCGTGCAGCTCGACCATATGTCGCGCGGCCGCACGATGATGGGTTGCGGCCCGGGCGCGCTGCCGTCCGACGCTTACATGATGGGCATCGAGCCCTCGACGCAGCGCCGTCGCATGGACGAATCGCTCGACGCCATCATGAAGCTGCTGGCCTGCGAGGAGCCGGTCACCGTGAAGACCGACTGGTTCGAGCTGAAAGACGCACGCCTGCATCTGGCGCCTTACTCCTATCCGCATTTTCCCATCGCCTGTGCCAGCACCATCACGCCCTTCGGCATGATGGCGGCGGGACGTCATGGCCTTGGCGTGTTGTCGATCGGCGCCGGCATCCCGGGTGGCCCCGAGGCGCTCGGCAAGCAATGGGGCATCTACGAGGAAACGGCGGCCAAGCACGGCCATACGCCCGACCGCAAGAAATGGCGCATCGTGGTCAACGCCCACGTCGCCGACGATGACGAGCGCGCGTTGCGCGAGGTCAATGCCGGCGAACGCTGCGAAACCGTGACCTATTTCGAGGACACGCTCGGCCGTCCGCCCGGCCGCTCCGACGATCCGCTGCGCGAGGGCGTGAAGATGGGCACGACCCTGGTCGGTACGCCCGATACGGTGGCCAAGGGCATCGAGCGTCTGCTGGGCCATTCGAATGGCGGCTTCGGCGGTATCCTCTTCCGCGCCCATGAATGGGCCGATCGCGAAGCGACGCTGCGCTCCTACGAGCTGTTCGCGCGTTATGTCATGCCACGCTTCCAGGGCTCGCTCGACACCATCATCGGCTCTAACACCTGGGCCCGAGAGAACCGCAAGGCCGTGTTCGGACCGACGGTGGCCGCCGTGAAGAAGGCCTTTACCGATGTCGGCCGCGAAGTGCCCGACGAGTTCCGTTCGCGCACCGTCGGCGCCCGCGACGTCGCCGACGACTGAGGCTTGTTGCAAACAAAAAAGAGCGCGCCATCGGCGCGCTCTTTCTGTTTCAGGAGCTGTCCGGAATTAGAACGTCTTCTTGGTGCCCGGCTCGGCGTTGATCACCTGGATCGTCGTGGTGCCGAGAGCTGCCTTGAACTCGGCCGGCGTGCCCTTGAGGAAGGGGTTGCTGGCATAGTGCATCGGCCAGGCCATCTTGGGCTTGATCAGCTCCTTGGTGGCATAGGCTGCGTCCTTCGGGTTCATGACGTAATGACCGCCGATCGGGATCAGCAGCAGGTCCGGCTTGTAGTATTCGCCGATCATCTTCATGTCGCCGAACAGGCCGGTGTCGCCCATGTGGTAGATCTTGAAGCCGTTCTCGAGTTCGATGATGAAGCCGCAAGGCTCACCCGCGGGATAGCTGGTGTCCTTGCCGGTCGCCGGATCCTTGAGGATCATCTCGGACGAATGCTCGGCATGGACCATGGTGATTTTGACGCCGGGGAAGGGCTCGATGATGCCGCCCTTGTTCATGCGCGGCGCCAGGTTGGCCGGCAGCACGCCGAGTGTCGCCAGCCACTGGTTGAGGCCGGCCGGCGCCCACATCGGCACGTTGTTGGTCTTGGCGAGTTCGACGGCATCGCCGAGGTGATCGCCATGGCCGTGCGTTACCAGGATGAGATCGACCTTGCCGATCTTGCTCAGGTCCTTGAGCTCGGGCGGAATCTTGGTGGCGCCCATGATCCAAGGATCGATCATGATCACCTTGCCGCTCACCGTGGTGAGTTTGAAGGCGGCTTGGCTGTACCACAGCAGCTCGGGCTTGCCCTGGGCGCTGGCCATGCCCGTATAGGCGAAGCAAGCGGCGGCAATCGTTGCCAGAAGTCGTAGGAACATCGTTTTCTCCCCGTTGATATTTCGTTGCAGCATAGCATCGTTTTTCTCAGCGAAAGATCGCACTTTCCTGTGAGCCCTCGATCCCCCACGATGCCCGCTGCATTGCACAAGGAGATGGCGCGCCGATGAGCATCAAGGGCAAGGCCTATATTGCCGGCATCTACGAGCACCCGACACGGCTCGCCAAGGACCTGTCGCTGGCCCAGATCCATGCCGAGGTGGCCAAGGGCGCGCTGGAAGACGCGGGCCTCACCAAGGACGATGTCGACGCCTACTTCTGCGCCGGTGACGCGCCCGGCCTCGGGCCGATGTCGATGGTCGAGTACATGGGCTTGAAGGTCCGCCACGTCGATTCGACCGACACGGGCGGCTCGTCCTACGTGCTGCATGTCGGCCACGCCGCCGAGGCGATCGCCGCCGGCAAATGCAAGGTGGCGCTGATCACGCTGGCCGGCCGGCCGCGCGCCGAGGGCATGGCGACCGGCACCGTGCCGCGCAGCCGCGGCGGCACGCCGACGCCGGACGAGCCCTTCGAGTTTCCCTACGGTCCGACGGTTGTGAACATGTACGCCATGTGCGCCATGCGCCACATGTACGAGTTCGGCACGACCTCGGAGCAGCTCGCCTGGATCAAGGTCGCGGCGTCGCACCACGCGCAATACAATCCGCATGCGCTGTTGAAGGACGTGGTCACGGTCGAAGAAGTCGTCAATTCGCCGATCATCTCCGATCCGCTGCACCGCCTCGATTGCTGCGTCATCACCGATGGCGGTGGCGCCATCATCGTCGTGGCGCCCGAGATCGCGGCCAAGCTCAAGCGTCCCAAGATCAAGCTGCTGGGCTCGTCGGAGTTCATCAAGACGCAGATGGGCGGCAAGGTCGATCTCACCTATTCGGGCGCGCGCTTCACCGGTGCGGCGGCCTTCGCCGAAGCCGGCGTGAAGCCCGGAGACATCAAATACGCCTCGATCTACGACAGCTTCACCATCACCGTGCTGATGCAGCTCGAAGACCTCGGCTTCTGCGAGAAGGGCAAGGGCGGCGCCTTCGTGGCCGACGGCAACCTGATCTCGGGTATCGGCAAGCTGCCGTTCAACACCGATGGTGGCGGGTTGTGCAGCAATCATCCCGCCAATCGCGGCGGCCTCACCAAGGTGCTGGAGGCGGTGCGCCAGTTGCGCGGCGAGGCGCACCCGAAGGTGCAGGTGAAGAACTGCGATCTCGCCATTGCGCATGGCACGGGCGGCTCGCTCGGCCTGCGCCACGGCAGCGCCACCGTCATTCTGGGCAGGGAGTAAGAACCATGGCTGCTGAACGCAAACTGCCGGCCCCGGCCGTCAATCTCGAGACCCAAGCCTATTGGGACGCCGCCGCCAAGGGCAAGCTGCTGCTGAAGAAGTGCACCGCCTGTGGCCAGGCGCATCACTATCCGCGCACGCTCTGTCCCTTTTGTTTCTCGGACAAGACCGAATGGATCGAGACTTCGGGTAAGGGCACGATTTATTCCTACAGCGTCATGCGTCGCGCCCCAGTGCCCTACGCCATGGCCTATGTCACACTGGCCGAGGGACCGCGCATGGTGACCAACATCGTCGACTGCGATTTCGACAAGCTGAAGTGCGAGCAGCCGGTGAAGGTCGTCTTCAAGCCGACCGACGGCGGGCCGCCACTGCCAATGTTCACGCCGGTTTAGTTTTCCGGGATCGCGGACCTCCAGTTCCGCGATCCCGGAAGGTCAAGAGTTCAACACCTGCCACACGCGCTCGGGCGTGGCCGGCATGTCGATGTGCTTGCCGCCCAGCGCATCGACGACGGCGTTCATGACGGAGGGCAACGAGCCGGCGCAGCCGGCCTCGCCGCAGCCCTTGGCGCCCAGCACGTTGGTTTTCGCCGGCACGGAGTGGAAGCCCATGACGAAGTTGGGCGTGTCGTGGGCCCGGGGCAAGGCGTAGTCGGTGAAGCTGCCGGTCATGAGCTGGCCATCCTCGCTGTAGACCACACGCTCGAAAAGCGCCTGGCCGATGCCCTGCATGACGCCGCCATGGCTTTGGCCGGCGACCAGCAGCGGATTGATGACCGTGCCGAAGTCGTTGACCATGGTGTACTTCACCACCTCGACGACTCCCGTATCGGGATCGATCTCGACTTCCACGATATGCGCGCCATTGGGGAAGGCCGAGGGCGCGGCCTCGTGCACGTGGGTGACATCGAGCGTCGTGGGCACCCCCTCCGGCATCTTCATGCCGTCGCGCAGTTTGGCGGCCAGTTCCATGATGCCGATGCCGCGGTCGGTGCCGACGATGCCGAAACGGCCAAGCTTGAATTCGATATCGGCGGCCGAGGCTTCGAGCGCCACGCCGGCGATCTGCTTGCCCTTGTCGATCACCTTGTCGGAAGCTTCGACGATGGCGGCACCCGAGGCCATGATCGACTTCGATCCACCGGTGCCGCCGCCCGCGATCAGCAGATCGCTGTCGCCCTGGATCATCTTGATGCGCTGGAAGGGAATGCCGAGTTTCTCGGTCAGCACCTGGGCGAAGGCCGACCAGTGGCCCTGGCCGTAATCGAGCGTGCCCGTGATGATGGTGACGTCGCCATTGGGTTCGAATCGCAGGCCGCCCTGTTCCTTGGTCGGCGGCGCGGTGACCTCGAGGTAATCGCCGATGCCGATGCCGCGCAGCTTGCCGCGGGCCTTGCTCTCGGCCTTGCGGGCGTCGAAACCCGCGACATCGGCCAGCTTGAGCGCCTCGTCGAGCAATGCGCTGAACTCGCCGCTGTCATAGACCGTGCCCGAAGCCGTCTTGTAGGGCATCTCCTCGGGCTTGATGTGGTTGCGGCGGCGCAGCTCGACCTGGTCGATCTTCATCTCGCGCGCGGCCGTGTCGATCATGCGTTCCATGAAGTAATTGGCCTCGGGCCGTCCGGCGCCGCGATAGGCACCCACGGACGAGGTGTTGGTGAACATCACCTTGGTCGAAACCTCGATCAGCGGCGTGCGATAGACGGCGGCGAGGTTGCGGGTGACGCCCATCGAACCCATCAGCGGGCCGACATTGGCGAGATAGGCGCCGACATTGGCGAAGCCGGTCAGGCGCACGGCCAGGATATTGCCGTCCTTGTCGAGTGCCAGCTCGCCGGTGAAGTCGTGGTCGCGGCCATGCTGGTCGCTGAGGAAGCTGCCGCTGCGGTCGTCGGTCCATTTGACCGGCCGGCCGAGGATCTTCGAGGCATGGAAGAGGCCGGCATATTCCGGATAGGGTGAGCCCTTCATGCCGAAGGAGCCGCCTACATTGCCGGTCATCACGCGCATCTGGTCGGGCTTGACCTTCAGCAGGTCGGCCATCTGGTGCTTGAGGCCGAAGACGCCCTGGCTGCCGGCGTAAAGCGTGTAACGATCCGTGGTCTTGTCATAGGCGCCGGTGGCCGAGCGCGGCTCCATGGCGCAGACGACGACGCGGTTGCTGAGCAGCGGCAGGCGCGTGACATGGGCGGCCTTGGCGAAGGCTGCGGCAACGCCGGCTTCGTCGCCCGAATGATAGTCGACGCAGACATTGCCGGGGGCGTCATCGAACACCAGTGGCGCGCCCGGTTCGGCGGCGGCGCGCGAATCGGTCACGGCCGGCAGGGAGTCGATGTCGAGCTCGACGGCTTCGGCGGCGTCCTTGGCCTGCGCCAAGGTCTCGGCCACCACGAAGGCCACCGGGTCGCCGACGAAGCGCACCTTGTCGGTGGCGAGCGAGGGCCGCAGCGGCGTCTTCATCGGCGTGCCGTCGCGGTTGGGCACGGGGATCACGGTCTTGAGTGGACCGAAGCCTGCCGCGTCGAGGTCGGCGCCGGTCCAGACGCCCAGCACGCCGGGCATGGTCCTGGCGGCGGTCGCGTCGATGCCCTTGAGGATGCCGTGCGCCACCTGGCTGCGCACCATCACGGCGTAGGCCTGGTTGGGATGGTCGATGTCATCGGTATAGCGGCCCTGGCCCTGCAGCAGCGTCGGGTCTTCCTGACGCGGGACTGGTTGGCCAATGCCAAATTTCAGCAAATCGAGAGCGTCGGCGGCAAGAGGCGCGTTCATGGAATATCCATTCAAAAGGGTGTGGAATTCAGGCTCCGATCATAGCGCAGGAGGGCACGGCCTGTGCTACTGATTTGAGCATGCCCAATCTCGATCCCGTGACCTTGACGGTCATCCAGAACGGTCTGATCCAGGTCTGCAACGAAATGGATCTCGCTTTCGTGCGCTCGGCCTTCTCGCCGGTGATTTCCGAAGGCATGGACCGCTCCGACGGCATCTACGACGCCGTCGACGGCTCGTTGATCGCGCAAGGCGAGCTCGGCCTGCCGGTCTTCGTCGGCACCATGCAGTTCTCGACCCGCGCCGTGATAGAGCGGGTGAAGAGCCACTATGCCGGCACGGTCGATCCGGGCGACGTCTTCATCGTCAACGATCCCTATCTCGGCGGCACCCATTTGATGGACGTGCGCTTCGTGAAGCCGTTTTTCTACAAGGGCAAGATCTTTGCCTGGCTCGCCAATACCGGTCACTGGCCGGATGTTGGCGGCATGGTGCCGGGCGGCTTTTCCGCCAGCGCCACCGAGGTCGAGCAGGAGGGTCTGCGCCTGCCGCCGGTGAAGTTCTGGAAGAAGGGCGTGATGGACCAGGAGATCCTGTCGATCATCCTCTCCAACATCCGCATCGCCGACCAGCGTATCGGCGACATCAAGGCCCAGTCGGCAGCGCTGACGACGGGCGAAGTCCGATTGACCGCGCTGATCGACCGCTATGGCGAGGAGACGGTGACGGCGGCCATCGCAGAAATGCGCCACCGCGCCGAGCGCCAGATGCGCGCCAAGATTTCCGACATTCCCGATGGCATCTACGAGGGCACCTCGCAGGTCGACAGCGATGGCGTCGTCGACCAGCCGCTCACCATCAAAATGAAAATCACCAAGAAGGGCGATGAGCTGCTCTTCGACATGACCGGCTCGAGTCCGCCTTGCCGCGGCCCGATGAACAGCGTCATCGCCACGACCAAGTCGGCGATCTACCTCGCCATCAAGCACATCTTCCCCGACGTGCCGATCAACGCCGGCACCTTCGAGCCGCTGAAAATCGTCGAGCCGGAAGGTACCTTCCTTTATGCGAAGTATCCACGTCCCGTGTCGGGTTGCGCCGCCGAAGTGAGCCAGCGCATCGCCGAGGCGGTGTTTGCCGCCCTGACGCACGCCATTCCCGATCTGCTGTTCGCCGCGCCTGCCGGCACCTCGGGCAATCTTGGAGTCGGCGGCTACGATCCCGAGCGCAACCGCAGCTACATCATGTATCTCTTCACCGGTGGCGGGTACGGCGGCTTCAGCGGCGGCGATGGCCTCAGCAACGGTTGCTCGACCATCGGCATTTCCAAGATGCCGCCGGTCGAGGTGCTGGAGCAGTTCTATCCCATCCTGTTCGAAGAGTTCTCGCTGCGTGAGGGCTCCGGCGGCGCCGGCGAATTCCGTGGCGGCTTCGGCATCAACTACGCCATCAAGCTGCGCCGGGGCGAGGCACGTGTCTCAATGGTGATGGACCATGGCCGCAGCGGCCCGCAGGGCGCGCGCGGCGGCGAGGCCGGCGGCGTCAACACAGTGGTCGTGAATCAGGGCGGCAAGAACTACCACCCGCCGCATCTGTCGAAAGACCAGGACATCGAACTCGGCGCCGGCGACGTCGTGCGGGTGTCGACGCCGGGCGGTGGCGGCTTTGGCGATCCCGCCAAGCGCGATCCGCAATCGATCGCGCGCGACATCGAGCGCGGCTACTACACCGAGCAACAGGCGCGCGAGCGCTTCGGACGGCAAGCGGCCGAATGATCCTCTCCCGTGTGTTGGCGCTGCTGGCGGCGCTCGTCGTCGCGGCAGGCGCCCAGGCGCAGGTCTTGTGGCTGACGGTGCAAGGGCCGGAGCGTACCTTCACCGTGCAACTGCCGGGCACGCCTGAGTACAAGGTGACGGCGCCGCTGCATTCGTACTCGCTCCAGCGCGGGCTGATCGACTACGTCGTGCAGAGCGTGAGCTATCCCGCCACGGTCGACGTCTCGCAGCCGCGCGCCGTGCTGCAGGCGGCGCTTGATGGCACCGCGCCGTACCTTGTCGGCGGCAAGTGGGACAAGATCGACTTCAAGCAGGTGCAGGGCGTGCCGGCGGTCGAAGCCGTCGGTACCTTCAAGGACGGCAAGGCCTTCCGCAATCTCGTGGTCCTCAAGGGCGGCCAACTCGTGTCGCTGGGTTTCCGTGGCCCCACGGGTACGACGAAATTCCCCGATGCCGACCGCTTCATTTCATCCCTGCGGGTAAACCCATGAGCAAGCCGCGTATCCACATCCTGGCCCTCGGCGGCACCATCGCCACACGTCCCGATGCAACTGGCGCCATGCAGATGGGCTTGGGCGCCGACGATCTGGTGAAGGCCGTGCCGCTGCTCGCGAGCATCGCCGAGGTCGAGGCCGAAACCGTATCGCGCGTCGGTAGTCATTCGCTCAGCTTCGATCAGATCCACGCACTGGCGACCAAGATTCGTGGCCTCAAGGCCGACGGCATCGTCGTCACGCAGGGAACCGATACGCTGGAAGAAACATCCTTCCTGCTCGACCTTTTGCTCGACCTGCCGATCCCCGTGATCGTGACGGCGGCGATGCGCAATCCCGCCCTGACCTCGCCCGATGGACCGGGCAATCTTCTGGCCGCCGTGCGCGTCGCGGCCGATCCCTGGGTGCGGGATCATGCAAAAGCGCTGGGCGTTGTCGTCGTCATGCTGGACGAGGTCTTCGCCGCCGCCGACGTGCTCAAGGTCCACCCCGTCCGCCTCAATGCCTTCGCCTCGACGCAGACCGGTCCCCTCGCCATCCTTGTCGAGGACCGCGTCGTTGCCCTGTCGATGCCGGTTCGTGCGCCTGTG
>JBBRFD010000080.1:0-19353 GCA_038224985.1 Reyranellales bacterium
CGTCCGGGGTGGCATCATGACTGTCGCCATCGGTACCGACGGCTCGGTGACCGCGACTTTCCTCTATGGCGACAAGCTCTCGGTCACCAACCCGCTCGGGACCTCCACCGCCGTCCGGCCGGGATCGCAAATTTCCGTCGCCTTTAATGGGCCGCCGCAAGCCCCGATCGTCCTGCCGCCGGGGACCTTTCAGGCCTTTCTCACGGTCTTTGAGAGCACCTTGGGCGGGGCGGGCCAGCTCCTCATCGACGACGAGGCCCTCCTCACCAGTCTGATGCTGGCCTTGACCTCGCCGGCTGGCCGAACTGACTGGCTGGCGCTTCTGCAGACGCTGGCGCAGCAAAGCATCACCACAGTGAACGCCAACAAGCCCACCGGGTTCTCGCCACCCCCAGCCCCCGTTCCTGGCCCTGGCCCCGGTCCCTAAGTATCCAAACTGCATATAGCCGATTGAGCGCTGCCGGCCTAAGGTTTCCCGACCTTTCGGGAGACCTCCTTTGAAACTGATCAATCCCAATCCGTTCACCACCCGGCCAGAGATCGTCGGTACCTTCGGCGTCGTCACCTCGACGCACTGGATCGCCACGGCGGTCGGAATGGGCATTCTTGAACGGGGCGGCAATGCCTTCGACGCCGCGGTCGCCACCGCTCTCACCCTGCAGGTCTGCGAGCCGCATCTCTGCGGTCCTGGCGGCGACGTGCCACTTATCCTGAACAGCGTGAAGCGCGGCAAGACGGAAGTGATCTGCGGCCAGGGTACGATCCCGCAGCTGGCCACCATCGGCCACTTCAAGAACCTCGGTCTCGACCTGATTCCCGGCACCGGCCTGCTGCCGGCCTGCGTGCCCGGCACCTTCGACGCCTACATGCTGCTGCTGCGCGACTACGGCACGATGTCGATTTCCGACGTGATGACGCCTGCCATCGGCTATTTCATCAACGGTTATCCGATGGTCGAACGCGCCTCGGCTACCATCGCCACGGTTGCCGACAATTTCCGCGACAATTGGCCAACGTCCGCTGCCGTGTTCATGCCGGGCAACGCCATTCCCAAGCCGATGGAGACGTTTCGCAACCCGACCGTCGGCAACACTTACCTGCGCATCGTCAAGGAAGCCGAAGCCGGTGGCGGCAACCGCGAGGCGGTGATCGAGCGCGCACGCAAGGTCTGGAGCCAGGGTTTCGTGGCCGAGGCGATCGACAAATTCTACACCCACCAGGAGATCATGGACGTCTCCGGAAAACGTAACAAAGGCCTGTTGCGCGGCGACGACATGGCCAGGTGGGAGGCTACCGTCGAAGCGCCACTCACCTATGACTATGGCCGCTACACCGTCTGCAAGTCGGGCCCGTGGGCGCAGGCGCCGGTAGTCCTGCAGCAGCTTGCCCTTCTCAAGGGCTACAATCTCGACGGCGCCGATCCCACGAGCGCCGACTTCATCCATACGGTGGTAGAGGCGAGCAAGCTTGCCTTTGCCGACCGCGAGGCCTTCTACGGCGATCCGAAGTTCGTCGACGTGCCGATGAAGACCCTGCTGTCGGATGCTTACAACAGCGACCGCCGCAAGCTGATCGATCCGGCCAAGGCCTCGCTCGAGTTGCGGCCGGGCAGGGTCGACGGCTACGGCGGCGTGGTGAAGCTGCGTATCGCCGATGGCGCGCGGGCTGCGGTCGCGGCAAGCGGCGCGGGCGAGCCGACAGTCGGGCGCATGGGCCAGATGAGCGGCGACACTGTGCATTTCGACATCGTCGACAAGGAAGGCAACATGATCTCCTCTACGCCGTCGGGCGGCTGGCTGCATGGCTCGCCCGTGGTGCCGGAGCTCGGCTTCCCGATCGGCACGCGCGGCCAGATGTTCTGGCTGGAAGAAGGCCTGCCGGGCTCGCTGGCGCCGGGCAAGCGCCCGCGCACGACGCTCACCCCGACCTTGGCGCATCGCGACAGCGAGCCCTACATGGTTTGGGGATCGCCGGGCGGCGACCAGCAGGACCAGTGGATCACCCAGATGTTTTTGCGCCATGTCCATTGCGACATGAACCTGCAGGAATCGATCGATGCGCCGGCCTGGCACAGCGAGCACTTCCCCTCGTCGTTCTGGCCGCGCACCTCGCGCCCCGCCGTGCTGGTGCTGGAAGGGCGTATCCCCAGGGAGACCGCGGTCGATCTCAAGAAGCGCGGCCACGAGGTCGAGATGAACGACGACTGGTCGGAAGGCCGCCTCACCGCCGCCAGCCGCCAGGATCCGTGGCGCAAGGCCGCCGCCAATCCGCGCGGCATGCAGGGCTACGCGGCGGGCCGGTAGCCGGGAGCGCGTCCTTCCCGTGGCGCTCATGTCGGAAACGGTACGGACTTTGCGTGAACGTAACGACCTGCCGCGGGCGGGTGGCGAAACACGCGGTAAACAATCGGTGGCTTTGGTGATCTACGGCAACCAGGGCTATTCCGGGCCCGACCCGGGGATCGACGCCGGCATCGAAAGGGGCCTGCCGGCGGGGCGTAAATGAGCGAGCTTCTGCTCGATCTGCGCGCTCTTTCCGTGAGCTTTGCCACCGACGACGGCATCGTCCGCGCCGTCGACGGTGTCGACCTGTCGCTGCAGCGCGGCCGCACGCTGGGGCTGGTGGGCGAATCCGGTTGCGGCAAGAGCGTGACGTCGCTGGCCATCATGGGATTGCTGCCGCCGGAGAACAGCCGGATCGAGGGCGAGGTCCGCTTCGAGGGCCGCGATCTGCTGAAGCTCGACGCCAACGAGCGCCGCGACATGCGCGGCAGCCGCGTCGCCATGATCTTCCAGGAACCGATGACCTCGCTCAATCCGTCCTACACGGTGGGCGACCAGATCATCGAGTCGATTCAACGCCATCAGGGCCTCAACGCCGCCGATGCGCGAGCCAAGGCCATCGCCATGCTCAAGCTGGTGCGCATCCCGACACCGGAGAAGCGCGTCGACGACTACCCGCACAAGCTCTCGGGTGGCATGCGCCAGCGCGCCATGATCGCCATGGCGCTGGCCTGCGGACCCAATCTGCTGATCGCCGACGAGCCGACGACGGCGCTCGATGTCACCATTCAGGCGCAGATCCTCGACCTGATGCGCGGGCTCAGGCGGGACACCGAAACCTCGATCATTCTGATCACCCACGATCTCGGCGTCGTGGCTGAGATGGCCGACGACGTAGCCGTGATGTACGCCGGGCAAATCGTCGAGCGCGCGCCGGTGGCGGAACTCTTCGCCCGGCCCGAGCATCCCTATACCGTGGGCCTGCTGGGCTCGATCCCGCGCCTCGACGAGAAGCGCGAACGCCTGCCCTCGATCGAAGGCCGCGTGCCCGACATGAGCCAGCCGCCCGCGGGTTGCCGCTTCGCCGCACGCTGTCCCTTCGTCGAGCCTCCTTGCGTTTCGGCCGGTCCGGCGCTGGTCGAAGTCTCGCCCGGACATTTCAGCCGCTGCCGGCGGGCCCCGCTGTCGCGAATCGTGACGCAGGCAGCCGCGTGAGCGCGCTCCTCGAAGTACGGAATCTGGTGAAGCACTTCCCGGTGCGCCAGGGCCTGTTCGGCGGCGTCTCCGGCCACGTCCATGCGGTCGACGGCATCGACTTTGACGTACGCGAGGGCGAGACGCTGGCCATCGTCGGCGAGTCGGGCTGCGGCAAGTCCACGGTAGGCCGCCTCGTGCTGCGGCTGATCGAGCCGACCTCCGGCGCCGTGCGCTTCGAGGGCGACGACCTGCTGGCGCTCGACGATGCCGCCCTTCGTGCGCGGCGGCGGCGCATGCAGGTGATCTTCCAGGACCCCTATGCCTCGCTCAATCCGCGCATGACGGTGGGCGCCATGCTGGGCGAGCCGCTGATGCTGCACCGGCTGGTCGACAACGAGGCCGCGCGCCGCAACCGCGTCGCCGAGCTCCTGGAGCTGGTCGGCCTCAGACCCGATCATATCCGCCGCTATCCACACGAATTCTCCGGCGGCCAGCGCCAGCGGCTGGCCATCGCCCGCGCCATCGCGGTCGAACCGCGGCTGATCGTGGCCGACGAGGCCGTCTCGGCACTCGACGTGTCGATCCAGGCACAGGTCATCAACCTGATGCGCGAATTGCAGCAACGCTTCGGTCTTTCCTACATCTTCATCAGCCACGATCTCGCGGTTGTGAAGCATATCGCCGACCGCATCGCCGTAATGTACCTCGGCAAGATCGTGGAGACGGCGACGACCGAGGAACTCTTCCGCCACCCGCGGCATCCCTATACGCGCGCGCTGCTCTCGGCGGTCCCGGTGCCCGATCCGGGCCTGGCGCGCGACCGCACGCTGCTCGAAGGCGACATCCCGAGCGCCACCAATCCGCCGGACGGCTGCCGCTTCAACACGCGCTGCCCGTTCGTGCGCGATTCGTGCCGGCGCGACATTCCCGCCCTGGCCGACGACGGCGGCGGCCACTCAACGGCCTGCCCATGGTGGCGCGAACTGCCGGCAGCGGTACCGCCGCTCGGGCATAGCGGCACGGGCGAGGACAGGGCGCGGCTCGCGCGCCTGCAGGCGGCATTCGTTTCGACACAAAGGGAGGCTACATGAACAAGACAATCCGGCGCGCTGCACTCGCTCTCGCCTGTACTGCCGCTTTCGCCGGCAGTGCCTTTGCGCCCGCTTTCGCTCAAGGGGGCCATCTGCGCATCGGCCTCGCGGAGGATCCCGACGTGCTCGATCCGTCGCTGGCGCGCACCTATGTCGGGCGCATCGTCTTCGCTTCGATCTGCGACAAGCTCTTCGACATCGACGAGAAGCTCGCGATCGTGCCGCAACTGGCGCTCGGTCATGAAACCTCGGCCGACGGCAAGACCGTCACCATCAAGCTCCGGCCGAATGTGAAATTCCACGACGGCGAGGCCTTCGACGCAGCTGCCGCCAAGTACAGCCTCGATCGTCACCTCAACATGAAGGGTTCGTTCCGCAAGCCCGAGATCGCCGCCGTCGACAGCGTCGTAGTCGTCGATCCGCTGACCGTCAAACTAAACCTGAAAGCGCCGTTCTCGCCGCTGCTGGCCCAGCTCACTGACCGTGCCGGCATGATGGTCTCGCCCAAGGCGTCCGAAGCCGCCGGCGACAAGTTTGGCCTGAAGCCGGTCTGCGCCGGTCCCTACAAATTCGTCGAGCGTATCCAGCAGGACCGCATCGTCGTCGAGAAGTTCGCCGACTATTGGAACAAGGACCAGGTCTTCATCGACAAGATCACTTATCTGCCGATCGTCGACGGCACGGTGCGCCTGGCCAATCTCAGGTCTGGCGGCCTCGACCTGATCGAGCGCGTGCTGGCCACCGACATCAAGACGGTGCGCGACAATCCCAGGCTCAAGCTCAGCAAGGCCGTCTCGCTGGGCTATGTCGGCCTCACCATGAACCTCGGCAACGGCGCCAAGGCCAACACGCCCTTCGCCAAGGACGCCCGCGTGCGCCGTGCACTGGAGCTATCGATCGACCGCGAGGCTATCAACCAGGTCGTCTTCAACGGCGAGTTCGTCGCCGGCAACCAGTGGGTCAGCCCGGCCCATCCCTATTATCAATCGGCCTTTCCGGTGCCCAAGCGCGACGTCTCCAAGGCCAAGGCATTGTTGAAGGAAGCCGGTGTCACCGGCCCGCTGACGCTCGATTTCATGGTGCCCAATGGCGCGGAAACCAAGGCCGTGGCCGAGGTCGTCCAATCGATGGCGGCGGAAGCGGGCTTCGACCTCAAGATCCGCGTCACCGAATTCGCCACGTCCCTGAAGCAGGGCGAGGATGGCGAGTACCAGGTCTATCTGATCGGTTGGAGCGGCCGCAGCGATCCTGACGGCAACTCGTTTTCCTTCCACACCTGCGACTCGCCGCAGAACAACGGCAAGTACTGCAACAAGGAAGTCGATGCCGCCCACGCCGAGGCGCGCCTCAAGAGCGACCCGGCCGAGCGCAAGAAGGCCTATGAGAAGGTCACGGCCAAGGTCCTGACCGAGGGCTCGATCATGTACCTCTATCATGTGCAGGTACTGGTCGCGCATACCGACAAGCTCGACGGCTACCGGCAGATACCCGACGGCCTCGTTCGCGTGGTCGGCCTGAAGCTCAAATAGCGTGCTCAACTTCCTCACCCAGCGGCTGCTGCAGATCATCCCGACACTGATCCTGGTGTCGATGCTGATCTTCGGCCTGCAGCAGCTGTTGCCGGGCGACCCGGCGCTGATCATGGCGGGCGAGGAACGCGATCCCAAGGTGCTCGAGGAGATCCGCGAGCAGTACCGCCTCAACGAGCCCATCCCCGTGCAGTACTTCTACTGGATGAAGGGCGTGCTCTCGGGGAATCTGGGCGAGTCGATGCGCCTCAAGAGCTCGGTGGCTTCGCTGGTCGCCGAGAAGCTGCCGGTGACCATCCAGCTCGCCGCCATGGCCCTGCTGATCGCCATCGGCATCGGCATCCCCGCCGGCATCGTCTCGGCGGTGAAGAAGGACACGCTCTGGGACTATGGCGCCAACCTGTTTGCGCTGTGGGGCCTCAGCACGCCCAACTTCTGGCTGGGCATTCTGATGATCTTCCTGTTCTCGGTGACGCTGGGCTGGTTGCCCGCCTCGGGCTATGTGCGCCTGGGCGAGAACTGGCAAATGAGTCTTACCACCACGATCATGCCGGCTTTCGTGCTGGGCAATGCGCTGGCTGCCGTCCTGATGCGCCATACGCGCAGCGCCATGCTGCAGGCCATGGGCGCGGACTATGTCCGCACCGCCCGCGCCAAGGGCCTCTACGAAAGCCGCGTCGTGCTGAAGCATGCCCTGCGCAACGCCATGACGCCGGTCATCACGCTGCTGGCGCTGGATTTCGGCACGCTGCTGTCGGGCGCGGTGCTGACGGAGCAGATCTTCACCATCCCGGGCTTCGGCAAGCTGATCGTCGATTCGGTCTTCAATCGCGACTATGCCGTGGTGCAGGGCGTCGTGCTGGTCACCGCCACCGTCTATATCACGCTCAACCTGCTGGCCGATATCGCCTATGTGCTGGTCAATCCCAGGCTAAGAGGATGAGGGGCCTCTGCGGATGACCGACGCCGTCCTGCCCGTGCCCGCCACTGTCGCCGCAAGCGAGGAAAGCCCCTGGGGCCGCGCCTGGCGGCGGCTGAAGCGCCGCAAGGGCGCCATGGTCGGGCTCGTCGTCGTCGTGCTCTTCGTTCTGGTGGCAGTGCTGGCACCGCTGATCGCGCCCTACGATCCAACCCAGACCAGCTTCACGCAGGTACGCAAGGCACCGACTTGGCTGCATTGGCTGGGCACCGACGAGGTTGGCCGCGACGTGCTGGCCCGCATCATCTTCGGCGCCCGCGCCTCGCTCAGTGCGGGCCTTGTCTCCGTAGGAATAGCCGTCGGCCTCGGGGTGCCGCTTGGCCTGCTGGCAGGCTATGCCGGCGGCTGGATCGATTCGATCATCTCGCGAATGGTCGATGCGATGCTGGCCATCCCCTTTCTCATCCTGGCAATCACGCTGGCGGCCTTCCTCGGCCCCAGCCTGTCCAACGCCATGATCGCCATCGGCGTTACCGCCACACCGGTCTTCGTGCGCCTGACACGCGGCCAGACGCTCGCCGCCAAGGTCGAGGACTATGTCGAGGCCGCGCGCGCCGTCGGCAATCCGCGCTGGCGCATCGCGCTGCGCCACATCCTGCCCAATATCGTCTCGCCGCTGCTGGTGCAGGCCTCGCTCGCCATCGCCGGCGCCATCATCGCCGAGGCAGCACTCTCCTTCCTGGGATTGGGCCAGCAACCGCCGGCGCCGTCCTGGGGCAGCATGCTGAACTCGGCGCAACGCTTCATCGCCCAGGCGCCGTGGATGGCGTTCTGGCCCGGCATGGCGATCTTCCTCGCCGTGCTGTCGTTCAATCTGCTGGGCGACGGCCTGCGCGACGCGCTGGATCCACGTCACAAGTAAGCCGCGCCACAAGTAGCTGTCAGTTCGGCCTCGAAGTATCTACCGTTCGAAGCAGGGCCGAACCCAGGAGATTCGTGGTCTTCTCCTCGACCCGCATCTGCGCCACGGCCAAGAATGAACCAGCTCGCCGTCGCCCAGATGCTCGGCCTCGCCCATAATCTCGCGAACGCCATGCCAGATCCGAAACAATGCCGCTGCCTGCTTCTTGCGCGACAATGCCCCTCTTCCCCGCCGTCGCCGCGTGCGCGGCTCGACGACGATATTCATCAACTCTCCCATCGACCTCCCCCAAGGTCCCACATCCGCGCGCCGGCCAAAGCCGGCGCGCGGACGGGCAGACGGACACCACACTCTACCCCCCGGTCGGCCAACCGCCGCCCGGAAGCCCCACCCCAATGAGGCATCCTGGCGCGAATTCCGGCCGTGTGTGGCGTCTTCCGTCGACAGTCCCCTCTACGATTCCTTGGGCCGATTCTTGCGATGCGTTCCGCTAGTTGGCGACACTGCCGGCCGGCAGGCCGGATTCATCGAGCCGCGGCTCGGCGCGCAGCGCCACCATTTCAGGCGCCTCGACCTCGGGCAGCGGCTTGCTGGGATCGACGGCGCGGATCATCGCCACGATGGTGCGGTCCTCGGCGGCCACCGCCTCGGCAACGAGGCGGCGCCAGCCCTGCTTTTCCCAGTAGGTCGTGTCGCGCGGCAGCACCTGCGTATAGAGCATGTTGCAGCCGCGGCGCTCGGTCAGCAGGCGGCAGCGCTCGAGCAGCACCTGGCCGATGTTGCGGCCACGGAAGCGCTGCACCACCGCCAGCCGCTCGGGCATCGCGAAGGACTGGAACCAGCGCAGGCGCACCGTGCCCACCGGCTCCTCGCCGACATAGGCGATGACATGGGTAGCGCTGAAGTCGTGGCCGTCGAACTCCTCGCTGTAGGGCACCTCGAGTTCGCCCAAGAAGCAGGCGGCGCGAACGGCGAAGCCCTGCAGCGACTCTTCCATGGTCATGGCGATCTTGGTCGTGACCGGACCGTCCTCGCCCCTCGGAATTCCCTGTGGTGTGCTCATCGGATAACCCTTCCCACTCGTAACGCTCTAAAAGCCCGAAAATCAGTTCGTACGCGCCTGCCAGGCAGCATGCGGGCTGCTGGCGCCGCGCGCGACCGAGTCTTCCAGCACGCCCGGCATGTCCATGCGGTCTTCCGGCCGGTTCAGCACCATCGGATCCGTCGTCATCGTCGGATGCTCGTTGGTGGCCGAGAGGTCGGCGGCAACCGCGTAGTATTCGTGATCGGAGAAGACGAACGTGCGGTCGTCGACGCGCTTGAAACCTTCCTTCTCCATGATCGGCAGCAGGCGCTTCTGCAGGTGCAGGTAGGCCTTGGGATAGCCTTTGTTGCCGGCAAATTTCATGGCCCAGCGCACGAAGTCCTGGAACAGGCCCTGCGAGCGGTAGCGGCGCAGGAACACGCAGCGCTCCAGCTTGGCGAAGGACTGGAACCAGCGGATGCGCATCGAACCGGCGGGCTCGCCGTCGACATACATGACGATATGCGTGGCGGTGTAGTCGTTGCCGTCGAATTCCTCGTAATACGGGCAATGCTGCTCGCCCATGAAGACCGCGGCCCGCAGCGCATAGCACTGCAGCAATTCGTCCGATGTCGACGCCAGCTTGATCGTCACGACCGGCTTGCGGCCATCCTCATTACGCTGTGACATGATCCCCTCCTTCACTCAAAACCCCATTCACATTCCGGAAGCGCCGGCCGCCTGCTTCCACCCACTCGCGATTGGCGGCCAGTTGCTCCAGTACCGAGGACACGACACGCGAGGTCATGCCCTTGGTGCCGCGGCGGATCGCCGTCGCGGAAACGCTGTCGCGGCGCAAGATGCGCCAAGGATAGATCCAGCCACACTCGTCGTAGATCCCGCGCACCGCCATGCCGCCGATATCCGTGCCGTGCAGGCCATGCAGCGGCTGGCCGGGAAAGCGGCGCTTGATCTCGCCGATCACGCCCTGGAAGCCCTTGGTCTCGTAGACCTCCGGGTAGTACGCGACCTCGATACGTTCCCCGAGACGGGCTTCGGCGACCGCCAATTCGATCAGGATCTTCCGCGTCTGCGGCGCCAGAAACATGCGGCCGGCCGGGAAGTACTCGACGTTCATGTCGGCTTTCGCCGTACGCTCGTAAATCTGATAGCCGTCCTGCAGGCGCGCAATCTCGGTCTCGCCCTTGCGCAGGGCGTCGGCATACAACCGGGGAACGATCGTCGGATGAACAACGACCTTCTCCAGGTTGCGTTCCACGATGGCCCGCTGGATCATCGAGATATGCGTATTGTGGAAGGGGTTGAAGGTGCCGAAGAACACGCCCACGCCGCGTTTCGGCGCGATCTGGGAGCGAATGTCCGACATCAGGCCGATGGTGTAGAACACCCCGCCCAGGGTGGTGCCCAGGATGAGGAAGGCTTCGCGGGCATAGGGAATGCCCGCCGTGCCGAGCGCCGTCAGCAGGATATTGGCCGACAATCCGAGCAGCACGTTGCGGTTCAGGTCGCCGACGCCGCGCTGAAACAGGAAGATGCCGAGATACTGGGCGCCCTGCGACGCCACCGTCGTGATCAAGGCCGCAACGGCGATGCCTCCCACCGAGGCGACGCCATCGCGGTTGAGAGCCCCTCCCCATAGGGTTACTCCGAACACCGCGAGATTGAACAAATACTGTGGAACGAATCGGCCCAGGCGACCGATCGAAACGAAACCGAACCTGTTCTGGGTCCAGAGTTCCGCCTTGTTGCTCAACCGGGCGTAGCTGGGTGAAAACACCCCGATAAACACTGCCACGCCGATCAGCGAGGCGTTAGCCCAACTGTGGTGCGCGTACGCATAGCTCAGGTATGTAAGAAGGCCGACAAACGCCGCTATGCGCGTCGAAGGACTGCGCACGTAACGGTAAGCTTTGTCGATTAGCGACGACTCAGCCGGTTTTCTGTCAGCGTCAACTGCGGACACCAAAGCACCCAGAAGCCTGTGGACACGACGTCAATCCAGTACAAAAACACAACCGATAGATTGACTAACGAATACAGGTCCTAGATATCGCTTTGAAATAGACGCAGTTCTTGAGAAAAAGCCGCTAAAGCCTTACAAATGAGACAGAAAACGACGCAAAACCTTCGATGACTCAAGGTAAACCCAACAGGCGATTGAAAGTATTCATTCATTGTATCGATTGTTCCCATGGCCCTAGTCCCTCCACGCAAGAGCAAAACACCCAATATCCTCGGGGATTGGGACGACGTTCGCTTCTTCCTGGCCGTGGCCAAGACAGGCAGCTTCTCAGCTGCCGCCGCGCAGCTGAACACCAAGCAAACCACCGTCGGCCGCCGCATCCAGGCGCTCGAGCGCCGCCTCGGCGCCAAGCTCTTCGATCGCCACCGCCACGGCATGGAAGTGACGCCGGCCGCACGCGGCGTGCTGCTGCAGGCCGAATCGATGATGTCGAACGCCGCCTCGATCGAACGGCATTTGGCCGGCCTCGACCGTGAAATGTCCGGCATTGTCCGCGTAGCCGCCACCGAGGGCATCGCCGCCGGCTGGCTGGTGCCGCGGCTGACTGAGCTGCGCCGCTCCCATCCAGATATCGTGGTACAGGTAATTTCCGGCGATCAGATTTTGGATCTGGCGACCCGTCAGGCCGATCTCGCCATTCGCTTCGTCCGTCCGTCGTCCAACCAATTGGTTGCCGCCAAGGTCGGCCAGTTCGCCACCTCGATCTTTGCCGCGCCGAGCTATGTCGAGCAGTTCGGGATACCCCGGAGCCTTAACGAAGCCAGGGATCACCACATCGTCGATCATACCGTACTCCATAACCTCTCGGTCATGCGGCCGTGGAGCGAGATGGTCGAGCAGGCCCCGAACGTCGTGCTGCGCACCAACTCTTCTTATTCGGCAATTGAAGCGGTGCGCGTCGGCTACGGCATCTCGGTCTTCCCGGAATGGGTCATGAAGTCGAGCCCACTGCAGCCCGCCCCGATCGATCTCGACATCGTGCGCGACATCTGGCTGGTGTCGCACGAGGAGACGAACAAGGGTGCGCGCATCCGCACGGTGATCGACTATATCCGCGACCTGTTCCGCCGCGACGAGCGCGAGTGGTTCTCCGGCACGATCGCCAAGGACGCTTCGATGGCGGCTTAGGCCGTCATCTCAGAGCAACGCCTTCATCTTTTTGTAGATCGCCTCGATCTCGGCCTTGTCGCCGGGCTTGTATTCCCAGTTGAAGGTCGCGCCGTCGTCTTGGCCGCGCGGCAGCACATGGATGTGCAGATGCGGCACGCTCTGACCGGCGGCCGGTCCGTTGGCCTGCAGCAAGTTCAACCCCCTGGGCTTCAGCGCGCCCATTGCCGCCTTGGCCACGCGCTGCGCGGTTTGAGCGACCGCCCCCATGACTGCAGGCGGAATCACGTCGACCGTGGGCCAGTGGCCCCTGGCGACGCTCAGCGCATGACCAGGATTGACCGGGTTGACGTCCATGAAAGCGATGGTGTGCTCGTCCTCGAGCAGCTTGAAGCAGGGAATTTGGCCGGCCACGATCTTGCAGAAGATGCAGCCGCCGTCGGTTGGATGAGTCATCGCTTTGCCTCCAGTAGGGTGCCCAGCTCCCGCAACCGCTCGAACGGCTGCGCGCCCGGCCTCAAGGCGAGATCGAAGCCAAGTTGGCCGAGGCGGGCAAGCCCCTGGCGGCCGAAGCGGTCGCGCAGCGCCTCGGCAATCCAGCCTTCGGCCTGGCGATGGCGGGCACCAGTGAGCCGGCCCGCTTCTGCCAAGTGAGCCCGATGCGCCTCCAGTGCCGCCATCAAAACCTCCAACTTCGCTCCGCTGCGCGAGGACACAGAGAGCACCCGCGTCGCCCAGTCGTCGCCGGCCGAGGCCAACGACAGGGCGCCGGCAACGTCGGCCCGGGCACGCTCGGCGGCGGCGCCGAGATCGGCCTTGGTGACGACCACGAGATGCGGGATCTCGACGATGCCGGCCTTCATGAACTGCAGAGAATCGCCAGCGCCCGGCTGGACGCAGAACATCACCGTATCGGCGAAACCCGCGACGTCGGTCTCCGACTGGCCGACGCCGACGGTCTCGATCAGCACGCGGTCGAACAGGGCGCGCATCAGCACCATGGCCGGCAGCGTCTGGTCGGCCAGCCCGCCCAGCCGGTCGCGCGCCGCCATCGAACGCACAAAGACACCATCGTCGGTGGCGTCGTGCACAATCCGGACGCGGTCACCCAGCAAAGCGCCGCCACTGGTACGGGACGACGGATCGACGGCAATCACGCCGACGCTGCGGCCATCGTGACGCCAGGCTGCGACCAGCGAGGCGCAGAGCGAGGACTTGCCGACGCCGGGTGGGCCGGTGACGCCGACGACATGAGCCTTGGGGGCTCGCCACGCCTGGTCCAGCAGATCCAGCGACCGGGCGCTGTCACCATCGCGTTCGAGATCGACAAGAGCCGCCGCGAGGGCGCGTTTGCCGCCGTCGCGAAGCGCCTGAAGGCTCATTCCGTCTTGAGCGGCCCGCCGAGAGCGGCCTGGGCAGCGGCCAGCCGCGCGATCGGCACGCGGTAGGGCGAGCACGAGACGTAGTCGAGGCCGATCTTGTGGCAGAAGAACACCGAGGCCGGATCGCCACCATGCTCGCCGCAGATGCCGAGCTTCAGCCCCTTGCGCGCCTTGCGGCCCCGCTCGGTGGCGATCTCGATCAACTCGCCCACCCCCTCGATATCGAGCGAGGCGAAGGGATCGTGCTCGAGAATGCCACGCTGCTGGTACTTCTCGAGGAACGAAGCGGAGTCGTCGCGGCTCAGGCCAAACGTCGTCTGGGTGAGATCGTTGGTGCCGAAGCTGAAGAACTCCGCCGACTTGGCGATGTCGCCAGCGCGCAAGGCAGCGCGCGGCAGCTCGATCATGGTGCCGGTGAGGTATTCGAGCTTCTGGCCCGACATCTGACTGACTTCGGCCGCGACCTGATCGATCACGACCTTCATCAGGTCGAATTCTTTCTGGGTGGCGACCAGCGGGATCATGATCTCCGGGATGACGGTCTTGCCGGCCTTTTTCTGCACCTCGGCCACCGCCTCGAAGATGGCGCGGGCCTGCATTTCGTAGATCTCGGGATAGGAGATACCGAGCCGCACGCCGCGATGGCCCAGCATCGGATTGAACTCGTGCAGCTTGTGGGCCCGGCTCTCGACCTCGGCCAGGTCGACGCCAAGATCCTTGGCGACGATTTCCATTTCTGCAGATGTCTTGGGCAGGAACTCGTGCAGCGGCGGATCGAGTAGGCGGATCGTCACCGGCAGGCCCGCCATGATCTCGAAGAGCTCGACAAAATCCTGGCGCTGCATCGGCTGAATCTTGGCCAGGGCGACGCGCCGGCTCTTCTCATCATCCGCCAGGATCATCTGGCGCACCGCCACGATGCGGTCGCCATCGAAGAACATGTGTTCGGTGCGGCAAAGGCCGATGCCCTCGGCGCCGAACTCCCGCGCCTGCGCGGCATCGGTCGGCGTCTCGGCATTGGTGCGAACCCCAAGAGTGCGTATCTCGTCGGCCCAGGTCATCAGTTCGGTGAAGTCGCCGGACATCTCGGGTTGCACGGTCGGCACGACGCCCAGGATAATCTCGCCGGTGCTGCCGTCGAGGGTGATGGTCTCGCCCTTCTTCACCGTGGTCCCGCGCACGCTCATGGTTTCGGTCTTGGCATCGATGCGCACGTCGCCGGCGCCAGCGACGCAGGGCTTGCCCATGCCGCGCGCCACGACGGCGGCGTGGCTGGTCATGCCACCAGTCGAGGTCAGGATGCCTTCAGCCGCATGCATGCCGTGGATATCCTCGGGGCTGGTCTCACGGCGGACGAGAATGACCTTCTCGCCGCCGCGCGCCTGCTTCTCGGCCTCGTCGGCGGTGAAGACGATCTTGCCGGAAGCCGCGCCGGGTGACGCGGGCAGGCCCTTGGCGATCACCTTGCGCGGCGCCTTGGGGTCGAGCGTCGGATGCAGGAGCTGATCGAGCGACGACGGCACGATACGGGCGATGGCGTCTTTCTTGGTGATCAACCCGTCGCGCACCATGTCGACGGCGATCTTGAGCGCGGCCTTGGCCGTGCGCTTGCCGTTGCGGGTCTGCAGCATATAGAGCTTGCCACGCTGCACGGTGAACTCGATGTCCTGCATGTCGCGGTAATGCGTCTCGAGCTTGATGCGCACCGCGGCGAGCTGCTTGAACACCTCCGGCATGACCTCTTCCATCGCCGGCGCGTCGGAGTTCTGCGCTTGCTTACCCTCGATGGTGAGGTGCTGCGGCGTGCGAATGCCGGCCACGACATCCTCGCCCTGGGCGTTCACGAGATACTCGCCATAGAACAGGTTGGCGCCGGTCGAGGGATCGCGCGTGAAGGCGACACCCGTGGCGCAATCGTCGCCCATGTTGCCGAAGACCATGGCCTGCACGTTGACGGCCGTGCCCCAGCTCTCGGGGATCGAATGCAGGCGGCGATAGGTGATGGCACGCTGGTTCATCCACGAACCGAAGACAGCGCCGACCGCCCCCCAGAGCTGCTCGCGCGGCTCCTGCGGGAAGGGCTTGCCGCTGCGCTTCTCGACGATCTTCTTGTACTCGACGACGATGGCGCGCCAGTCGTCGGCCTTGAGGTCGGTATCCATATGTGCGCCGAGATCCTCTTTCTTGAGCTCGAGCGCTTCCTCGAAATAGTGATGGCCGACGTCGAGCACGACGTTGGAATACATCTGGATGAAGCGCCGGTAGCTGTCATAGGCGAAGCGCTCGTCGCCGGAAGACTTGGAGAGACCGAGCACGGTACGGTCGTTGAGGCCGAGGTTGAGCACGGTATCCATCATGCCGGGCATCGAGGCGCGCGCGCCGGAGCGCACGGAGACCAGCAGCGGATTGTTGGGATCGCCGAAGCCCGCTCCAACGATCTTCTCGACCGCGGCCAGCGCCTTCTCGACCTCGTCGTTCAACTCGCCAGGATAGGTTTCCTTGTTGGCGTAGTAGTGGGTGCAGAGTTCGGTGGTGACGGTGAAGCCTGGCG
Source organism: Reyranellales bacterium (assembly GCA_038224985.1). Classification (GTDB taxonomy): domain Bacteria; phylum Pseudomonadota; class Alphaproteobacteria; order Reyranellales; family Reyranellaceae; genus Reyranella. The sequence goes on from JBBRFD010000080.1 coordinate 16,049, forward strand.
GCACCGGCAGCCCGAGGCTCGACATCTCGGCCAGGTTGGCGCCCTTGCCGCCCAGCAGGTTGCGCATCTCCGCGCGGCCCTCGGCCTTGCCGTCACCGAAGCTGTAAACCCATTTCGCCATTCGTCAGCCCTCGATCTTCGAGAAATCCGCCACTGAGTCCATGGTGGCGCGAATCTGGTTGAGCAATTTGAGACGGTTGAGGCGCAATGCCGGCTTGTCCGGGACATTGACCTGAACCTTGTCGAAGAACGCATCGATCGGCGCGCGCAAACCGGCGAAAGCAGCCATTGCGCCCGCGAAGTCCTCGCTGTTCAGCGCTGGACCGACCTTGCCCTCGACTTCCGACAGCGCCGCCGCGACGGCTTTTTCTTCGGCCTGTTCGAGCAACGCCGCGTCGGGCTTGCCGGCGAGCTGCGCGGTCAGCGCCTTATCTTTCTTCTCTTCCGCGCGTACGATGTTCGCCGCACGGCCATAGCCAGTCAGCAGGTTCTTGCCGGCCTCATCGCCCAGGAAAGCCTGCACGACTTCGACCTTGGCGAGCAGGCGCACGAGATCGTCTTCGTTGCCGACCGCGAGGACGGCATCGACCACGTCATGGCGCACGCCTTTCTCACGCATCTGCACCTTCAGGCGCTCGGCGAAGAACGCCATCAGGTCGGGCGCCTCAAAGAAAGCGCCCAGCGGAAGGCGCAGCTTGTTCTCGACAATGATGCGGATGACGCCCAGCGCCGCACGGCGCAGCGCATAAGGATCGCGCGAGCCGGTCGGCTTCTCGCCGATCGACCAGAAGGAGATGAGCGCGTCGAGCTTGTCCGCCAGCGCAACGGCGACCGACACGGGAGCGCTCGGGCAGCCGTCGTTGGGGCCCGCCGGCGTGTAGTGCTCGCCGATCGCATCGGCCACGGCCGCCGGCAATTTCTCGTTCAGGGCGTAGTAGCGGCCCATGACGCCCTGTACCTCGGGGAATTCACCCACGACGCCCGACACGAGATCAGACTTGCACAGCTCCGCAGCCTGCCGCGCCTGCGCCTTGTCGGCGCCCGGCACGTAACCCGCGATCTTGTCGGCAAGCGCCACGATACGCTCGACACGCTCAGCCTGAGTGCCAAGCTTGGCGTGGAAGACGATTCCCTTGAGCCCCGGCAGACGGCTTGCGAGCGTCTGCTTGCGATCCTGGTCCCAGAAGAACTTGGCGTCGGCCAGTCGTGGCCGCAGCACGCGCTCGTTGCCATCGACAATCACCGCGCCGCCGTCCCGCGCCACATTATTGGCGACCACGATGAAGCGGTCGGCGAGCGTGCCGTCCTTCTTCGTCGTGACGAAGTAGCGGAGATGCGTCTTGATGGTGACGATCAGCACTTCGGTCGGCAGGTCCATGAACTGCGCATCGATGGTGCCCATCAGCGGCACCGGCCATTCGACCAGCCCCGCGACCTCGTCCATCAACCCGTCGTCCTTCTTCAGGATGACACCGGCATCGGTGCAGAGCTTCTCCGCGCGCTCGGCGATGATCTTCTTGCGCTCGGCGGGGTCGAGAATGACATGGGCGTTGCGCAGCTTCGCTTCATAGTCGGCAAAACCCGTGACGGTGATCGCGCCCTTGCTCAGGAAGCGGTGACCGCGCGTCGTATTGCCGAACGCCACCGGCGCCATCTGGCCACCGGGCGAGACTTCACCGCTCAGCACCTTGCCGTCGAACAGCGCCACGATGCCCTGCAGCGGACGCACCCACTGCATCACGCCGCTGCCCCACTTCATCGATTTGGGCCACGGCAGCGCCTTCATGGCGGCGTCGATCACGCCGGGCAGCGCATCGGCCGTCGGGCCGCCCTTCTTGTTGATCACGGCGAACCAGAACTCGCCCTTGCCGGTATCGCGCTTCTCGGCCTGGTCGAGCGAGGCCAGCCCCGAACCCTTGAGGAAGCCCTGGATCGCCTGATCCGGTGCACCCACGCGAGGTCCGCGCTTTTCTTCGCTCACGTCGGCGCGCGCCGCCGGCAGTCCGTCGATCACCAGCGCCAGACGGCGCGGCGTCGCAAAAGCCTTCGCGTCGGTGAAAGCCAGACCCGCGGCCTTGAGGCCATCGCATACCAACCGCTTGAGATCTTCCGAGGCACGCGCCTGCATCCGCGCCGGAATCTCTTCGCTCAGCAGTTCGAGAAACAGCTCGGCCATCGTCAGGCCGCCTTCGCGGTTTGCGTCGCAAGCCACGCTTCACAGCAGGCCTTGGCGAGGGTGCGCACGCGCAGAATAGAGCTCTGGCGCTCGGTGACGCTGATCACGCCGCGCGCATCTAGCAGGTTGAAGACATGGCTGGCCTTGATGCATTGCTCATAGGCCGGCAGCGGCAGCTTCTTCTCGATCATGCGGCCGGATTCTTTTTCGGCATCCACAAAGTGCCGAAACAGCATCTCGGTGTCGGCATGCTCGAAATTGTAAGCCGACTGCTCCTGCTCGTTCTGCAGGAACACGTCGCCATAGGTCAGCGGCACGTTCGACGCGGGTGAATTGTACGGTAGTTCGTAGACCGTCTTCTTGTCGAAGAGGTACATCGCCAGACGCTCGAGACCATAGGTGATCTCGCCCGCCACGAGTTCGACCTCGATGCCACCCACCTGCTGGAAGTAAGTGAACTGCGAGACTTCCATACCGTCGCACCAGACTTCCCAGCCAAGCCCCCAGGCACCGAGCGTCGGGCTCTCCCAGTCGTCCTCGACGAAGCGGATGTCATGCAGAGAAGAATCGATGCCGATTGCCGCCAGCGAGCCGAGATAGAGCTCCTGAAAATCGGCCGGTGACGGCTTCATGATCACCTGGAACTGGTAGTAGTGCTGCATCCGGTTTGGGTTCTCGCCATAGCGACCATCCTTGGGGCGGCGCGAGGGCTGCACATAGGCGGCGTTCCACGGTTTCGGCCCCAGCGCGCGCAGCGTGGTGGCCGTGTGGAAGGTGCCGGCCCCCATTTCCATATCGTAGGGCTGAAGGATGAGGCAGCCCTGACTAGCCCAGTAATCCTGCAACGTGAGGATCAATTCCTGAAAACAGGTTGGCTTGTCACGTGCCACTGAGGGGTCGGACACGGTAGTTCCCCGAAGCTCAAAAAGCCTTTGTGATTCCGCGACTTACTGGCGGTTTTTGCAGTGCCGCAAAATAGAAGCCGCATGCATCCCGGTCAAGGTTTGCCGGGACGCCATTAGGTCACGGCCTCATGCCCCAGTCTGGGGTAAAGGGCAATCAGGCCTCGCGCATTTGCACGAGCCGGGCGTAAAAAATGTCCCGCAGGTGCCGCATGTCTTGGTGTACT
>JBBRFD010000081.1:0-19284 GCA_038224985.1 Reyranellales bacterium
GTACCCCTCCGCCGAGGGCCGCCTGTACGCGGTGGTAGGCGATGTCGGATGATCGAAGGCCGTGGCGACACGCCTGAAGTGTCCACGAAGCAGATAATGGACACGATGATAGATGTCAGGTTCGGGGTATGGCGCCAAAGCCCGGCGTCGGCGGTGGTCGGATGGCGAGAAGCGCCGGATCGTGGCTGAGACGTTGAAGCGTGGAGTGTCGGTATCGGTGGTGGCGCGCCGGCACGACATGAACGCCAACATGCTGTTTACCTGGCGGCGCAAGATGGGCGCCACCGTGTCGGCACCGCCCGACGATCCGACCAGCTTCATGCCTGCCGTAATCGGTATCCCGGCCCAGACGACGGAGACGACGTCGATGGCGGCAGCGGCGTCATCGCCGGAGGGTCGGATGGAGATCGTGCTCGGCGGCGGCGATCGGGTGATCGTGGACCGGGCCGTCGACGAGGCGGCATTGTCTCTCGTGATCGAGGTCCTGTCGCGGCGATGATCCCGGTTCCGTCAGGCGTTCGGGTGTGGATCGCGGCCGGTCACACGGACATGCGCTGCGGCATGAACTCGCTGGCCCTGCGCATCCAGCAGGCGTTGCGGTGCGACCCGCATGCCGGCGATCTTTATGTCTTCCGCGGCAAGAGCGGCAAGCTGATCAAGATCTTCTGGTACGACGGGCTGGGCGCCTCGCTCTACGCCAAGCGTCTAGAGAAGGGGCGCTTCGTGTGGCCGGTGACGACGGAAGGTGTAGTGACCATCACGCCTGGGCAACTCGGCTATCTGCTCGAAGGCATCGACTGGCGCCATCCGCAGCGGACGTGGCGCCCGGAGTTGGCGGGATGACTGCGACCGATTGAATCGGGCCGCATCGAGTTCATCACACGCGGCGGCATCTGTGCTCTTCTGTCGATGCGATGACGCCGATGGATCACCTGCCGAACGACACCGAGAGCCTGAAACGGCTACTGGTCGCGGCGCGGGCGCATGCTGCGACGGTATCGGCCGAAGCGGCGACCCTGCGGGCCATGGCGGCCGACGACCAGGCCTTGATCGCTCATCTCAAGTTGCAGATCGAGAAGCTCAGGCGGGATCGCTTCGGCCAGCGCTCCGAGCGCAGCGCCCGCCTGCTCGATCAGCTGGAGCTGCAGCTGGAAGAGCTGGAGGCCTCGGCGACCGAGGACGAGTTGGCGGCTGAAAAGGTAGTGGCGCGGACGACCAAGGTTGCGGCCTTCACCCGCAAGCGCCCCTCGCGCAAGCCGTTCCCCGAGCATCTGCAACGCGAGCGCTTGGTCGTGCCCGGTCCGGCGGCCTGCGCCTGCTGCGGCGGCACCCGCCTGTCGAAGCTGGGTGAAGATATCACCGAGACGCTGGAGGTCATTCCCCGCCAGTGGAAGGTGATCCAGACAGTCCGCGAGAAGTTCTCGTGCCGTGACTGCGAGAGCATCGGCCAGGCGCCGGCGCCGTTCCATGTCGTGCCCAGAGGTTGGGCCGGCCCCAGCCTGCTGGCGATGATCCTGTTCGAGAAGTACGGCCAGCATCAGCCGCTCAATCGCCAGGCCGAACGCTACGCCCGCGAGGGCGTGCTACTCAGCCTGTCAACGCTGGCCGATCAGGTTGGTGCCTGCTGCACAGTCCTGCAGCCGCTTCATGAGCGCCTGCTGGCGCACGTGATGGCGGCCGAGCGGCTGCACGGCGACGACACGACGGTGCCGGTGCTGGCCAAGGGCAAGACCGTCACCGGGCGATGTTGGACCTACGTGCGCGATGACCGGCCGTTCGGTGGCCGGGCGCCGCCGGGCGCGGTGTTCTTCTACTCGCGCGACCGCTCGGGTGAACATCCAAGGCAGCATCTTGCCACCTGGACCGGCATCTTGCAGGCCGACGCCTACGGCGGCTATGGCAAGCTGTACGCCGACGGCCGAAGCCCAGGCCTCATCCTCGAGGCGGCGTGCTGGAGCCATGCCCGGCGCAAGTTCTTCGTACTCGCCGATCTCGAGGCCAATGCCCGACGCAAGGCCCAGCGCCGAGCCCCTGCTGTTGTCTCGCCCATCGCCCACGAAGCGGTTCGGCGGATCGACGCCCTGTTCGACATCGAGCGTGCCATCAACCGGCTGCCGGCCGACCGGCGCCTGGCGGTTCGCCGGGAACAAGCCGCGCCGCTGGTCGCTGCGCTCGAAGCGTGGATGCGCGAGGAACGGCGAAAGCTGTCTCGTCACGCCGACGTCGCTGTCGCCATGGATTATATGCTGAAGCGATGGGACGCCTTCGCCCGCTTCCTCGACGACGGCCGGATCTGCCTCACCAACAATGCCGCCGAGCGAGCCCTGCGCGGGTTGGCTCTCGGCAGAAAAGCATGGCTGTTCGCCGGCTCCGACCGCGGCGGCCAGCGTGCCGCTTTCCTTTACAGTCTCATCGTCACGGCAAAACTGAACGACGTCGATCCCCAGGCCTGGCTGGCCGATGTGCTGACCCGCATCGCCGAACATCCCGCCAGCCGGCTCGACGAGCTGTTGCCCTGGAACTGGGCGCCCCGCCGAGCCGTCGCCGAGGCCGCCTGAGATGGCCGCTCCAAGCCACGTGTTCACCATCGCACGCGTGGCCAAGATGCTCGGCGAGGACGAAGCATGGCTGGAAGAGATCGCGCTGGAGTTGGAGCCCGAAGATGGCCGTCTCTACGTCTGCGATCTCGACGACGATAATGTCGTCACCGCGTTTACGCCCTTCGGCGTCGAGAACCTCAAGGAACTCGTCGACGAATACAAAAGGCAAGCTGCAGATCGCCGACGCGAGTAGCTACGCCGCGGTACTCACCGCATGCTTACCGATGCCCGTGATGTCGGTGTTCTCCACGATTACATAGAGGCCGTTGAGGGAGCCGGTTGTGGGTGGTTTCGCTGCCTTGAGGGCAATGTCGGTGATGGTGGTTCGCTGTGGCATCGCTTTGGCACTCCGATAGGCGCGCTGGCCTGGGTTGACGGGATCAACCCCGAGCACCGGAATAGCTGCAAGTGTCGATGCCATCGACGTTTTAGATGCCTCACGAGGAGCTGTGAGGAGTTAGGGCACCGAACTCTTAATCAGCGGGTCGTAGGTTCGAGCCCTACAGCGCCCACCATTGCCGAGAGACCAAAAGCCCCGCAGATGCGGGGCTTTTTGTTTGGTCGAATTTTAGGGACGGCGCGATGCCAGGTCGGCAAGGCCTTCATCGCTGAAGCTTGCCAGGCTCGGCCTGTCTAGATCTTCGCCGACGTCTTGCCGAACCACGCGGCGAGAGCGTGTTCGTCGATCGAACTGTCCTCGACGCCGATCACGGTGCGGACGACGTCGGGCTCCGGTGCGTCGTGGAGCCGGCCGTTGATGCGCAGGAAGGCATAGGCGATGGCATGCGCGGTGCGCTTGTTGCCATCCTGGAAAGGATGGCCCTTGCATAAGGCGAAGCAGTAGGCAGCGGCGAGTTCGAAGAGATCGGGACGGGGCTCCTCGTAGTGCCACTTGTTCAAGGCGCGGGCGAGTGCGGCCTGGAAGAGGTTCTCATCGCGTATGCCCGCCGCCATGCCGCCGAACAAACCGACGAGGCGTTCATTTGTGGCGAGCGCCGCCTGCCGGCTGATCCAGCGCGGCTCTTTCACTTCTTCGACAGCTGGGTATAGGCATTGCGAAAGCGGCGCGCGCCGTCCTCGACGGCGTCCATCGTATCGGCGAAATCCGGATCGCAGGGCGTGAGCACGATGCGGCCATGAACGACCGACATGTGAAGCGTATCGCCCTCCCGCAGATTGGTCGCGGCGGCGACATCCTTGGGGCAATTGAAGCTCAGCGAATTGCCCGTCTTGCGAAGCGTAACCGTGGTCATTGCTTGCCTCTTTGGATACCAAATCGCTTACATATGTAAGCGATTTAATATGTCAAAACAAGCCATCCGGCGCGAGCCCGAGCCTGAAAAATCAAAGTCACACTGCTTGCAATCGTGAGTCACAAATACCCCTTATGGCGGGCATGAACACCGCCGACCCCTCGCGCTTCGCGGACTTCGTTGCCGAATACGCCCGCCGCCCCAATGCCAAACAGGCCGCCATCGTGGCGGGCCACGCGCCCGGCGGAGCAGCCGATGTCGGCGTCCGGCTGCTGCGGCGTCCCGATATCGGGGCGGCGCTGGCCGTCCATCGTCATGAGCATTTCGACGGGGTCGAGCAGATAGGCGACCGCCTGCTGGCCGCTGCCATGGCGCAGGCCTTTGCCGATTTGCGCGGGATGCTCGACGCGGACGGCAAGCTCAAGCCGGAGGGCGCGATCGATGAGGGCCTGCGGGACGCCTTCCGCCTTTACGATCCTCGCAAGCCCCTCTGCCAGGGGCGGATGTGGCGCGTGCGTCGACGCGGCAAGCTCGCGGCACTGAAGTTTCTCGGCAAATATCTCCGTCTGTTCGAGGCGCCGGCCGGCGACGATGGGGGGCTCGATACGGCCAGCGACGGCTTCGGCCGCCGCGCGCGCTTCGCGGCCGAGTACACTGTCGATCTCAACGGCTGCAAGGCCGCCGTCCGGGCCGGCTATCCGGCTGGCAATGCGGCGAACGAGGCGTCGATTCTGCTGAAAGTGCCGGCCCTTCAGGGCGCCATCGGCGCGCATGCGCGCCAGCGCTTCGCGCGCTTCGGTCTCAGCCCCGAACGTGTGCTGGCCGAGATCGGTCGTGTCGCCTTTGCGTCGGTGCGGTCGTGGCTCGACGACGACGGCCGCTGCAAGCCGCTCGCGGAGATAGACGACGATACGCTGGCGGCGCTGGAGTGGATCGATATCGACAGCGACGGCCGCACCGTCCTCAGGATTCGGCCGCTCGACAGGCTTTCCGCCCTGGAGCTTTTGGCGCGGCACTTCGGACTGATCACCCGCTATAGTTGATGCCTTGCCCGCCGGAGACCGCAACGCCATGGCCGTCATCCTCGAGGAATCGCTGCGCGCCGTCTTCCATGCGCCGTTCTATGTGGCACTTGCCCGCGACGGCACCGTCGATGTCTGCTGGGGCGGGCCGATGCGCCAACGCGACGCTACGCGATCAAGTGGCGCCGGCAGCTGAGCTCGCCGGCAGCTGAGCTCAATGCAATTCACCACACGGCCGGTCTCTCAGGCGCCGCCGCAGCGCCGGCTGCATTCCTGCAGGTAGGTGTCGATCAGGGTCTGCGCGCTTGTCGGCAGGTAAAGAAGTTGATCGTTGCGGCAATCCTTCACGCGGGCGGCTTCGTAGCCGGCAATGGACTGGAAGACATAGGGCGCCGGCGCGCAGGAATTCTCGAAAGTTGTAGGCGGCGGCGAATTGGCTCCGAGCGGCTGCGGCACCGAGCGGTTCACGTCGACGATCGCGGTGCTGGGATTGCTGGGCGAGATGGCGCCGGCGCTGGCGGTCTGACGGAGGGACGCCCCAGGCGGAGCGGGAGCGGGATTGGCGGGCGCCGTCGCGTTGAGCGCGCGGGGCGGGCTGCGATCCGATTGGCAGGCCGTCAATCCGGCGAGCAGGGCCGCCGTCACCATCGCAAATTTCAGATGCATAGCAAACAAACGCGCACGCGCCGCGAGGTTCCCGGAAATCCAAAAATGTGCCGGCTATTCTCGGCGAAGGGTTGCCATATCGACGAGCGTGTCCGTCCCTGGCACGTAGAGTGCGCAGGCATCCGGGACGCCGTTGACATAGACGATGCGCGGCTCGACCGTGGCCGTGGGATTGCCGCAGGCGTTTTCGGCGAGATCAGGCGCGGGAACGGCGCGCGGCTGTACCGGCGAGGCACATCCGGCCAAAGCCAGTGCCAGTATTGCTCCACTCGTGGCGATCGATGCTCTTGTGAATGCTCTTGCCATCACGATCCCTTCCTGCAGGAGGGAATGCCGCTAATGGCCGGTTGGTTGCCGTCATGGGAAAAACCCGTGCCTGCACGGCTCAGGAACAAACACGGCGGCCGGAGCGATTAAGCTTTTTAGGAGATTGCGGCAACCCTGGCTTCCTCTTCGCATTCACTCTCAGAGCGACGACGAGTCGTAACGCAAGGGAGGGACCGTGAAGGATTGCACGATGATCGGCTGCTGCTGGATAGCGCTCGTCCTAGGGGCCGGCGTTGCGTTTGGCTTTCACCATGTATTTCTCGATGCACCTGCGGTCGTCTCCGCGGACGGGATGGGCGACGCCTCGCTACTGGCGGCGGCCTCGCTTCCAGGGTTTGGTTTTCTCGCCTTCGGAAAAATCCGGTAGGGCACCCTTGATCCCGTCGGCGATGCGCGCCGATTAGACAACCAATCGAGGATTTTGGTAGAATCGCGAATAGACCTGCAAAAAATCAAAGTCACACTGCTTGATTTCGTAAGTCACAAATACCTCTTATGTGGCGGATGGAAACCGTTTCATCCCGCAAGGCGCGCTTCGTCGCCGAATACTGTCGCAATCCCAACGCCCGGCAGGCCGCGATCCGCGCCGGCTATTCGCCCCGGCAGGCCGACCATGCCGCAGCAAAGCTGCTGAAGCAGGCCGATGTCGTGGCGGCGCTGGATGCCCGCCGGCAGCAGCATTTCCAGGCCATCGAGGACAAAGGCGAGCGCGTGCTGGCCGAGTTCATGCGCGTGGCTTTCTGCGATCTCCGCCGCCTGCTCGATGCCGAGGGCCGGCTGAAGCCTTTGCGGGAGATCGACGACGAGGTCATCGCGGGTGTCCAATTCTTCGATCCCAAGCCACGCCCGCGCGGCAAGGTTCTGCGCCTGCGCCGCCAGGGCAAGCTCGCGGCGCTGAAGATGCTGGCCAAATATCTCGGCATGCTGGACATGCCCCTGCCCGGGGAAGCGGCGTCCGGGGAAGCGGCATGAGCCGCGTGCGCAAGGTCCGCCTGATCGGCCGCGCCGAACGCGAACGGCTGGCGCGCGAGCAGGCGTTGCTGCCGCCGTCTTTACCGGCGCCGCCCCGGCCAAGGGGCCAGGCGGTGCATAACCGCTTCACCCGGCCGGCGCGCTTCGCGGCGGAATACCTGATCGACGGCAATGGCGTGCAGGCCGCGATCCGCGCCGGCTATCCACGGGCGGGGGCCAACTCGGCGGCGACCCGGCTGCTCAATCATCCCCGGGTCCGCGCCGATATCGCCGCGCGCTCGCACGAACGTTTCGCGCGGGCCGGCCTCACGCCCGAACGCGTGCTGGAGGAAATCGCCCGCATCGCCTTCGCCGCGCTGCCGTCGTTCTTTGGCAGGGACGGCCGGCCCCTGACGCTCGCCGACATGGACGACGACATGCTGGCCGCACTCTCCTGGGCCGATATCGATCGCGACGGCCGCACCGTTTTGGCCGTTCAGCCGCTCGGCAAGCTCTTTGCCCTCGATCTTTTGGTGCGACATTTCGGGCTGATCGGCCGCTATAATTGAGTCCCTCGCCGGAGACCCGAACGCCATGGCCATCATCCTCCAGGAATCGCTGCGCGCCGTCTTCTATGCGCCGTTCTATGTCGCCCTCGCCCGCGACGCCTTTACGAACGAAGGTGTCGAGATTCGCTTCACGTCGTCGCCGCGCCCGCAGGATGCCGCGTTGCGGCTGATGGACGGTACCGTCGATGTCTGCTGGGGTGGGCCGATGCGGGTGATGGAGACGTATCAGAAGGTGCCGGGCTGCGATCTCGTCTGCTTCGGCGAAGTCGTGACGCGCGATCCCTTCCTGCTGATGGGGCGCCGGGCGCGGCCGGGCTTCGAGCTCGCCGACCTCGTGACGCTGCGCCTTGCCTCGGTGAGCGAGGTGCCGACGCCGTGGCTTTGTCTACAGCACGACCTGCGTCTGGCCGGGATCGATCCCGCCACCATCGAGCGCGTGACCGGCAAGACCATGGTGGAGAACGTGGCGGCCCTGAAGGCGCACGAGGTCGACGTCATCCAGGTCTTCGAGCCGTTCCCCAGCCTGCTGGAGGCCGAGGGCGCGGGCCATGTCTGGTATGCCGGCGCCAGCCGCGGGCTCACCTCCTACACCTGCTTCTACACGCGGCGCGGCACGCTGGAGACGCGGCGCGAGGAGCTGCTGGCTATGGTGCGCGCCATCCATCTCACCGAGAAATGGGTGGCGGGATCGAGCGGTGCCGAGATCGCCCGCGCCATCGCGGGTTACTTTCCCGACCTGCCGCCGGCCATCCTCGAGACCGCCTGCACGCGCTACAAGGCGCTGGGCATCTGGGGCCGCACGCCGCTGCTGCCGCGCGAAGGCTACAACCGGCTGCGCGACGGGCTGATTTCCGGCGGCTTCGTTTCGCCCGGCGCGATCTTCGAGATGGCCGTCGACAACAGTCTGGCCGAGACGGTCCTGCGGGAAGTGCCGACTTAGAAGCCCGCGGTCCGCAGTAGCTACCTCTTCCCCGAGGGTACCTTGACGTCGCGCAACAGGTTGTCGTGGCGGTCGTCCATGCGGCGGTAGTCCATCGTCAGCTCTTCACCGGCCTTGATGTCGCGCACCGCGTAGTAGGTGCGGTCGCCGTCGTCGGATTGCAGGTTGGGCGTGGCCGAGTGGTTCATGTACCAGCCGGCCGACATGACGAGGAAATCCTTGGGCGCCCAGTAGCCGCCCTCGTTGCGGATGCCCATGCGCTTGTACATCGCGGCCTGTGGCGAGGCATGCGCCTTGGCGAGCGGCACCCATTCGCTGTCCTTGCCGTCCCAGACGCGGACGATCTCGCCTTTCCTGATTTTGATATCGGTAAAGCAACCGATGCCTTCGATCTTCGACGGGCGCAGCAATACCAGCGCCTTGCTCGGTTTACGCTTCATTTACCCACTTCTTCCCGGATCTGATGGAGGATGTCGCGGCGGAGCGCGTTGAACACCGGATCGGTCAGCATGTCGACATCGCGCGGGCGCGGCAGATTAACCGGGTTGCGCGAACGAATCCGGCCGGGCCGGGCGCTCATGACATAGACGGTGTCGGCGAGGAAGATCGCCTCGTCGATGTCGTGCGTGATGAAGATGACGGTGCGCTTCAGGCTTTCCCAGACGCCCAGCAGCAGCTCCTGCATCTGCAGCCGCGTCTGCGCATCGAGCGCGCCGAAGGGCTCGTCCATCAGGAAGAGCTTGGGCTGCATCAGGAGACACCGCGCGATGCCGACGCGCTGCTTCATGCCGCCGGAGAGCTGATCGGGATAATGCTTCTCGAAGCCGGTGAGGCCCACGAGGTCGATATAGCGTTGCGCCTCCTGCTCGAAGCTGCCGCGCGGCTTGCGCTGGATGCGCGGCCCGAAAGTGACGTTGTCGCGCACCGTCAGCCAGGGAAACAGCGCCGATTCCTGGAAGACCACGGCGCGGTCGGGACCGGGCGGTTTGGGCGGCGCGCCCTCGATGGTGAGGCTGCCGCCGGTCGGCTGCTCGAAGCCGGCGACGATGTTGAGCAGGGTGGACTTGCCGCAGCCGGAAGGGCCGAGCAGGGCCACGAACTCGCCATCGGCGATGGCAAGGTCGACGCCGGTCAGCGCCGTCACCGGATTGCGGCCGGCATAGACCTTCTCGATGCCCTTCATCTCGACGATGTTCATCGAGTGCTCTTTCATCGCGACAGCGCTCGCCAGTGGAGCACGCGGCTCGATATGAGGAGCATCAGGCGGTCGGAGAGAAAGCCGGCGAGTCCGATCGAGACCATGTCGGCCAGCACGACATCCATGCGGCCGACGTAATAGGCATCCCACAGCACGTAACCCAGGCCGGACTTCACCGCGACGATCTCGGCCACGATCACGGCGGTCCAGGCGACGCCGAGGCCAAGGCGCATGCCGGTGAAGATGGCGGGCAGCGCATTGGGCAGCACGACGCGCAGCACGAGGTCGCGGTCGCGCGCGCCCATCATTTGGGCTGCACGGATGAGATTGCGGCCGACATCGCGCGCGCCATGGGTGGCGTTGATGACGATGGGATAGAAGGCGCCCAGCGCAATGAGGAAGATCGCGCCGGTGTCGCGGATGCCGAACAGCGCGATCGAGAAGGGCAGCCAGGCGGTGATCGGGATCGGCCGCAGGCCCTGGATCAGCGGATCGAGGCTGCGTGAGACCAGGGCGCTCCAGCCGATGATGATGCCCACGGGAATACCGACGACGCAGGCCCAGAAGAAGCCCTGGGCCACGCGGCGCGCCGAGAACCACACCGTGTCGAACCAGGTGCCGGAATAGGGATTGAGGCCGAAGCCGCCGCTGCCGAAGGCCCATTCGCGCCAGGTCCGGACGATCATCGAGGGCGAGGGCAGGATGCCGGCGGGCAGCATCTCCATCTGCCCCGCGCCCTCCCAGATCGCCAGCAGGATCAGGGGAAGGGCCAGTGCCTGGGCTATGACGCCGACGCGTCTCACGCCTTGTTCATCTCGGCGACCAGGGCGCTTTCGAAATAGCCGCCGAGATCGGCGCTGACATCCTTGGTCAGCACGCCCAGCGTATGGAAGGTCGCGGCCTGGCGCTTCATCTGGTCGAGCGTCAGGAACTGGCCGAGCTCGTTGCTCTTGGCGACATTGACCGCGACGGCTTCCGGCAGGCCGGTATAGGCAGCAATGGTCTTGGCGAAGACGTCCTTGGAGGCATTGAGGCGGTCCTGGATGGCGAGGTAGGCCCAGACGAAGCGCTTCACCGCCTCGCGCTGCTTGCCGAGATAATCGCGATTGACGCCGACCAGGCCGAGCTCATCGCCCACCGCCTTGGACTTGGAATAATCGAGCGCGGTGATGCGCGTGCCGAGGCCCTGCTGCTCGGCCTGCGACTCGTAAGGCTCCCAGCCGATGAAGACGTCGATGTCCTTGCGTTCCAGCGCCTGCAGGAACGACGTGCCCGCGCCCTGGATGTTGATGGTCGAGAGCTTGTTGTAGGCCACGCCCGCTTCGGTGATGGTCGCGGCGAACTGGAACCACACGGCCGAGCCCGGGGCGATGCCGATCCGGGGGCCGATCAGGTCTTCCCATTTGGCCAGCGTAATGCCCTTGCGGGCGATCGGATTCTTGACCGTCCGGCCGACGCCCATCAGCGCCGAGATGCTCTTGATGCCTTGCGACAGCGCGATCGGCACATCGGCCGGGCCGATCGAGCCGGCATCGATCGAACCCGAGGCCAGCGCGGTGCGCGTATCGGCATAGCGCGCGAACTTCACCAGCTCGATCTCGACGCCCAGTGGCTTGCACTCCTCGGCGATGTAATGGAACGGGCAGACATGCGGCACCGAATTGGCGCCCAGCGTCAGCTTGACCGGCGTGGCGAGCGGCGCGGGCTTCGGGCCCAGCGCGTGTGCGGCGCGCGATCCGGCGAGAAGCGCTCCACCCGCAAGGGCGAGCGCATGACGGCGATGGAAATTCTGCATGGGTGTCTCCCGGGGCAAAGGCCTGGCGTCAGTGTAGAGTGTGGCCCGGGCGTCGCAACATCCGTGCCGAGGAAACCATGCCGATCACGCTGTCAGAAAACTTCCGCGCCCTGTTCTACGCACCCTTCTATGCCGCCTATGCCACCGGCGCGTTCGAGAAGGCCGGCGTCGAGGTCATCCTGAAGCCCTCGCCCAGCCCGGCCGATGCCGCCCGCGCGCTGCGCGCCGGCGAGGTCGATGTCATGTGGGGCGGCCCGCTGCGCGTCATGATCACCCATGACGAGGAGCCCGGTGCCGACCTCAAATGCTTCTGCGACGTCGTGGCGCGCGATCCCTTCTTTATCGTCGGCGCCCGGCCGCGCCCGGATTTCCGCCTGCCGGACCTCGCCGGATTGCGCTTTGCCTCGGTCTCCGAAGTGCCGACGCCGTGGATCTGCCTGCAGGAGGACATCCGCCAGGCCGGCCTCGATCCCGCCAGTCTCGATCGCCTGACCACCGGCAGCATGGCCGACAATGCAGCGGCCCTCGCTGCCGGCACGCTCGACGCCATCCAGGTCTTCCAGCCCCATGCCGAGCAGGTGATCGCCTCGGGCGCCGGCCATGTCTGGCACGCCGCCGCCAATCGCGGCCTCACCGCCTATACGACGCTGGTGACGCGCCACGAGGTGCTGGAGAAGCGCGCCGACGAGCTGCTCGCCATGACGCGCGGTCTCGCGGCGACGCTCACGTGGTTCGCGGCGACGCCGGCGCCCGAGATCGTCAAGGCGGTCGGCAGCTTCTTCCCCGACGTGTCGCCGGAGATCTTCGCCGCCTGCATCGATCGCTACCGGGCGCTGCGCCTCTGGGCGACCGATCCGGTGATCCGTCGCGAAGGCTACGACCGCCTGCACAAGGCCATGCGCTCCGCCGGAGCCCTCTCGAAGGACATTCCCTTCGAGACTTCCGTCGACACGAAGCTGGCGACGCAGGCGATTTCCTAGCCGAACGTCGTCGTGTCTTGCCCCTTCACCGGATCGGCGATGGCCTGTTCGAGGCTCTTCACGCCTTTCCATTCGCTGGCGGGGCGCGAGAGGTTGTCGCTGCCGACCTGGTCGATGCCCCAGTAGATCTCGAGCTGGTGGCCGTCGGGGTCCTTGAACTCGACGGCGATCTGGCAGCCGGCGCGGCGACGGCCCTCGAAATGCACTGCAACGCCGTGCTTCTTCAGGTGATCGCGCGCCCGCATCACCTCGTCGAGCGTGGAAACCTCGAAGGCGATGTGGTTGAGGTCGCGCTCGCCGTCGGTCTTTTCCTTGAGCGCGCCGATCAGCGCCACGCCGTGATGGTCGGGGCTGAAGCGCATGAAGACCATGCCGCCCGGCACCATCTCCTCCGGGTAAACGTCGGAGATGCGAAAGCCCAGCACCTCGACATAGAAGCGCGTCGAGCGCTCGATGTCGCTGGCGTGCAGCACGACGTGGCCCAGCTTGTTGACCTTGAACGGCGCTCCCTTGGGAGGCGTCATTGCCTTCAGCTTCGCGATATCGATGGTCATTTCGTGGTTTCCTCGCCCGGGATCAACCCGAAGATCACGACATTCTGCCAGAGGCCGGCGACGCACCAGCGATCGCGCACCAGCCCTTCTCGGCGGAAGCCCAGCCGCCGCGCCAGCGCCTGCGAGGCCTTGTTGGCCGGCACGATCAGCGCCTCGATCTTGTGGATGCCGAGATCGTCGAAGAGGTGACGCAGCAGCGGGCGCACGGCCTCGGTCATCAGCCCCTTGCCCTGGAATGCCGGCAGCATCAGCCAGCCGACGTCGCAGCGCTTCTGCTTCATATGGCGATGGTGATAGTTGATCATGCCGATCAGCCGGCCGCTCTTCTTCTCCTCGATCGCCCACATGGCATAATATTGTGGCTCGTAGTTACGGTGCCATTTCATCGCTTGGCGCGTTTGCTCGATGTCGCTGTTTGGCAGATCGCTCCAGTAGCGCAGGTTGGGGCCGTCGGCGTAGAGCGCGTGCAGCTCCTTGAGATCGGCCTGTTTATAGGGCCGCACCTCGAGGCGTTTCGTGTCGAAGGCCGGTTGTTTTTTCGTCTTCTTGACCATCCGTCATTTTAGGCGCGGGAGTAGGGCATGACCAAGCGAATAGGCATCCTGACCAGCGGCGGCGACTGCGCCGGCCTCAACGCCGTGATCCGCGCCGTGACCCTGCGCGCCCGTTACGGCCACGGCTGGACCACCATCGGCATCGGCTACGGCACGCTGGGCCTGATGGACAGACCCATCAACGCCCGCGAGCTCGACCCGGCGCGACTGGACGCGGCGATGGCGCATCGCGGCGGCACCTTCCTCGGCAGCACCAACAAGGGCGATCCCTTCGCCTATCCCATGCCCGATGGCT
Source organism: Reyranellales bacterium (assembly GCA_038224985.1). Lineage (GTDB taxonomy): Bacteria > Pseudomonadota > Alphaproteobacteria > Reyranellales > Reyranellaceae > Reyranella. Next base: position 13,705 of record JBBRFD010000081.1, read on the forward strand.
CCAAGCGCGATCGCTCCGGCGAGGTCGCCGAGGCACTGAAGGAGTTGCGGCTCGACGGGCTGATCGGCGTCGGCGGCGACGGCAGTCTCGATATCCTGAGCCGTCTGTTTGCGCCCACCGGCATCCCCTTCATCGGGATCCCGAAGACCATCGACAACGACGTCGCCAACACAGAACGCGCCGTGGGCTACTCGACCGCCGTCGCTATTGCCACGGAAGCGCTCGACCGGTTGCAGCCGACCGGCGCCAGCCACGACCGCATCATGGTGCTGGAAGTGATGGGCCGCGACGCCGGCCACATCGCCATTGCCGCCGGCATCGCCGGGGGCGCCGATGTCGTGCTGATCCCGGAGATCGGCTGGAAGCTCGGGCATGTCACGAAGCATATCGAGGCCCTGCGCCAGCGCGGCCGCCGCGCCGCGCTCGTCGTCGTGGCCGAAGCCGCCGGCAAATCGGACGACCCGCCGGACCCCAAAGACGACGCCCCCTCGACCCACGGCATGGGCGAATGGCTGGCCCAGAAACTCGCCGCCGCCACCGGCGCCGATGCCCGCGCCACCGTGCTGGGCCACGTCCAGCGCGGCGCCGAACCCACCGCCGAGGACCGCCTTCTGGCGAGCGCGCTCGGCGTCCGCGCCGTCGACCTGCTGGCCGAAGGCAAACGCGACCGCATGGTGGCGTGGTGGAACCGCAAGGTGATCGACGTCCCGCTGGAAAAAGTCACCGGCCGCTCGCGGACGGTCGACCCCGATGGATCGCTGGTCGTCACGGCGCGCGCGTTGGGGATTTGTCTGGGGGATTCATAGCGGAGCGCGGGCGATGCCGTGGAATTCCAGCAAGGCATTCAAGGGAGCCTCAACGGCGAGAGGCTGAAACGGGAAGCACTCGGCCAAATGCCCGGTCCCGTTTTGATGCGATAGGCGTTCGAGAAACATCTCGGCGGCATCGACTCTCACGGCGCCACGCCGTTCGAGGAACTGACCCCATAGCGGCATGTTCTGGAATCGCCGCTCGGCAGTCTTCGCGGTTGCGAGATAACTCTCGGGAAACAGCCTTCGATAGGCGGGCAGGTATAGAGCCAGGAGACGCCGGCGGCGTGAGTGACGCCGGGTTGGGTGTGTTTCACGTGATCGAAGAGAGCGCGGAGTTCGGCGAGGCGGGCCTCGCGGCGGGCTCTTGAGAGTGGGGATGGGCCGTCGGGGTCGACGTTTTCGAAGTGGAGGCGGATGTAGCCCTTGGCCGCGAGCGCGTAGGAGAAGCAGCCGAAGGTGGCGACCATGGTCGAGGGCGCGGGGTAGGGCTCGCGGGACTGGAAGAAGCGCCAGGTCCAGTCGGCGCGGTTCGCGGCGGCAGCGAAGCCGGCGAGGAAGTCGAGCCAGACGGGATGCTGCGGATCGAAGGCGCGGCCGAGGCCGAAGCGGACATAGAGGTTGGTGTAGTCGAGAAGGGCTTTCTCCAGCGGCAGACTCGAGAGTTCGGTGACGCGTTCGGCGAAGCGGAGTTGAAGTTCGAAGAACCCCTCGGAGAACTTCATCATCAAGCGCCTCGCCAGCGTGCCTCAGAAATCCGTGCGGTTGAGCCAGAAAACCTCGCCCTCGCTCTGCTCCGTGTCGAGCCAGAGGAAGGGCTGCTTCGGATAGGCGGCCTCGATGTTGGGTTTGCCGCGACCGATCTCGCAGAGCAGCGCCCCCTTGGGCGCGAGGTGCTTGGGCGCTTCGGCCAGGATGCGGTGCACGATCTCCAGCCCGTCGTCGCCCGCGGCCAGCGCCATGCGCGGCTCGTGGCGGTATTCGGCGGGCAGCGCCTTCATGCCGGCGGCATCGACATAGGGCGGGTTGCTGAGGATGAGGTCGTAGCGTTTGCCCTTGAGCGGCTTGAACAGATCGCCGCGATGCAAGGCGATGCGGTCGCCCAGGCGATGCGCGGCGACGTTCTCCTTGGCCAGCGCCAGCGCCTCGGCGGAGAGATCGGTGGCGTCGATCTTGGCGTGCGGGAAGACGAAGGCGGCGAGGATGGCGAGGCAGCCCGAGCCGGTGCAGAGGTCGAGCACGCTCTTGACCTTGTTGGGATCGCCGAACGGCAAGGTGCCATAGGCCAGCATGTCGCCGATGAAGGAGCGCGGGATCAGCGCGCGGCGGTCGGCGATGAACCGCACGCCATGCATATAGGCGGTGCCCAGCAGATAGGGCGCGGGCAGGCGCTCCTCGATGCGGCGCTCGATCAGCGTTGCCAGTTCCTTGCGCTCGGCGGCGGACAGCGTGAGGTCGAGATAAGGCTCCAACCGGTCGATGGGCAGGCCGAGGCCCTCCAGCACCAGGAAGGCCGCCTCGTCGGTGGCGTTGGTGGTGCCGTGGCCGTAGCCCAGCTTGGCGGCGCGGAAACGGCGTTCGGCGTCGCGGAAGAAGTCGCCCGCTGTGCGGAGCGGTGCCTTGGTGGTTTTGGGCATGCGGCCCTAGACTAGCGCGCATCGTCCTCTCATGCGCGGGTGAACAGTGGCTGAAACCGCATCCGGTCCCTTGGCCGGCCTCCTCGTCCTCGACCTCACCACCCACCTGTCGGGCCCGTTCTGCGGCATGCAGCTGGCCGACCTCGGCGCCGACGTCATCAAGATCGAGAGCCCCGGGGGCGATTCGATCCGCGGCGCGCCGCCGATCATCGAGGGCGAATCGGCGCCCTTCATGCTGTGGAACCGCAACAAGCGCGGCATCCGCCTGGATCTCAAGGACAAGGCCGATCTCGAAATCTTCTGGGAGATGGCCGAGCGCGCCGATGTGGTGCTGGAGAACTTTCGGCCGGGCGTGGTGAAGCGCCTCGGCATCGGCTGGGAGGCGCTGCACGCACGCAACCCGCGTCTCGTTTTGGGGTCGATCTCGGGTTTCGGCCAGACCGGCCCCTATGCCTCGCGCGGTGGCTTCGATCTCGTCATCCAGGCCATGTCGGGGCTGATGTCGGTGACCGGCCCCAAGGACGGCCCGCCCCATCGCATACCGCTGGCCATCTCCGATGTCGGCGCCGGGCTCTATCTCACGGTCGGCGTGCTGGCGGCGCTGCAGGAGCGCAACACGTCGGGCGAGGGGCAGTGGGTCGAGACCTCGCTGCTCGAGGCCACGGTGTCGCTCGGTGTCTACGAGGCCGCCAATTATTTCGCCAATGGCATTCGTCCGCCAAGGCTGGGGCAACAGCATCGCGGCTCGGCACCCTATCAGGTGCTGCAGACCAAGGATGGCTGGCTGACCATTGGTGCGGCGCAACAGAATTTCTTCCGTGCTTTGTGCAGGTTGATCGGCCGGCCCGAACTGGCCGACGATCCGCGCTTCCTCACCAATGCGCTGCGCGTCAAGAACAACGACGCCATCATCGATATCCTGCAGGGCTATATCGGCAAGAAGACCACGGCCGAGTGGATGGTCGAGCTCGAAGCCGCCGGCATCCCGGCCGGTCCCGTGCTGCATCACGACGAAGTCTTCGCCGATCCGCAGATCCTGGCGCGCGGCATGGTGGCCGAGGTCGAGCATGCCAAAGCCGGCAAGCAGAAGACCCTGGGTATCCCTATTAAGATGTCGCGCACGCCACCCAGCATGCGCCGCGCTGCGCCCACGCTCGGCCAGCACGACGCGGAGCTGAAGAAAAATCGCTAGCCGGCCTGGCTGCCCGGCGGAACAAGACTGGAAATCGCACGTTACGTGCCGGTCCTTAACCCGCGCAGGAGATGTGCAATGAGCTCGATCGTTTATCTCGTCGGCCTGGTCGTTATCGTGATGGCCATCCTTTCCTTCATCGGTCTCCGTTAATTCCGTACCGAGGAGATCAGTCATGGCCATTATCGCCACTTCCGCCGGCCTCGTGCCCGAGGGCGACCTCGTCGCCCGTCCGCCGCGTTTTGCCTATCTCGAATGGGGTCCGGTGATCGCCGGTGCCCTCGGCGCCGCCGCCATCTCGCTGGTGCTCTTCACCTTCGGCTCCGCCATCGGCCTTTCGGCCATCTCGCCTTATCCCTATTCCGGACTTTCGGCGCAGACGTTCTTCATCGTCGCGGCCATCTTCGCGGCGCTGGTGCAGGTCGGCAGCTTCGCCGCTGGCGGCTATCTCGCCGGACGCATACGCACGCCGTGGGCCAACGGTATCGAGAACGAGCGTCATTTCCGCGATGGCACCTATGGCTTCATCGTCTGGGCGCTCGGTCTGATGATCGGTGCGGCCATTGCGCTGTCGGGTGTCGGTGGCGCCCTGAAGACGGCCGTGCAGACGACCGCCACGGTCGGTGCTGGCGCCGCCGCGGCGGCCGGTCCGTCGATCGCTCGCCAGGTCGGCATGGCCCCGTCGGATATGGCGATAGACCTCTTGCTGCGCCCGGTTCCGACCACGGCGATGGCAGCCGCACCTGCTCCTGCTCCGGCCGTCACGCCGGGAAGCGGCACGACGGCAACGCCGGGAGCGAATTCGGAAGGGGCCGGAATGCCCCGCACCGACGCCGCCACCATGGCCTCGAGCATGAATGCGAGCCGCGACACGCGTGAAGATCTGCGCGAGCCGCTGACGCGGGTTTTCATCGGCTCGCTGCGCGACGGCACCCTGTCGGCGCCCAATCGCAGCTATCTGGCGACGGTCGTGTCGCGCCAGACCGGCATGACCCAGCTCGAGTCCGAGAAGCGCGTCGACGCTGCCTTCAGCGCGGCCAAGGATGCCGAGGCGCAGGTGCGCGCCGCGGCCGACAAGGCCCGCAAGGCGGGCGCCATCGCTGCCTTCCTGGCGGCGGCGACCCTGCTGATCGCCTGCGCGGCGGCCTGTGCCGGTGCGGCGATGGGCGGCCGTCATCGTGACGAGCAGACTCCCGTTCGCCTCTTCGGCGCCAGCCGCTTCTGGTAGCCGTCGACCTCAAAACAAAACGCCCGGTCGAAAGACCGGGCGTTTTTGTTTGCCTGCATTTGTCTGGTTGGATTTGGCCGGTCAGACGAGATGCAGCGGCGGTCGCGGGTTCATCGCCCGCTCCAGCGCCGCGAGCAGATCGGCGCGCACGAAGGGCTTGGCGATCAGGGGCCGATGCCGGTGCCGTTCGGGCGCACGGCCGATCGGCCGGCCGCTGAAGAGGACGAAGGCAATGCCTTGGGCCGCGAGCGTATCGGCGACACAGAGATCGACGCCAGAGGCGGGGACCTCGAAGCCTGGGGTCATGCCGATGAGGGCGCCGTCGATCCGTGCTGCGTCGATGAGCTGGCGCGCGCTATCCGCCGTCGAACACGGTCCGACGACGATGCAGCCGGCATCGATCAGGGTCACCTGCAAGTCGAGCGCGACGATCGGTTCATATTCGACGATCAGAACGCGGCGGCCTGCCAATCCGGGGATGACGGGGCGCTCGCCGTCGCGCGTCGTCTCAAGCGGCGTTGGCATTCGGTGTTCCACCCTTCACTGGCATATGAAGCGGTGGCAGCTGAATGCAAGGTCGATCGCCCGCCTGTACGTTTACGGACAGGGCCGGGCGTACGCTTTCGCACCGACCGGCAACACGGGCAAACAAAAAGGCGAGGCGGCTTTCGCCACCTCGCCCTTCTTGCGCTCTCTCGCGTCTCTAAGGCCTAG
>JBBRFD010000082.1:0-19196 GCA_038224985.1 Reyranellales bacterium
GTGGTGCCGCCGATCAGGCCGACCATCATCGGCTCGACGACGGTCAAGGCGAACTGCATGGCGACGGCGGCATCGACGGCGTTGCCGCCGCCCGCAAGCATCTCCATGCCGGCGGCGGAGGCCAGCGGATGGTTGGAAGCCGCCATGCCGCCATTGCCCTCGGCCGACCGCCTCTCACAGATGAAGGGTGTCCCGGCACGTTCGCGCCAATTCGATTTCGTCATGCCGTAGATGCCCTGTTTGCCAATCGGTGCGCAAATTTCGCATGCCGCCGGACAGGGCGCCATCCGGCCGTTGCACAGGGAACCGCAGGCTGAAAGAGGGCGCTATGCCAAACTCGCGCAACGGCGTAGCCTTCGGCCGGAATCGGAATTGACCACGGAAGTGAACATGACAAACGATATAAGATACCTGGCGCCACGAACGCTCGACGAAGCGGTGGGCGCTTATGCGGCGGCGGCGGGCGCCGCGCGCATTCTGGCCGGCGGGACCGACCTGCTGATACAGATGCGCGCCGGCTCGATCAGCCCGGGCACGATCGTCGACATCAAGAAGATCGCCGAGATGACCGCCATCGAGAAGACCGCCGCCGGCGGTTTCCGCATCGGCGCCGCCGTTTCGGGCGCCGTGCTGCGCGAGCATCCGGAGCTGAGCAAGGTCTGGCCGGGCGTCGTAGAGGCCACTAACCTGATTGGCTCGACCCAGATCCAGGGCCGCGCCACGGCGGGCGGCAATCTCTGCAACGGCTCGCCGGCCGGCGATAGCGTGCCGGCCATGGTCGCGGCCGGCGCCATCGTCACCATCCAGGGCCCCAAGGGTCGGCGCGAGCTGCCCGTCGAGGCCGTGCCAAAGAGCCCGGGCCGTCTCAATCTCGAACGCGGCGAGATCGTCGTGGCCTTCACCCTGCCGCCACGCGGCAAGGGTTCGAGCGATGCCTATCTGCGCATGATCCCGCGCACCGAAATGGATATCGCCGTGGTCGGCTGCGGCGTCAGCCTGACACTCGACAACGGCACCTGCACCACCGCCCGCGTGTCCCTGGGCGCAGTCGCCCCGACCGTGCTGCTGGTCGAGGCGGCGGCAAAGGCGCTGATCGGCTCGAAGCTCGATGCCGCAGCCCTCGACAAGGCCGCCGCGGCCTGCAGCGCTGCCTGCCGTCCAATCGACGACAAGCGCGGCACCATCGTCTATCGCACCAAGGTCGCCGGCGTGCTGCTGAAGCGCACCGTTGCCATCGCAGCCGAACGCGCGGGGAGAAAATAGGATCATGGCAAAGCTTCACGTTTCCACGACGATCAACGGCGAGCCGCAGGAATTCCTCTGCGAGGCCGACCACAGCATGCTTGACGTGCTGCGCGGCCCGCTCGGCCTCACCGGCAGCAAGGAAGGCTGCGGCTCCGGTGATTGCGGCGCCTGCACCATCACGGTGAACGGACGCATTGTTTGCTCCTGCCTGATGCTGGCGGTTGAGGCCGAAGGCCAGCAACTCGGCACCATCGAGGGCATGGCGCAGGGCGAGGAGCTGCACCCGTTGCAGCTGAAATTTCTCGAACAGGCAGCCCTCCAGTGCGGCATCTGCACGCCAGGCGTGCTGATGGCCGCCAAGTCGCTGCTCGAGCGCAATCCCAATCCGACGGAGCACGAGGTCCGCTTCTGGCTGGCCGGCAATCTTTGCCGCTGCACCGGTTACGACAAGATCATCCGCGCCGTCCTCGATACGGCCGCCGACATGAGGGGAGCCGCACGATGAGCCCGAGTGATACGACAGCCAACGACAACAAGTGGATCGGCAAGCGCACGGTCCGTCCCGACGGCGCCGACAAGGTGACCGGCCGCGCCGCCTATGCCGCCGACACGACCATGCCCGGCATGATCTGGGGCAAAGTCCTGCGCAGCCCGCATGCGCATGCGCGCATCAAGTCGATCAACACCAAGAAGGCCGAAGCGGTGCCGGGCGTGAAGGCTGTCATCACGTCCAAGGACATCGTGAACTTCCCGCTCGATAAATCGGTGATGCTGGGCATCCAGGACATGCGCTGGATGTGCCGCAACGTCATGGCGCGCGAGAAGGTCCTCTTCACCGGCCATCCGCTGGCCGCCGTCGCCGCGACCTCGGAGAAGATCGCGGCCGAAGCCTGCAAGCTTATAGAGGTCGAGTACGAAGTGTTGCCCTTCGTGATCGACGTCGAGGAGGCGATGAAAGCCGATGCGCCGATCCTGCACGATTTCATCACCTTCGAAGGCAAGCCCTCCAATATCGCCGGCAAACTCGAACACAAGCTCGGCGATGTCGGTGAGGGTTTCGCCAAGGCCGATGTCATCATCGAGCGCAGCTTCCGCACCCAGCCGGTGCATCAGGGTTATATCGAGCCGCATGCTTGCCTGGTCAGCGTTTCCGACGGCCAGGCCACGATCTGGAGCTCGAGCCAGGGCCAGTTCATGGTCCGCGCCATGTGCGCCTATCTGACGGGCATCCCGCAGAACGACATCCGCGCCATTCCGGCGGAAATCGGCGGCGGCTTCGGCGGCAAGACCATCATCTATCTCGAACCGCTGGCGCTGGTGCTGGCGAAAAAGACCGGCCGTCCGGTCAAGATGACGATGACGCGGACCGAGGTGTTCCATGCCTCGGGCCCGACCTCGGGCTCCTACAGCAAGGTCAAGATCGGTGCGACCAAGGACGGCAAGATCGTCGCCGCCCAGGGCACCTATTGCCTGCAGGCGGGCGCCCTTCCCGGTTCGCCGATCCGCGGCGCGGCGGGCTGCTCCTTCGCGCCCTACGACATCCCCAACGTCCACTCTGTCGGCTTCGATGTCGTCTCCAATCGCTCCAAGGTCGCAGCCTATCGCGCCCCGGGTGCGCCGATCGGCGCCTACGCCGTCGAATGCGTGATGGACGAGGTGGCCGAAGCGCTGAAGATGGACCCGCTGGCGTTCCGGCTGAAGAACGCCGCCAAGGAAGGCACCAAGGCAGCGCATGGTCCGGTCTTCCCGCGCATTGGCTTCGTCGAGACCATCGAGGCCGCGCAGAAGCACGCGCACTACACGACCCCGCTGCCCAAGGCGAAGAACGGCATGCTCTACGGCCGCGGCGTCGCCAGCGGTTTCTGGTTCAACGCCGGCGGTGAATCGAGCGCGCAGGTCAACATCAACGAAGATGGCACGGTGGTGGTCATTACCGGCCATCCCGATGTCGGCGGCTCGCGCGCCTCGACAGCCAATATCACGGCCGAGTTGCTGGGCATCGACTACAACAAGGTCTCGGTGCTGATCGGCGACACCAGCACCATCGGCTTCAGCAACCTGACTGGCGGCAGCCGCGTGACCTATGCCTCGGCAATGGTGGTGACGCAGTCGACCGAGCAGGTCATTACGACCCTGCGGGCGCGGGCGGCCAAGATCTGGAAGATCGATCCCGACGCCGTCGTCTGGGAGAACGGCGAAGCCCGGCCGGCCGGCGACAATGCCGGCAAGTTCGAGCCGATGTCGCTCGGCCAGATCGCCGCCCAAGCCAGCGCTACCGGCGGCCCGATCGGCGCCGGCATCCAGCTCAACACCACGGGCGCCGAGGGCGGCTTCGCCACGCATGTCTGCGACGTCGAGGTCGATACCGATCTCGGCATCGTGCGGGTGCTGCGCTACACCGCCTTCCAGGACGTTGGCCGGGCGATTCATCCCGGCTATGTCGAGGGCCAGATGCAGGGCGGCGCGGCTCAGGGCATCGGCTGGGCGCTCAGCGAGGAATATATCTTCGACAAGAACGGCAAGCTCGATAACCCGAGCTTTCTCGACTACCGCATGCCGGTGAGTTCCGACCTGCCGATGCTCGACTCGGTGATCCTCGAGATCCCCAATCCCAAGCATCCGCAGGGCGTGCGCGGCGTCGGCGAAGTGCCGCTGGTGCCGCCGCTCGGCGCCGTTTCCAACGCCGTCTACAGCGCGCTGGGCCGGCGCTTCTACAGCCTGCCCATGTCGCCGCCGAAAGTGCTGGCGGTCATGGACATGCCCTTGGCGGCCGAATAGGCCACCGCTCGCGTACCCCCAGCGGGTGCGTCTCTCAGGGCGTCGCGAAGTGCCGCGACGCCACCACGGCCAACGGTCCGTCCAGCTCGACCGTCGTGCCGAAGGGCTGCGATAGCGCGGCAAACCTCGCCAGAATACGATGCGCCTCCTCGCCTTCAGCCAGGCGAGGCCGGCCCCGTTTGTGGCGCGCTTCCGTCCAGCCCAGGCTGATGGGCAGCAACTCGATGCCGGAAAGCACGCTTCCCTCATAGGTCAGGATCGGCACGACCGATTCCCAGTAGCGCCGGTCAGAGGGAAAGCCGCCTTTGTCGTTGTTTGTGCGTTTTTGATAGACCTGTCCGGGAGTCAGGTCGGGGTCGGCGCGGAAGCGCTCATAGGCATCGGACGGCATCTTGGGAACGAGTTCGTTCTGCCCGATGAAATTGCCAAGGCTGTAGAAGATCGGCTTGCCCTTGTAGATCTCCACCCCGCGCAGCAGGTGCGGTCCATGTCCGACGACGAGATCGGCGCCATTGTCGATCATCTCGCGGGCGAAGACCGGCAGAAATTCGGCGGGGATCTCCTTGCTGTCGCCCTGCTCATGGGCGTGGATGCTGACCAGCACCACGTCGGCAAGGCCGCGGGCCTCCTTCAGCCAGCGCAGGATACTATCGACGTCCTTGCGGTTGGCCGTCATGCGCACTGCTGGCTGGTTGGCCGAACGAAAGTTCATGCCGTTGAGGGGAAACACCGAAGGATCAGACGGGGGAAAGGCGAACCCCATCTTGATGCGCTGCAGCCGTTCCTGCTCCAGCCCCAACTGCTCGCCGATCTCGCGCAGCGCCGCGAGTTGCGGCGGCGTCACCTCGTGCACGGTCTCGAAGCGCAACGGATTGAGGCCCGGCCGTCCCGGCAGGTCGGGCCGCTGGGCGCTCGCCTGCTGGCCTTTGGCGAAGCTCGACGCGCAGGAGATCATTGCCACCGTGCCCCTGGGATGGCCGTGATAGACTGGCCGGCGGGCATCCTCGAGATTGCGTCCCGTACCTGCAAAGGAAAGGCCGCGCGCTTCCATTGCCTCGATCGAATGCAGCAGACCGGAGATGCTGTAGTCCAGCGAATGGTTGGTCGCCGTGGCGAAGAGGTCGAAGCCGGCTTCCGTCAATTCGTCCAGCACCCAGGCCGGCGCGCCGAAATGCGAGCCGCCGCTTTCCAGCGCCGGATCTCCACGATAGTCGTTGGCCAGCACTTCCAGGTTGGTGAAGGCCACGTCCGCCGTACGCACACGATCGAACAATGGGCGCAAGGTCTCGTCCGCCGTGCTGAGCAATCGGCGCTGCAGGATGCTGTCTCCGGTGAGGAGGAGGCGAAGCCGGGACGCCGGCAGATCCGAACCACTCATGGGGCTGACATTGCAGGGCCCGCCGCGCGCGAGTCAAACCGGCTGAATATCGCGCTCGATCCTGCGTTCGCCCTTGCCTGCATCGGCGAAGACGCCGACAGCTTGTGCATGCCGGAGCCGTCATTCCTCGCCGGGCGGTTCCTGCCCCATCGCCTCTTTCCCGGCTGGCTGGGCGAGAGGGAAGCAGCCCGTCTTCTTGCCTTCGGCATCGCCTCCGAAGAGCGCTTCACGCCGACCAGGCTCAACGACCACGGCACCGGCCGCCTCGATGCCGTGACGCGCCAATCCAGCGTGCTGAAGGACCTTGGCCCCTTCGCAGCCCCGCTGCAGCGCAAGGCACTTGCATTGCAGGCCGGTCTTGAGACCGCCTTCGACATGCCGCACACGCCGGCCAACAGCACCCAGGTCGAGATGGTGGCGCATGGCGACGGCGCCTTCTACCGTCCGCATACCGATACCTATACCGACGACCAGTACACGCCCGGCGGCCGCCGGCGCCTGACGATGGTCTATTATCTCCACGGCAAGCCCCGCCGCTTCACCGGCGGACGGTTGCGCATGTTCGATCTCGCGGGCGAGCAGTCGATCGAGATCGAGCCAACCCATGACAGCCTGCTCGTCTTCCCATCCTCGGCGCGCCACGAGGTCGAGACGATTTCCTGCCCCGGCGGCACCTTCGCCGAGGGTCGCTTCGCGGTGAATATCTGGCTGTGCGGCTGACAGGCCGCTTTATTCCAGACGAATGCCCGCGTTGGCGATAACCTTCTTCCAAATCACGGTTTCGCGGGCGATATGGGCTGAAGCTTCGGCTGTCGTACTGGCCAGGGTTTCCATGCCTTGCTGGCCATAGGCCGTCTTCACCTCGGGTGCCAGCAACGCCTTGGTCATGATCGCATTGAGGGTGGCCACGATCTCGGGCGGGACCTTGGACGACACGACAATGGCGTACCAGTTGGTGGCGGTGTAGCCGGGAAAACCCTGCTCGGCGATGGTCGGAATCTCGGGATCGAAGGGCGAGCGCTTCGAGCCGGTCACGGCCAGCGCGCGGATGCGGCCGTCGCGCATGAAAGCCGTGGCCGTCGGCGCACTGGCAATCAGCGACGGCACATGGCCCGCCACCAGATCGTTCATCGCAGGCCCACCGCCCCGGAAAGGCACATGGTTCAGCCGCGTGCCGCTGACCGATTTCAGCAACTCGCCGGAAAGATGGCCGGCACTGCCGACACCCGAAGTGCCGTAGTCCATGCCTTCCGGCCGTTTGGCCAGCGCCAGATATTCGGCGAGTGTCTTGGCGGGCACGCTGGGATGCACGACCAGCACATTGGAGAAGTCGACGGCCAGGCAAACCGGCGCGATGTCCTGCGGCTCGTATCCGACATCCTTCATCGCGTAGGGATTGACGGCGAGGACACCGACATTGGCGATCAGGACGGTGTGACCGTCGGCCGGCGCGCGCAGCATCTCGCGCGTGGCGATGTTCCCGCCGGCGCCAGGCTTGTTGTCGACGATCACCGACAGGCCGGCACCCTTCGTCAGCTCCTGCGCCAGGATGCGGGCAACGATATCGCCGCCGCCGCCCGCCGCGAAGCCGACCAGAATGCGGATCTGTTTGGACGGAAAGGATTGCGCCACGCCCGGGCGCGGCAGCAGGCCGGCAGCAGCCGCAGAGCCGATCAACGATCGTCGATACATTGCACCATCCTCAATCGAACAAATTGGCCAGCCGCTGCTTCATCTGATCCGCCACATAGAGCGCCAGTGCCTGGATGGTCGAGGTCGGATTGACGCCGCCGCCGGTCACCCAGATGCTGCCGTCGACGATAAAGAGGTTCTTCACGTCGTGGCTGCGACCCCAGTCGTTGACGACCGAGCGTCCGGGATCGGTGCCCATGCGCGCCGTGCCGAGGAGATGGCCGGGGTAATTGAGAATCTCGCGGGAACAGCCGATGCGTGACGCGCCGGCCTCGTGCAGGATCTCCTCGGCGCGGGCGATGCCGTGCTCCATCATGCGCCGCGTGTTCTCGCTGATCGTATAGTCGATCCTGGCACCCGGAATGCCGTTGCTGTCCTTGGCACCGGGATCGAGCGTCACGCGGTTGTGTTCCTCCGGCAGGTCATCGCAGGCCACGCCGATACTGAGGCGGCAGTCCATCAGCTCGCGATAGACGCTGTGATGCTTTCGGCCCCAAGGCAGATGCCCCGCCGCGGCGCCGATCATCGCCTGGCTGGCGGGCCCGGCGCCGCGCCCGAATTGCAACATGTAGCCGCGCATGAAATCGCGATTGGGATCGGTCTCGTAGAACTGTTTGCTCCACATCAGCGTGATCGGCCCGCGCCCACCATCGACCGGCGCGTCGACATAGCCCGAGACTACCGGCCAGGGATGCAGCATCAGATTCCGGCCGACGAGGGCGCTCGAATTGGCGATGCCGTTGGGGAAGCGGCCCGACTGCGAGTTGAGCATCAATCGCGGCGTGCCGACGCCGTTGCAGGCCAGGATCACGACTTCGGCGGGCTGAAAGTGTTCGCCGCCTTCGGCATCGTAATAGAAGACGCCCGTCGCCATGCCGTCGCTGCCGGTCGTGACCTCGCGCACGCGGCAGCGTGTGCGCAACTCGACACCGGCGCGGATCGCCAGCGGCCAGTACGTCAGGTCGGTGCTGGCCTTGGCGCCCTGCGCGCAGCCCGGCGTGCACTGGCCGAGGTTGATACAGGCTGCGCGGCCTTCGTATTCCGTCGTGGCAACCGTGGTGTCGGACGGCCACCAGTGCCAGCCCAGACGGTTCATGGCCGCGGCCATGTGTGTGCCGGTCTTGCCGAGCGGGATCGGCGGCATGCCGGGATGACGCGGCGGCACGCTGGGATCGCCGGCGAGGCCGGAGACGCCCATCATGCGGTCGTTCTCTTCGTAGAAGCGCTCCAGCGCCCAGTAGTCGATCGGCCAGTCCTCGCCCACGCCGTCGAGCGACTTTGTGCGGAAGTCCGACGGATGCAGGCGCGGCCAATGCGCCGTGTAGATCACCGTGCCACCGCCGACGCCGTTGAAGTTGGCGACTTTCATCACCGAATTGTCGTCGTTGACCGGATAGTCGGTCTCACGGCCGCGCCGGTTGGGGCGGATGTCGAAATCGCCGTGGCGCCGCGCTTCGCTGTCGCGGCCATTGGCCGGGAAGTCGGTCGACTTCATCCAGTCGCCCTGCTCCAGGCAGACGATGCGCATTCTGGTCTCGGCGAGGCTCCAGGCGACCGCAGCACCCGAGGCGCCGGAGCCCACAATCAGGATGTCGACGCGCTCGTGTGTCGTGGTGCCGTGTCTGGCCGGAGCCATCAGTGATCCTTGCGCCAGAAGGGCTCGCGCCCGCGCACCGCGTCGAGCAGCGCCCACTCGCCCTGCTCGACCACATATCCCTTGGGGAAGGGCGCGCGCGCCTCATGCCCCAACGCTAGCAGCACGCGGTCGTCGCGGTAATAGGCGCCGAGCACCGCCCGCCCCAGCGCCGCCGCCGCTTCGCCGCCATCCGCCTGATAGTCGTTGATCAGCGCCTCGCGGCGGTCACGGTCGAGGCTGAAGAAGACCCGTGCCGCGAGAGTAGCGATGGCCTCGCGCACCAGCGGCAGGTCGCGGCCGAGCGAGCCCGCGATATCGGCCAGGATGGCCGGATCGTCGGCACCGGGCACGCCTCGTTCTGTGTCGGCAGGGATCATCGCCGCAGCGATCTCGCCCAGCGCGGCGTATTCCGCGCTGGAGAGGCCGGTTTGCGCATCGATCTCCATGCCTCGCGCGCCCTAGCTCTTGGCCGCCAGCTTGTCCTCCGTCTTCGTATCGAAATCGCTGGCATCGTGGCGTTCATGGAGCTGCTGCGACGGATCGCCCTGCAGCCGGTTGACGATGCGGCCGCGCTTCACGGCCGGACGCGCGCCGATGGCATCGGCCCAGCGCACGACGTTCTTGTACTCATGCACCGCCAGGAACTCGCCGGCACCATAGAGCAGGCCCTTGGCGAGACCGCCGTACCACGGCCATACCGCCATGTCGGCGATGGTGTAGTCGCTGCCGGCCAGATAGGCGGTTTGGGCCAGCCGCTGGTCGAGCACGTCGAGCTGGCGCTTGGTCTCCATGGTGAAGCGGTCGATGGCATACTCGATCTTAGTCGGCGCATAGGCATAGAAGTGACCGAAGCCGCCACCGAGATAGGGCGCGCTGCCCATCTGCCAAAACAGCCAGGACAGGCATTCGGCGCGCGTGGCGACATCCTTGGGCAGGAAGACACCGAACTTCTCGGCGAGATGGAGCAGGATCGCGCCCGACTCGAAGATGCGGATGGGCGTCTTGCCGCTGTGATCCATCAGTGCGGGAATTTTCGAATTCGGATTGGCGGCGACGAAGCCGCTGCCGAACTGGTCGTTGTCGTTGATCTTGATCAGCCAGGCATCGTACTCGGCGCCGGCATGACCGAGCGCCAGCAGTTCCTCGAGCATGATCGTGACCTTCTGGCCGTTAGGCGTGCCCAACGAATAGAGCTGCATCGGGTGCTTGCCGACCGGCAGCGCTTTCTCATCCCGCGCTCCCGCGGTCGGACGATTCATGGTGGCGAAGCGGCCAGTGCCGGTCTTGTTCCAGACCCAGACTTTCGGCGGCGTGTATTCGGATGAACTGCTCATTTCTCATATCCTTGTATTGGCGGTTGCTCGGATGCCACCACTCTACCCCGCCCGCAGCGCAAATTCCGGCTCGAAAATAACCAGCAGTCAGACAGCGCCGGGGGTATCATCCTCGCTGCAAAACCACGTTCCGCCGCGAAACATCGCAGGGCTCCAGACCATGAAAGCTGCTTACATCGAGAAATTCGGCGGACCCGAGGTCCTGACCTACGGCGATCTTCCCGATCCGGCCGCGGGGCCGGGTCAGATCGTCGTCGATACCGTGGCCACCAGCATCAACGCTGCAGACTGGAAGGTCTGCGCCGGTGAATACGGGGGCCAGGCCAAACTCCCCATGATCCTGGGGCGCGATTTCTCCGGCGTGGTCAGCGCCTTGGGCGCCGGCGTGCAGGATCTGCGCATTGGCGACGAAGTGTTCGGCGTCCTCGAGGGCGGCCGCGATGGCACCTATGCCGAAAAGATCGCCATCGGCGGCGCCATAGTCGCCAAAAAGCCGACCAGCATGACGCATGTCGAGGCCGCGGCTCTCGCCCTCACCGGTCTCACCGCCCTCTGCGCGATCGAGGACTCGCTGAAACTGAAATCGGGCGAGACGATCCTGATCCAAGGCGGCGCGGGCGGCGTGGCGAGCTTTGCCATCCAGCTTGCCAAGCATCTTGGCGCCCGTGTCATCACCACGGCCAGTGCGTCCAACGCCGCCTACCTGCGCGAAATCGGCGCCGACGAGGTCATCGACTACAACACCACCGATTTCACCAAGGCCGTGAGCAACTGCGACGCAGTGTTCGATACCGTCGGCGGCGATGTCGCCACGCGGTCGTTCTCCGTGCTCAAGCCCGGTGGACGCGCAACCTTCATCGCCTCGGGCGCCCAGGCGCCGAAGCCCGAGCGCAGCGACGTGACGGCGTTGCGCCCGGCCGTCCCGCGCGACCGGCCGCATCTCGAAAGGATCCTCGAACTGCGGCGGCTCGGCGCCATCCGTGCGCCCCATGTCACGTCCTACAGCCTGGCGCGAGCCGCCGAAGCCCTTGGCGTCAGCGCGGCGCGTCATCTGAAAGGCAAGCTGGTGCTCACCGTGCGGTAAGCCCGCATGAGCCGCGCCAAACGCATCGTCATCTGCGGCGGGGGCGCCATCGGCGCCGCCATCGCCTATTATCTCAGCCGGGCCGGGGCAAAGCCCATCGTGATCGAACGTCATGCCGTCGGGGGCGCAGCCTCGGGTAAGTCCGGAGGTTTCCTGGCGCTCGACTGGTGTCGCGGCAGCGCGCTCGATCGCTTGGCACGGCGGAGTTTCGAGTTGCACGCCGAACTGGCAGTCGTGCTCGAAAATCCTTGGGGCTACCGGCGCCTCACAACCTTTGCCGGTCATGCCAGTGAGACCGGCAGCGCATCCGGCCTGGGCCAGCGGCCGTGGCTGTCCGCCGCGGTTGAAATCAAGGGTCGCCTCGGCTCACCGCAGACGACGGCATTGGTCGAGCCTTACGCCTTCACCCAGGGGTTGATGCACGCCGCCGAGACGCAAGGCGCCGAGCTGCGGCACGGCGCGGTCGCAGCGCTGGAACGGCGGCCGGACGGAGCTGTGCGCGGTGTGGTACTGGACAGCGGCGAAGTCATCGAAGGCGACGCCGTGGTCATCGCCATGGGACCGTGGTCGATCTTGGCAGCGCGCTGGCTGCCGCTTTCCCGCAGTGTTCGGTTACAAGGGCCACAGCCTCGTGTTCGAGACGGGCGAGGCCCTGCCCGCCGAGGCGCTGTTCCTCGAATACCAGGAGGCAAGCGGCGAAGTCCTGACACCTGAGCTATTTGCCCGCGCCGATGGCACCACCTGGGTCTGCGCGATCTCGAGCGACGCTGCCCCTCGATCCCGCCGACGTCGCGCCTGACGAGGGCGCCCATGCGCGGCTCGAGACAATGTGCCGGCGCCTCTCGCCGGTCCTGGCCGCAAGCCCGATCCGGGCGCGGCAGGCGTGCTATCGGCCGGTCACCGAGGATGGCCTGCCACTGATCGGCCCGGTGCCCGGCGTGGACGGTGCCTATGTGGCGACCGGCCACAGCGTCTGGGGCATGCTCAACGCGCCGGCGACCGGCGAAGCAATGAGCGAGCTCATCCTCGACGGCACGACGCGCCACGTCGACCTCGCACCCTTCGCTCCCGGACGATTGCGGCCTTTCGATCCGGCCCGGATACGCGGGTCCTGAGGAACGAGTGTCTCAGAACGTCTTATTCGCCTGGGGTCTGTGCTTGTTGCGCAAGACGAAGCCCGACCGAGTGGCTTGGCGCGGTTCGCGCACCCAGACTTCCCGGTTCGGGTGCAAGCCACCGCCGCGCGTGGCCGGCACGGCGCTGAGCCTCGCGCGGTGCAAGAGGCGCGTGTCCGCCACGCCGCAATTCGGGTGGATGCCGCCATTGCTCGCGACGATCGTGTCCCAGGCGGCCTTGCGCCTGGCGTAGGTGGCAGCATCGGCGAGCGCTGTGCAGTTGAGCTCGTCGGTGTTGAGATCGGCAACAATCTCGTCGCCCTCCTCGATCAGGGCAATCGGACCGCCGAGTGCCGCTTCCGGGCCGACATGGCCGATGACCAGGCCGACCGATCCACCCGAGAAGCGCGCGTCGGTCATCAGCGCGACGACGATGTTGCGCTCGCGGCAGAGCGTCGTGATGCGCGACGTCGGATCGAGCATCTCGGGCATGCCCGGAGCGCCGCTCGGCCCTTCGTAGCGCACGATGACCATGTCGTTGTTCTGGAAGCGCTCGGGCGTGCGGCCGAGCGCGTCGAGCAGGGACTGCTCGCCCTCGAAGACGCGCGCCTTGCCGCGGAACAGGTTATTCTCCAGCCCGCCCTCGACGCCTGCGAGCTTCAGGATCGCCGAGAAATCCGGCGACAGGTTGCCGCCGAGCACGCGCAGGCCGCCGGTCGGCTTGTAGGGCTTCTCGCCGGAAGAGACGACGCGGCCGTCGGCTCGCTTTGGGGCTAGGCGCTGCACCTGGGCGCTGAGCGTCTCGCCGGTGCAGGTCAGCACCTCGCCGTTGAGCAGCCCCGCCTCGAGCAGCTCGCGCACGATCACCTGC
Organism: Reyranellales bacterium; assembly: GCA_038224985.1. GTDB lineage: Bacteria > Pseudomonadota > Alphaproteobacteria > Reyranellales > Reyranellaceae > Reyranella. Next base: position 13,134 of record JBBRFD010000082.1, read on the forward strand.
ACGCCGCCGACGTTATCGATGTCGACCATCGAATACTTGCCGTAGGGCCGCGCGTCGGTAAGCACCGGGATGACGTGCTGCGCGAGGTAGTTGAATTCCTCCGGCGTCATGATCTCCTTCCAGAAATCGCCGAAGCCCGCGGCGCGCGCGATCTCGGGCGCGTGCAGCGTGACGTTGGTCGAGCCGCCGATCGCCATCGCCACGATCACGGCGTTGCGCAGCGAATCGCGCACGACGATGTCGCGCGGCTTCAGGTCCTTCTCCATCAGGTTCGCCAGGAGGTCGACCAGCTCGCCGGCGAACTCGTTGACGCGGCGCGGATCGTCGGATGGCGGCGCCACCATGTGCAGGGGCTGCATGCCGACCACGCCGATGAAGGTCTGCATGGTGTTGTAGGTGAACATGCCTCCGCAGCTGCCGATGCCGGGGCAGGCATGGCTGGCGATGTGGTGGCGGAAGGCGGCGTCGGGATTGCCGGCAACCTGGTAGGCGCTCACGATGTCGAGGGCCTCGCCGGTATTCGGATCCTTGCCGGGATGGATCGGGCCGTCCGACATAATGATCGAGGGCCGGTTGTGTTCGAGAAGGGCGGCCAGCGTGCCGACCGGCGGCTTGTCGCAGGCGACGACTGCGATCGTGCCGGCGAGGCCGGTGGCGCTGAGATGCTCGCACAGCGCGTCGTTCGTCACCTCGCGGCCGATCAGCGAGTAGCGCATCTCGCGCGTGCCGTTGCGGATGCCATCGGAGGTGGCGATCGTGTACTCGGGCTGGACCAGGCGCAGCTTGAGCTGGCCCTGACCCTGGCCGATGCGGCTCTTGAGCCGGGCGTTGATCGCCTCAACCTTGGTCATGACGCCGAGATAGCACTGGCTGTCGCCCTTGGTCCCGACGACACCGACCGACGGCTCGTGGATCAGGTCTGGATCGGTGCCGATGGCGCGCGCCAGCCCTATCGACTGGGTGGAACGGCCTGGATGGCGGTCGATGAGGACGGTTCTAGGTTTCATCAGGCGATCCCAATAGCGAGGTTGAAGCAGTCCTTGCCGCGGCCCGCTTTCACGATGGTGCCACCGATCGGGCACAAAAATACTTAGCCTGATCAATAGATTAGAGGCAAGCGGGACTATCGTGATGCGCGCGCGCTACGCGGCGGCCACTAGATACCGAGACGGTAGAATCTCGATGCCACCCCGTGAAACAGATCGGCCTTTTCGCTAGCGCTTGCCCCGTGCGCCAATCGCTTGCAGGCGTTCCAGAACACGCCATAGCCGTAGGAGCCCTTGTCGACGGGGAAGTTGCTTTCAAACATCGACCGGGCCGGACCGAATGCCGCGATGCAGGTTTCGATATAGGGCCGCCAAAGCGTCGCCAACTGCTCCGAACCCGGAGGCAGCTCGCCGTCGTGCAGGTTGAAACCGAACATGCGCATGCCAAGACCGCCGAGCTTCACCTGCACGTTCGGGCACGCCGCCAGCTCGCGGATTCGAGCGCTCCAGTCGGCAAAGACCAAGTCGCGTTTGTCCTTGTAGCGGCCAAGCCCGATCGGACCGCCGACATGGTTGAGGACGATCGGCGTCGCCGGATAGGCCCGTGCCAAATCGACAAGGTCGCCGAGTTGGGGGTGGTAAACCCAGGCGTCGAAAGTGAGGCCGAGCGGCGCCAGTTGGGCGAAACCTGCGCGCACGCGCTTATCGAGCAGCAAGCCCTGCGGCCGGACGGCCGTGGCGCCCCACTGGGCCTGATCCGGATCGCTCGACGCGATGAAGCGAATGCCGCGAAACCGGCCGCCCCCTGACGCGATCATCGCCTCCAGGACCTCGGCCACGCGCGCGCCGAGCATGAGGTCGGCGTGTCCGACGATGCCGGCACAGACACGGGGCTTGCCGTAATTGCCGCTGGCGCTCATCGCAGCGACGCCATTCGCGAACTCGACTTCGCCGAGGGGCTGCATTTCCGCCGGGCCGGTGGCCCGGTACATCGAGAGCCATTCGAGATACACGGTTGCAACGATGTTATGGCCGCTGGCGGTATCGGCGAGGAGGTCGGGCAGCAGGTACCGCCCGCTCTCCGGCCGATCGATCAGGTGATGGTGCGGGTCGACGATCGGCAGTTCCGGTTCAAGAGCGGCCTCTCGACGCCGTTCGAGCCACTCTGGTCGCACGGCCAGATGCGAGCTGATCGCGGTCGCCGGTGTCGTGGACTGCATCGCCTTCCCCCTTCCTGTCGCGAAAGGCAATTCGCTGTTGTTGCGAACGGGCCTTCCAACGAAGTTCAAGAGTGCGCCACAACGCGAGGCCGATCCAGATGGGGAAATGCCGATCAGCTGGAAATGGCAAGTCGGCTAACAGAGCGGAGAAATCAGCGGCGGCGCGACGTCTCGGCCAGATGCAGACCGTTATCGTCCGCGCAGCGCTTCACCGTAGCGACCGCCGAGCCGCCGCGCCCGGCCTGCAGCTCGAACATCGCCCTGCCGTCGAACCCCGGCGCTTGACCAGCTTGCTCTTGGAGAAAGTCGAAGCGCAACTCCAGCTGCCGGCCATGCCGGAGCGCATTGACCAGCCTGTCCGAGAGCAAGGGCACTGCACCATCGGCCGAATCGGCCACGACGATGAAATTGCCGGCAAACAGCAGCCAGACAGCGTGATTCTTACCGTCGATGATGAGCTCGAGCCGCGGATCGTCCTTCAGCTTGCCGGTCGCAAGCGGCGCCAGAGGTCCTGAGCCTAAAAGGTGGATACTGAGTTGCAGGCCGCGCCGTTGCGGACCTTGCTCACACGACAGCACGATCATGTCGATGTTGAGATCGGTGCTGTGCGGCTCGGAGAGGGCGTAGGTGGGAGTGTCAACGTCCTTCTCCAGCTCCCAGCCGCCGACGGGCACACCGGCGACGACGGGGCTCGCCAGGGCCACGAACCCGAGAAGACCACCAAGAAACTTAAGTACCGGCCCGCTGGATGCCATGGCTCCCTCCGCACGAGACTCCCGTACGACCCTACGATGTCGTGGCCGCGTCGTGACCGGCGAGGATTTGTGTCGTCCGTGTCGTGGTGCCCGCGAGTGCCCCGGTCAGAATCGAACCAACATTTCCGTGAGAAACCTGACTTTGAGGCACACATATGAGAAGCGTAGCGTGTTGATTTACAAAGGTTTTATCGTCTTTGTCGTCCAACGTTTAAGGCCGCTTTTGAGCCAGAGATTGGTCACAAGTCGAACGCGTCTCGCCGCTCCACACGTTTCATAATGAATCGTAACACGACAGGGATCGAAAGCGCTGCGGGTGGTTCCTCGACAAGCTGCTCTCCAACATCGCGACAATGCTCGCCGTTCCCGACAACCCCGACAAATCCTTGCCTTCGATGCCCGCACCACGCGGAACCTCCCACTGCATTTTACGTTTTATCGGCACTCATGCGCAGGGGGTATGCAATGGACGAAGTTTTGCCAATGTCGAGAAGAAGTAAGCCGATGGCATTCCGACAGGCACTGCTGGTCGCCGCTTTTCTTGCGGCCGCAATCGGGCAGGGTGCATCGACCCAGGCGCAGAGCTATCCGCCGGACAGCTATTCTGCTCTCCTCTTCGACTCGTCCGATATAAAGCACGTCTTCCGCCTGAATGGCACGCCGTGGATCTGCCGGGGCGACTCCTTCTGCAAGCCCATCAAAATCGATGGCGTCGCCGACAAGGACCTGGCGCTGGCCGCCATTGAGCCACTGGGCATCGCTGGCGCGCGCTATTTCCTCTCCTACAAGCAGGCCAATTTCGAGAAGGGCAAGGAAGTCGCGATGTCTTGCACAGAGGAGCGCTGCCGCAAGCTCGATTCGAGCTTTGGCGACACCAGTTCCCTCGGCACGTTCCAGGTTAAGCAAGGTGACCGCGTGTTGACCCGCACCGCGCTCCTGCGTCGGCTCGAGGCCAGGAATGGCCGGGCCCAGATCCTGTGGTGCACTGAGAACGACTGTTCCGAACTGCCGGTAACACGCGACGCTGAACTCTACCTCGCCCCCATGGGAAGCGGCCCCAGCGACCGCCGCATTAAGGCGTGGGTGCGCGACAAGTCAGGTGCCGTGCTCTCATGCGCCCAGCCCGAGGAAGGTGTCAGCGACCAGCTTGCCTGCGAGAAGACCAAGCTCTTTCTGTCCGACTTCCCGGCTGTCGCCGTCGCGCAGCCAGCGCCTCTGCCGGCACCGGCGCCCGCGCCGCAGTCGACCACGTTGGACGCCGACCGAAACAACCTCTCTGCCGCTATTGATCGGGCCATCACATCCGGCGATTTCGCCACGGCCGACCGCCTGCTGGTCGATGCGATGCGGCGCTACGCCGGTCACGCGGCGTGGCCGCCGCTCCAGCAGAAGCTCGCCAAGGGCCGCGCCGACCGCGACGCGCGGCTGCACTATTCCGAGGCCCGTCGATTGATTGCCGAGGCGCGGCGCTTTGCCCAGACCGGCGACTTCACCCATGCCGAGGAAATGCTTCAGGATGCCGAGAAGCAAGCTCCCGGCTTTGCCGAGACCGCGCAGGCGCGTACCGAGATCGCGTCGTTGCGCACCGAGCGCGGCCAGCGCTATCGCGAACGGGCGCAGTACTACGCCGCGATCGACCAGGCGTTGGCTACCGATCACCTCTCGGAGGCCGAGCGCCTGCTCGCCGACTATGCCCAGCGCTTTTCTCCGGACGACGAGTATCGTGCGCGGACCAACCGGTTGGCGCAGCTGCGTTCGGCGGACCGCCAGCAGGCAAGGGTTAACGAAGCGCGCGCGCACATTCAACTGGCGCGGCAGGCCGCGGAGCGCAGCGACTTCGCCGAGGCCGACCGCCAGCTCGCTTTGGCCGATCGGGCGGCTCCTGGTTCTCCTGAGGTGGCGCAGGCACGGGCCGATCTCAGCCGGCGGCGTGGCCTCACCATTCAGATACCGAATCTGCCACAGTTCAATATTCCGATACCGCAGCAGGCGCCGCGCAACTAGACGGCTTGGACCAGGTGGGCAACGTGAGGAGCGACGCGTCGCGCGGGGAGTTAGCCTCCGCGCTTCCAATACCGACAATGGAGGCATGGCCGCCACGCTCGGCAAGCCCCCGATGATGGCTTTGCCGCAGCCGGGCGTCCCGATGTAGAAAAAGTCACCAAGGGTCATTTGGTGGCCGTTGGAACATATGTACCATTCGGCACGTTGAATCGCTGGCCCCATCGAGTGTGGTCGTTAATTCTGGTGGGAGTTTTATTCATGTGGAACCGAATTTTCTTGATCCTCGCGGTTTCCGCGTCATGCGCCATTGGCGCGGGCGCCATTGCGAAGAATTCGAATCATCACAATGGACATAATGTGCTCCAAGCCGACGGGAACAATCACAACAAGGACGGCAAGCATCAGATTGGAAAACACGGGAAACACACTGTGTTTGCCGAGGTCAGGAACAAGAAGGTGGTTAACATGAGTGCCGACGGTCTGTCGGTGCGAAAGGTGAAGTCGAACAAGAAGATGGCCGACCTTGATCGTGTCAGGCTGGCGTCGAATGGAGACTTCCAGATCGCCCAGGCCGACGTATATTACGGGTACTGTTTCGACTATAATTTCGACGATGGCGTCGATGAGCATTGCTATTGGTATACGGCCGACGATATCCTCGTGGACGACACGTGGGTCTGGTACTCGGCGTAGGCGTGTTCTCGCCGACGACAGCAGGCGCGACTTAGGAGTGTAAAGTTCGCCACCGTGATCTGCGCTACAACCATCTCACGCCTAGAGTTAACGCTAAAGCGCCCGCACGACGATTGGGCGATTCGCGTGAAATCTTGCACCCGAGACAACCGCGCCCCATTCCATTCTCACTTTGCATCGATATAGCTTGGCATCGATATAGACCGAGCTGGGGCCGTCGTCGGGGGCGAACGTGCCGCCGAGCGTCGGCCGGATGGTACCGCCCTAGTGGTCTCCGCCTAACATTTGAGTCCTGCCGAGGATTCCCAAGTCGGAGCGTGCATGCGAGTCTGCGGCATGCGAACAGGAATATCGATCAGTCTCCAGCCGGCCGCCCGGCGGCGCCTCGTAGCGCTGGCGGGGGAT
>JBBRFD010000083.1:0-19047 GCA_038224985.1 Reyranellales bacterium
AACCGCCGCTACAACGCGTTCCCGCAAGTCCAGAGAATAGGCGCGCATCCCTGCTGGCCTCCGCCCAGCCAGCAGTTTGAATCACATCTCGCCCAGCTTGGGAATCCCTTCCGATTCTATTTCCCTCGGAAAGACTCTAGACCACAAGGTCGGCGAAGTCCTTCAGGACGGTTTTGTAGACGGTGTGCTTGAAGGGCACGATGCTGTCGATCAGCTCGGCCGAGGTCACCCATTTCCAGGCGTCGAATTCGGCTTCGTGGGCGGCGATGTCGATGTCGGCGTCGCGGCCGATGAAGGCCAGTGCGAACCACTTCTGCGCCTGGCCCGTCCAGCGGCCTTTCCAGTAGGACGGCGCGAGGCTGGGCGGCAGGTCGTAGGAAATCCAGCCGGGCGTCTCGCGCAGCAGCAGGGCGCGGTTGGTGCCGATCTCTTCCTTCAATTCGCGGCAGGCGGCCTCGATGGGCGTCTCGCCCTTGTCGATGCCGCCCTGGGGCATCTGCCAGGCATCGGGAAATTTCGGCCGGCGGCCGGCGAAGATCAGGCGATCGCGGTTGATCAGCATCAGGCCGACATTCGGCCGGTAGCCCTTGGGAGCGGCGTCCATTACCGGCGCAACTACTGGCGCAATTGGGACTGCAGGCGCTTGACCCGCATCATGCAGGCTTCACGGCATTCGAAATGGCCGATAATCGGCAGAAGCGCCACGCCCGGCGTATGCGATAGCCGCTGCGCCCAGTCGACGATGGCGTCGATGGCGGCGGCATTGGGCTGCACGACGCCGAAGGCATGGCGCTGGGTTTGGCCCTTCTCGGGCGTCGTCTCGGTCACCCATTTGACCATGCGGTCGAGATTCTCGTCGATGTTGGCGCGCGTCGCCTTGTAGTCGAGCACGCTCGAATTTCGCGCATAACCCACGCCCATTTCGACGGTCAGGCGATAGACGGCGGGCGCGGTCTGCGCGGCGTTGATCTCGACCAGTCCCAGCCCGCGTTCGGAGATTTCCTTGACTATCGGCCGGAAGGTCGCTTCCGACTGCGACACCGGGCCGGGGAAGGGAATGACAAAGCCGACATAGCCCTCGGCCTTGGCCATGGTGGCGCGCAGGCGGCGGATGTTCTCGGCGGCGTCGACGCCGGTCTCGATCGGCTTGATGCCGCGCTCGGCCGGACCGCCCGGATCCTCGACGGGCAGCATGAGGTAGACTTCGTGTCCGTAATCGCGCGCGCGTTGCAGCCAGCGATTGAGGTCGGGCGTGCCGGGCAGGAAGGCGAGGCTCACTTCGCCGGGCAGCTGCTCGATGGCGCGCTTCATCATCGGCTCGTTGCTGCCAACGTTGATCATCATCAGGCCAACGCGCGCCGGCGGGCCGTCGGGGGCATAGCGCCGGGCATAGGCGATCCACGGCATCCAGCCGACGGCGGAGATCTTGGGCAGGCGCAGGCCGTCCGCCGTCACCTCGATCATCTCGGTGGTGTCGACCGGCGGCAGGGCGCGGAAACTGGGCGGCGGCGTGGGCTTCTCCGGCGGCGGCGCCGGCAGGCCGTTGGCGGCCAGCGGCTTCCAGGCGATGACGGCCTGGCGTTCCGATGAGACGGGGTCGGGCAGGGCCTGGATAAGAGGCCGCGGTGGCGTTGCCAGGCCGGGCGAGCTGGGCGACTTGATGGGCATGGGCACGGACTGCGTCGAGGCCGTCTGCACCGGTGCCGTCTGAACCGGTGCCGTCTGAACCGGTGCCACCGGCCGTGGCGGCAGGGCGACGCTCGAGGGCTGTATGGTCGCCGGTGCGGTCGCCGGTGTTTCAGGTGCCGGAATTGCGGGAACTGCAGCGGCCGGGGGCGGTACCGTCGCGGGCTGCGGGCGCGGCGGAAGTTTCAGACCGCCCCCCGTCGCGGCGGCAGGTGTCACCGAGGCCAGCTGCGTTGCCGGCGGCGGCGGCGGTAGTTGCAGCGCGCCCGTTGCCCGGGTGGGCAATGGCGTGGTGGGTGTCGGCAGGTTGGTCGGTGCTACCCGCGCGGTGGCGCCGCGCTCGTCGCTGCCCATGAAACCGAAGGCGAGCGCTGCCGAGCCGATGACCAGCGCCAGGGTGATGCCGTAGGCGACCATGAGGCCGCCCGACCGGCGCTCCTCACGCAAAGCCGGGAGGCGGTGGCGATACTCCTCGTAGGGATCGGAGTTCGCCGTCATGGCCCCCTAGTTTGCCCGCGCGTTGTAGAGCGAGATGCCGCGAATCAGGTCGACCGCGCGCAGCAGCTGATAGTCGGCCACGGCTTCCTTGGGCGGCTCGTCCGGATCGGTCCCGCCGGCCGGCGCCGGAGGAGCACCGGGAACGGCCGCGCCCTTGTCGTCCTTCTTCTCCGGTGCGGCGGCAGCCGGAGGAGCCGGCGGCGTCGCCGGCTTGTCGTTGGGATTGGTGATCGAGCGGCGCAGGTTTTCCTCGCGGAAGCTGGTGCGCGGCTGGACGGTCTCGATCTTGGCCTGTTCGACCTCGATGTCGGGTTTGATGCCTTCCTTCTGGATCGAGCGGCCCGAAGGCGTGAAGTAGAGCGCCGTGGTCAGTCGGATGGCGCCGCCACCGCTCACCTGCATGATGGTCTGCACCGAGCCTTTGCCGAACGAGCGGGTGCCCAGGATGATGGCGCGGCGGTGATCCTGCAGGGCGCCAGCCACGATCTCCGAGGCCGAGGCCGAGCCGCCATTGACCAGCACGACCAGCGGCAGGCCACCGGTGACGTCGCCCGGCTTGGCGTTCCAGCGCTGGATGTCCTCGCTCTTGCGCGCCTTGACCGAGACAATCTCGCCCTTTTCCATGAAGGCGTCGGACATGGCGATCGCCTGGTCGAGCAAGCCGCCCGGGTTGTTGCGCAGATCGAGCACGAAGCCCTTGAGCTTGGTACCGGCTTCCTTCTTGAGCTTCTCGACGGCGTCGATGACGCCCGAGGTGCTCTGCTCGGTGAAGGAGGTGACGCGGATGTAGCCGACATCGCCCTCCATGCGGAAGCGCGTCGAGCGCACCTTGATGACTTCGCGGGTAAGCGTGACGTCGAAAGGATCCTTGGCGGCGCGGCGCACCGAAATCTTGATCGGAGCACCGGGCTTGCCGCGCATCTTCTCGACGGCTTCCTGCAGGGTGAGGCCTTGGACCGGCTCGCCATCGAGGGCGAAGATCAGGTCGCCGGCCATCAGGCCGGCCTTGGCGGCGGGCGTGTCGTCGATCGGCGAGACCACCTTGATGACGCCGCTTTCCATCGTGACTTCGATGCCGAGGCCGCCGAACTCGCCCCGGGTCTGGACCTGCATGTCCTTGTAGGTCTTGGGGTTCATGTAGCTCGAATGCGGATCGAGCGAGGACAGCATGCCGTTGATGGCGTTCTCGATCAGCAGCTTCTCGTCAGCCGGCTCGACATAGTCGCGACGGATGCGCTCGAGCACGTCGCCGAACAGGTTGAGCTGTTGATAAAGCTCGCTCTTGTCGGTCATGGCCTTGGGATCGGCCTTGTCCTGCGCCCATGCGGATGTGGCGGCGGGAGCAGCCAGGAAGGCCAGCAGCGCGGCCGTGGAAGCGATACGCGTCAGAGTCATTTGAGGTGCCTTCACAACAGATTGTCGGGCGTTAAAAAGACAGTACAGGCCGGTCCGGGCGCCCTCAAGGCTGGCGCATCTTCCGGGGTGTTCACAATCACGCGGAAGCCGCGACAGCGGGACGCGGCGCCGCCAGAACCATCGGTCGAGCGGCTTCGGCCAGCAGCGAATGGCCGGTCATTTCGGCGGGCTGCGGGACGCCCATCAGGGCGAGCAAGGTCGGTGCCACATCGGCCAGCTTGCCGTCCTGCAAGGAGTGTATATTGGCCGGGGCGTTGAACAGGATCGCCGGCACGCGGTTCAGCGTGTGCTGTGTATGCTTTTGGCCACTCACCGGGTCGAACATCTGCTCGGCATTGCCGTGGTCGGCGGTGACGAACATGACGCCACCAGCCTTGCCAATGGCCTCCATCAGCCGGCCGAGGCAGATATCGACCGCTTCGACGGCTTTCACGGCGGCTGCGAGAATGCCGGAATGGCCGACCATGTCGGTATTGGCGTAGTTGACGACGATCAGGTCGAATTTGCCCGAGCCGATGGCCTCGACCAGCTTGTCGGTCACTTCCGGTGCGCTCATCTCGGGCTTGAGGTCGTAGGTCTGGACCTTGGGCGAGGGCACCAGGATACGTTCCTCGCCGACGAAGACCTTCTCCTCGCCACCGTTGAAGAAGAAGGTAACGTGCGCGTATTTCTCGGTCTCGGCGATGCGCAGCTGCTTCAGCCCGGCTCGCGAGATCGTCTCGCCCAGGCCCATCTTGATGACGGCGGGTGGAAACAGCGTCTTGAGGAAGGGATTGAGGGCGGTCGAGTATTCCACCATACCGACATTGGCCGCGAACTTGACGACGCGGGTGCGGTTGAAGCCATCGAACATCGGATCGAGCAGCGCCGTCAGGATTTCGCGGGCGCGGTCGGAGCGGTAGTTGAACATCAACACGCCGTCGCCGTCCTTCATGCCCGTGTAGCCCTCGATCACGGTCGGCAGCACGAACTCGTCGTCAAGACCGGCGGCATAGGCCTGATCGACGGAGGCCTTGGGACTTGCGGAAAATGCGCCTTTGGCGTCGACCATGGCGTCATAGGCCAAGGTCACGCGATCCCAGCGCTTGTCGCGGTCCATCGAATAGAAGCGCCCGCCCACCGTGCCGAAGCGGATCGGCAGGCCGGCTTGGAGACCGCCTTCGATATGGGCGAGGCATTCCAGCGCGCTGCGGGGCGGCATGTCGCGGCCGTCGAGGAAGGCATGGATGGCCACCGGCACGCCCGCCGCGGCGATCTGGTTGGCCAGCGCGATCAGATGATCCTGATGGGCATGCACGCCGCCGGGCGAGGCGAGGCCCAGGAGATGGCAGGTACCGCCGCTCTTCTTGAGCGCGGCGATGAAACCGGTGAGCACCTCGTTCTTGGCCAGCGAGCCGTCCTCGATGGCGGTGTCGATGCGCGGCAGCTCGGGCACGGCGACGCGGCCGGCGCCGATGTTCATGTGGCCGACCTCGGAATTGCCCATCTGGCCCTTGGGCAGGCCGACGAAACTCTCGGAGGCGTCGATCAGGCCCTGCGGGCAGCTGGCGACCAAGCTGTCAAAATTGGGCGTGCGGGCGTCGAGTATGGCGTTGTCCTGTGGATTGGGCCGATAGCCCCAACCGTCGAGGATGCAGAGCAGGGCGGGACGCGGAGGCTTGCCCGCCATCAGGTGGCTTTGCCCGGCCCAGGCGCGCGTAGCGTCTCCCGTGGCGTCTCAAGGCGCACCGAATTGAACTTGTTGGGGCAGTTGAGATCGCGCGGATCGGTGTCGGGATTCTGGTCCGGCACTTCGATGGCGCAGAACACGAATTCGCCGCGCGGCTCGCCGTCGATCGTGACGTCATAGGTATAGGTGCCCGGCGGATCGCCCGGGATGATGCACCACGAGCGCTGCAGGATGCCGTCCTGCACGAACTCGCGCATGCGCGTCGTGGCCTTGGTCTTGTCGGCGCTGACCTCGGTCTCGGGGCCGGCGATCACCTGCTCGGCCGGCTGCGAGGTCGTCAGCACCTCGACCAGCGAGATTTGCCGGTTCGGCCCGCCGACGAACATCCGCCAGCCGAAGCAGGCGCGGTAGAACAGCAGCGGAATGGCATTGGTCTCGAAGTGCCGCTGCTTGCCGTCCTCGCCGGTGATGGAGACATAGGGAATGTTGCGCACCGGCTTGCCGGCCGGCTTTGCAGACGGCGGCGGCGGCGCCTGGGCGGCGACGGGCAGGACAAACCCCAGAACGAGGGCAGCCAAGGGAGCGAGCAGGGAAAAGCGCATGGGCCAATGTAGCCCCGGTTTTCCGGCAGAACAGAGGCAAAAACGCCGCCTGGGGGCGCATTTCACACGCCTAATTCACGCCCGATGATAGGGGTGGCCCGCCAATAGCTGTTGGGCGCGGTAAATCTGTTCGGCGAGCATCGCGCGGGCGAGCTGGTGGGGCCAGGTCATGGCGCCGAAGGAAAGGCCAAGATCGGCCTGTTTCAGCAGGCTTTCGCTATGGCCGTCGGCACCACCGATCAGGAAGGCCACATCGGCCCGGCCGCTGTCGCGCCAGCCCTCGAGGCGCTTGGCAAAGGCTGCGCTGTCGACAACCTTGCCGCGGCGGTCGAGCGCCACGATCACGGCGCCTTTGGGGACGGCCTCCAGCAGGAGTCCGCCCTCGCGGATCATGAGCTGGGCGGCAGGCAGCTTCTTCTTTTCTTCCAGTTCGCGCAGCGTCAGCGGCCAGCGGATACGGCCGGCATAGTGCTCGTAGAGATCGTGTTCGGGGCCACGGCCGGCGCGGCCGATGGCAGCGATCAGTAGCTTCAAGCAGCCGTCACTCGACCGGACGCGCAGCGGGACGGTGCGGACGGGCGCGGGTGTCGCCGCGGCGGCGCGGCGTGGTCACCGGCTTGGCGGCCTCGACGGCATTGGTTTCCAGCGTCCACATCTTCTCCAGCGCGTAGAAGGTGCGCGACTCGGGGCGGAAGACGTGGACGACGATATCGCCGCCATCGATCAGCACCCAGTCGCCGACCTGCTTGCCCTCGACCGGGATATAGCCGTGGCCTGCCTCTTTCAGGCGGTCGGCGAGATGATCGGCGATGGCGCCGACCTGGCGGGTCGAACGGCCCGAGGCGATCACCATGTATTCGGCGAAGGCCGATTTGCCCTTGAGGTCGATGACGACGATGTCCTCGGCCTTGTCGTCCTCGAGCGAACGGCGGACCAGCGCGAGCTCGGCCTCGATGGCCTTGCTGCGGTCGGCGAGCGGACGGACCTGGGAGGCGGGGGCTTGTGAAGCAGGGGCTTCAGGAGCGGGGGATTTGGAAATGGTGTTTCCTTTCGGTCTGGTCGGTCGTTTGGGGCGCGTGGCGCGGATGGCGGTGGCGGAATGGCTGTCTAGCCTGCTGGGGATAAAGCACCAGGCCGGCGGTGCGCAACCCGGCAGCCGCCGGGCCTGCTCCGCGTCGAGACGATAGCGCGCGAAGGCACGCGGCGCAGTTCCGGAAAGTGCGGAAAATCCCCAGCCCGGGCGGGCAAAGGCGGCGATGGGGATGGTGGCGAAGAGCCGGCGCCAGTCCTTCCAGCGCACCAGCTGCGGTAGGATATCGGCGCCCATCAGCCAGACGAACTTGGCCCGGGGATAGAGCCGTTGCAGCGCCTCGACGGTGTCGAGGGTGTAGCGCGTGCCGGTCAGCAGCTCGGGTGCATCGACGCGGATGCGCGGGTGGCGGGCGATCTGGCGGGCGCGGGCGACGCGCAGCGGCAGCGGCTCCAGCCCGTCGTCGGTCTTCAGCGGGTTCTGCGGCGAGACCAGCCACCAGACCTCGTCGAGGCCAAGACGGCGCAGCGCCTCGAGGCTGACATGGCGATGGCCGTCATGGGCGGGATTGAACGAGCCGCCAAACAGCCCGATGCGCCGCGTGGTATCGCTGGGCACGCCGGGCATTGGATGCCGGGCAGTGCTCACGGCCTGACAGTGCCCTTGCCGCGCACGATGTTCTTGTAGGTGGTGAGCTCGACCAGGCCGACAGGGCCGCGCGCATGCATGCGGTTGGTCGAAATGCCGATCTCGGCGCCCAGACCGAACTCGCCGCCATCGGCGAATTGCGTGCTGGCATTGTGCATGACGATGGCGCTGTCGACTTCCTGCAGGAAGCGCGTGGCCGTCGCCTCGTTGTTCGTGACGATGGAGTCGGTGTGCTGGCTGCCATAGGCGGCGATGTGCTTCACCGCGCCCTCGACACCGTCGACCGTGGCGACGGAAAGAATCGGGGCGAGGTATTCGGTGCGCCAGTCCTGCTCGGTGGCCGGCACGACGCGGGCGTCGCGCTTCTGGATCTCGGCATCGCCGCGCACTTCGCAGCCCAGCTCGATCAACCGGTCGAGCATCGGCTTGAGATGCGTGGCCAGCGCGGCACGGTCGACGAGCAAAGTCTCGGCCGAGCCGCAGACGCTGACGCGGCGCATCTTGGCATTGGCGATCAGGTCGCGGGCCATGGCGACATCGGCGTCGCGGTCGACATAGACGTGGCAGAGGCCCTCGTAGTGGCGCAGCACGGGCACGCGGCTCTCGGCGGTGACGCGGTCGATCAGCGAGCGTCCGCCGCGCGGCACGATCAGGTCGAGCCAGTCCATGGCCTTCAGCATCTCGCCCACGGCGGCGCGGTCGGTCGTGGGCACGAGCTGGATGCAGTCCTCGGGCAGGTTGGCGAGGCTGAGCGCGCGGCGCAGCAGCTCGACGATCAGCGTCGAGGAGTGGAAAGAATCGGAACCGCCGCGCAGCACCACGACATTGCCCGACTTGAGGCAAAGGGCTCCGGCATCGGCGGTGACATTGGGGCGGGCCTCGTAGATCACGCCGATGACGCCGATGGGGACACGCACGCGGCTGATGACGAGGCCATTGGGCCGCGTCCACTCTTCCATCTTCGCGCCGACCGGATCGGGCAGGGTGGCGATCTCGTCGAGACCCCTGGCCATGCCCTCGACGCGCTCGGCGTTGAGCAGCAGGCGGTCCTGCAGGGCGGAGGTCATGCCGGCCTTCTGCGCGGCGGCGATGTCGAGCGCATTGGCGGTGAGGATCTTGGCCTGCTCGCTGCGGATCAGGCGCGCGGCTTCGAGCAGGGCGCGGTTCTTGGCGTCGGTCGAGGCATTGCGCAGCGCCGAGGCGGCGGCTTTGGCGCGCTTGCCGAGATCGGCCATGAGAGCTTGAGCGTCGATGGGGGTGTCCATCACTCGACCACCAGGTCGTCGCGATGGACCATCTCGTCACGGCCCCTGAAACCCAATAGCTGCTCGATCTCGGCGCTCTTGTGGCCGGCGATGCGGCGGGCGTCGTCGGCGGCATAGGCGACCAGCCCGCGGGCCAGCGTGCGGCCGACACGGTCCTTCACCTCGACGACATCGCCGCGCTTGAACTCGCCATCGATCGAGGTGACGCCGGCGGGCAGCAGGCTTTTGCCCGAGGCGAGGGCCTTCACGGCACCATCGTCGACAATCAGCGATCCGGCGGCCTTGAGCGAACCGGCAATCCATTTCTTGCGGGCGGACAGGGGAGAACCTTCGGGGAGGAACCAACTGCAGCGGGCGCTGCCGTCGATCAGGGTACCGAGGGCGCCGACAGGGCGACCATCGGCGATGGCCATGCGGCAGCCGGCGCCCATGGCGATGCGGGCGGCCATGAGTTTCGTCACCATGCCGCCGTTGGAGAGTTCGGAAGCAGCCGTGCCGGCCATCTTCTCGATCTCGGGCGTGATCTCGCGCACCTCGGGAATGTGCCTGGCCGATTTGTCGCTGCGCGGATCGCCGGTGTAGAGGCCGTCGATGTCCGACAGCAGGATCAGCGTATCGGCCGAGACCATCTCGGCCACGCGGGCGCCGAGGCGGTCGTTGTCGCCGAAGCGGATTTCGTCGGTCGCCACGGTGTCGTTCTCGTTGATCACGGGAATGGCGCGCAGGCCCAGGAGCGTCGCCATGGTCTGGCGGGCGTTGAGGTAGCGGCGGCGTTCTTCCGAATCGTCGAGGGTCAGCAGCACCTGGGCCACGGTGATGCCGTGGCGGGCGAGTGCCTCCTGGTAGGCGTGGGCGAGCTGGATCTGGCCGGTGGCGGCGGCGGCCTGGCTTTCCTCGAGACGCAGCGCACCGGCGGGCAGCTTGAGATAGGTACGGCCGAGGCGAATGGCGCCGGAAGAGACGAGGACGACCTCGCAGCCCTCGGCGTGCAGCTTGGCGACGTCGGCGGTCAGGGCTTCGAGCCAGTCCTTGCGAATCTCGCCCTTGCTCTCGTCGACGAGAATCGAGGAGCCGATCTTGACGACCAGCCGCTTGGAGCTGGTCATCGGTTTCACTTGGCGTCCTTGCCGGTTTGCCTGTCGACCAGCTTCAAAAGTTCATGCAGCAGGGGCTGCACGCCGATGCCGGCAACGCCGGAGATCACGTGCACGGCCTTGCGCGAGGCCTTCGCCAGCTTGGCGCGCTTGTCCTCGATATCCTCGGGCGTCATGGCGTCTGTTTTGTTGAGCGCCACGACTTCCTTCTTGCGCACGAGGTTGCCGCCATAGGCCTTGAGCTCGCGGCGCACCGTGCGATAGGCGTCGACGATATCGTCCTGCGTGCCGTCGACGAGGTGCAGCAGCGCGCGGCAGCGCTCGACATGGCCGAGGAAGCGCGTGCCGAGGCCCGCACCTTCATGCGCGCCCTCGATGAGGCCGGGAATATCGGCCATGACGAATTCACGTCCGGTGGCGCCACCGCCGACGCCGACGACGCCGAGGCCGGGATGCAGCGTGGTGAAGGGATAGTCGGCGATCTTGGGGCGCGCGTTCGAGGTCGCGGCGAGGAAGGTCGACTTGCCGGCGTTGGGCAGACCGACGAGGCCGATATCGGCGATCAGCTTGAGCCGCAGCCAGACCCAGCGCTCGGAGCCGGGCCAGCCCTTGTCGGCGCGGCGCGGCGCGCGGTTGGTCGAGCTCTTGTAATGCAGATTGCCATAGCCGCCGTCGCCGCCCTTGGCGAGCACGACGCGTTGGCCCACTTCGGTGAGATCGACCAGCAGCGTCTCGTTGTCCTCGTCGAAGATCTGCGTGCCGCGCGGCAGGCGCAGCACGACATCCTTGCCGGCGCCGCCGGTGCGCTGGCTGCCCATGCCGTGATGGCCGGTCTCGCCCTTGAAGTGCTGGGCGTAGCGATAGTCGATCAGGGTGTTGAGGCCCTCGACGCATTCGACAACGACATCGCCGCCACGGCCGCCGTCGCCGCCATCGGGGCCGCCATATTCGATGAACTTCTCGCGGCGAAAGCCCGCCGATCCGGCGCCACCGTTGCCGGAGCGGATGTAGATCTTGGCCTGGTCGAGAAACTTCATGGTCGTTGGGTCCAGAAAAACGAAAAGGGGGAACGGTCGGACCGCTCCCCCTTCGTATTCAGTTAGGTGGAACGGCTACTCGGCGGCGAGAGCCACCGGCGGGAGCACGTTCACTTCGACCTTGCCGCCTGCCCGCTTGCGGAACGAGACGACGCCATGGGCGGTTGCGAAGAGAGTGTGGTCGCGGCCGACGCCGACATTCTCGCCGGCATTCATCTTGGTGCCGCGCTGCCGGACGATGATGTTGCCCGAGAGCACCTTCTCGCCGCCGAAGCGCTTGACGCCAAGGCGCCGACCGTCGGAATCGCGACCGTTGCGCGAGGAACCGCCTGCTTTTTTATGTGCCATCGTAGTGCTCCGGTCGCTTGTGAGTTAGGCGACGATTTGTTCGATCTTGACGATCGTCAGGTCCTGACGATGGCCGTTCTTGCGACGGGAATTCTGGCGGCGGCGCTTCTTGAAGACGATCAGGTGCGGGCCGCGTGCCTGCTTGACGATCGAGGCCAGCACCTTGGCGCCAGCGACCGTCGGAATGCCGACCTTCTCGCCGACCATCAGCACGTCGGTGAATTCGATCTTCGAGCCGGCCTCGCCCTCGAGGCGCTCGATGGTGAGCGTGTCGTCGGGGGAAACGGTGTACTGCTTTCCACCGGTGCGGATAACGGCGATCATGTTCTTTGTCCTGGCCTATGGCCCTCCGGTCCCTCGGACGGTCTCTGCCACCACCCCCAAACACAAGTAATGGAGGTTTTGGCAGGCTCGACGCCCTAGATACCGGCAAGCACGAAACAGCGCGACGGGCCGAAAGACCCGCCGAAGAGAGGGCGGAATATACGCAGGGCCGCCCCCAAGTCAACGCCGGAAAACCCCTTATTTGGGGCGCTTCCGGCCTTCTTTCGACAGCCTCGGGTCGGGACGATAGTAGCGATCCGCCAGAAGTAAGGGTACTCCCGGATGCAGGGAACAGGGGCGGGCGATGCTGGGTTATCTGACGATCGGTGCGAACGATATTGCGCGCTCGGAGCGATTCTACACGGCGGTGCTCGGGCCGCTTGGTTATCGCAAGGCCGAGGAACCGGACGGGGTGGCCTTCACGCTCCCCGACAGTGCCGATGGCTCGAACGGTCCCGGTGCGCTGTATCTCAAAAAGCCTTTCGACGGGCGGGAAGCCACGGCCGGCAACGGCTCCATGATGGCCTTTCGGGTGCCGACACCGGCCCAGGTTCGCGTCCTGCACAGTGCCGGCGTTGACGCCGGCAGCACGGACGAGGGCGCGCCCGGCTTCCGCGCCCAGTACAGCAGCAATTTCTTCGTGGGTTATCTGCGCGATCCGCTGGGCAATAAGCTGGCCCTTTTCTCCACGGCGGCGGATCGAGCAGCTTAGGGCGTCACAGCACGCCCGTGGGGATCTATGGCGGGGGCCGGCGGGGACAGTCTCAGGTAGTGGCGGAGGAGGTGGGATTCGAACCCACGGTACCCTTGCGAGCACAACAGTTTTCGAGACTGTCCCAATCGACCACTCTGGCACCCCTCCAATCGCGAGCTTATAGGGGCGCGGTTGGTGGGGTGCAACATCGGCAAAAAAGCCGGCAACCCCGGCAACCTTTTCGGCCTCCCGGGCATTATCTCTGTGCCGGACGTGATGTCCGCGCATCCTGGCGAGACCGCTCCCTGCCCCCGCTCCGAGCCTCTCGCCATCAGAAGCCCGCCTTGGCTCCCTCCAGGGCGGGCTTTTTGATTCTGGCGCCTTTGTTCGAGGCGCGCGACCGCGCTTTTAGCTGAGCCGCGTCGCCTGGCTCACGGCCAGTTGCCAGCCCGACAGCGCCGTCACGTAAACGGTGACCCAGCGGAAGTCGTAGGGCTTCTGTTCCTTGACGTTGAGGATCGGGCTGCGGCCGGCCACGATCACTGTCGGTCCGGTATGGACGCGGAAGGTGAGCTCGCTCGACGGCGCATTCTCGATCATCGGCTCGCCGGCCATTGCCGAAACCAGCCGGGCATCCTTGTTGTCGACTTTCCCCGAGCCATGCGTATGCGTGTAGCTGTCGGCATAGCAGGCGCGCAGCGTGGCGAAGTCCTTGGCCGTCATCGCCTTGGCTAGCTTCTCGCGGAAGGTCTTCACCTCCTCGATCATGCGCTCGGCATCGGCGCCCTTGGGCGCTTCGTTGGGATGGGCGAAGGCGCGGCTTGCCACCAGTGGCAGAGGGGCAAGGAGCAGGGGCGCGGCAAGAATGAGACGACGTGTGGCCATGACGGGAGCCTACGACACCTGCGGGAATTGCGGGAAGGGGCCCGGTACATTTTCCGCAAATCCCGCAGGTGTCCGGGGTGACGCTCCCATCGCAGGCAGGGATGCGTGCTGGATGTCCAGAGAGAGAAGGAGAGGAAACAACATTCTCTATCTGTTTATCTCTCTCTCTCCTCTAATGACTTGATCTTTCTTCGAGCTTGCCATCAAGGACCCGGCCGACACCTGCGCGAATTGCGGGAAATGACGACTTTGCGCAATTCCCGCAGGTCTCTCCCGAGAGTCTCCCGTCGCTAGATCTGGAAGAACCAGAAACCGGCCAGGCCGAACGCCGTCATGGCCATGCCGAGATACTTGAAGAAACGCGTCGATCGCGCTTCCGAGGACTGCTCGAGGCGGAAGGCCTGGCGCTCGCCGGCCGACATAGTCGCCCGTGCCTCGAACTGTCGCGCGAGGAAGCCTGGCGTGATGCCCGCGCCCACCGCGCCGTCGCGGTCCTGGTCCATGCAGGTGCTGATGAACCAGATGAAGACGCCGATGAAGGCCACGCCAAAGAACTGCGCATAGGCCACGATCATGAACGCGAACCCGCTCGCGATCAGCCAACCGCTGTAAACGAACGCCATGACCATCGACTTGAGAGACATGCATACCCTCCACTTGGCGGGTTGGAAGGGTGATCCTCCCGGCGGCGGCTGACAAGGAGGGCGGCCTTTCCGGGCGTCGCTTGACGCGTTGCAGATCGACTGCCAATTTGAAGGTTGATGGTTCCCGCAAGGGATTCAAAAGGGAACGCGGGCCTTGTACATCGTACAGGGTGCCGCGGCTGCCCCCGCAACTGTAAGCGGCGAGCTTTCGACCAACAGCGCCACTGGGGATCCTCGGATTTCTGGGAAGGCCGGTAGAAGGCAAGGACCCGCGAGCCAGGAGACCTGCCATCAGCAGCAGTCACGCGCGAACGCATTGGGCGGGGTGTCCTGGTGTAGGAACTGACCGGACTCCGTCCGCATAAGCGGTGCGGCGCCGGTTGGCTACAGTTCGCGGTGACGGTCGTTTGGTCGCCGCTGGTTCCCGTGTCCTCTTCTTCGTCTGTCCTCCCCGAGATCGATCCGCTGGACCTTTATGCCAGCGCCATCGACACGTCCGATTACGTGGCGCGGATCGCGCCGCTGGTGCGCCGGCTCGTGCCGGCGATGGGTGACCTGCTCGATGTCGGCGCGGGCGGCGGACAGTTGGGCCATGCGCTGCGCCAGAGCGGCAGCAAGTACACCGCCATCGAACCCAGCCCCTCGATGCGCGCGCGTCTGGCGAAGCTTCTGCCGCCGCCCGAGGTGATCGCGCAGGGCTGGACGGAAGCCGACGTTCCCGCCGGCCGCTTGACGGGGGGGCACGACACCGTTCTTGCCGCCACGATGCCGGGCTTCCTCGAGGAGCCCGAGGCTTTCCTCGACAGATGCCGCGCCTGGACGCGCCGTAGCATCGTCTGGATCGTGCCGGCGCATGCCGGTCCGCGCGGGCTCTGCTTCGCCGGCTGCCTGCCGTTGGCCTGGCATGGCGAGGACGAAACGCCCGGCATCGACATCGTGCTGCGCGGACTTGCGCCGGCATCGCGTCCGACGGAGATCGCCTTCGTCGACTGGACCTTCACCGGAATCGTGGCCGACCTGCCGCGCCTTGCCGCCTATCTCGCCGACCGCCTCGGTTGGCCCGCCGGCGATAAACGCCGCGATGAGTTGCTTGCCCACCTTGCCGGCAAGGCGAGGCCCACGGAGGCCGGGTACCGACTCGACATTGCAAGAAAATCCGCTGTCTGTGTTTGGGGCAAAGAATGAATACGTATCTGCGTTTGGCGGCCGGATTTTGCGCATTTTCCGCAAGTGTTCCGCTACATGCCCAGCAAAGTTACATCATGCCGCCGACGGTGGTGACGGCGACCGGCCGGCCCGAGCCGGCGAGCAAGATCGCCGGCACCGTGCAGGTCATCCAGCCCGAGGCCATCGAGCGTTCCTCGGCCAAGTCCGTCACTGAGTTGTTCGCCGAGAATGCCGTGGGTTTCATGAGCGAATGGACGGCGGGACAGACCTCGCTCAACATCCGAGGTGCCGCCACCGAAGGCCAGGGCCGCGACTTCCGCAGCCAGGTGCTGGTGCTGATCAACGGCCATCGCGCCGGCACCGCCAATATCTCCAAGCTCTCGATCGCCGATGTCGAGCGTATCGAAATCGTGCGCGGGCCGGCCTCGGTGGTCTACGGCAGCCAGAACATGGGCGGCGTGGTCAATATCATCCTCAAGACCGGCCGCACCGCCCCCGGCACGATGCTCGAGGCCAGTGGCGGCTCATGGGGCCTGCTGCAGGGCAAGGCGCAGAGCGGCGGTACGATCGGCGCCTTCGACTATTACGTCGGCCTGACCGGCGGCAAGCGCGACAACTACCAGGCGGGCGGTGGCGCCGGTGAAGTGAACACCGCCTGGACGCGGGCCGGCGGCATGGCCGCTCTCGGCTACCAGATCGACGAGAACAGCCGCGTCGATGTGACGGTGCGCTCCGACGGCATCTACGACGCGGGCTTCCGCGGGTCGGCAGGCAATATCTTCGCCTTCGACACACGCTACAACCGTTCGGTCGATGCCAGCTTCAACGCCAAGACGGCCGACGGGCGCGGCGGCTTCTTCTTCCAGGGCTACTACGTCCAGGACGTCGACGATCTCAACAATCCCTCGCCGCTCAGCGCCCTCAATGCCGTGGCCAGCCGCACCGTGGTCGATCACAACCGCCGCCAGCTCGATATCGTCGGCACGCGCTTCCAGCCGCGCTACAAACTTTTCGGCGGCAACGACCTGCTGATGGGCTTCGACTGGGAGCGCAGCTGGATCAGCTCCGAGCGTGAGCGTCGTGGCGGCAACTTGATCGGCCCGACCTCGCCGCAGGACAACAACCAGACGGAAAACGTCTTCGCCTTTTATGCCGAGGATTCGCAGAGCTTCTTCGACGACGTGCTGACGGTGCGCGGCGGCATCCGCCAGACCATGGGCACGACCATGCTGACGGCCACGCCCTTCGCGCCGACGCTCATTCCCACCAGCACCAACTACCAGGCCACCACCTGGTCGGCCGGCGCCACGGTCAAGGCCACCGACTGGCTGGGCTTCCGCGCCGGCGCCTCGACTGGTTTCCGCGCGCCGACGGCGACCGAGCTCGGCGCCAATTTCACCGTCGTGCCGATCGGCGCCTCGATCTTCGGCAATCCCTCGCTCGGGCCGGAGACCAGCCGCCAGCTCGAAGTCGGCACGACGCTGACCTCGAAGTCGACGCGCCTCGATCTCGCGCTGTTCCAGAACGTCATCGCCAACCGCATCACCACCGTGGCGACGAGCGCCACGGTGTCGCAGTACCGCAACAACCCGGCGGAGATCGTGGTGCAGGGTCTCGAGATGCAAGCCGAGGCCGACGTGATCCGCACGCTCAGCCTCTCGACGCCAGACACCTGGCGCTGGAGCGTCTTCGCCAACGGCTACTACAATTTCAAGATGACCGACTATGGCGCGCTGCCGGCGGCCCAGAGCGATCGCGTGACGCGCATGAACGAGTACGCGGCCTCGCTCGGCACGCGCTTCGGCCAGGCCGGCAGCGAAATCCCGTGGAGCGTCCAGCTGCTGGGCATCCTGCGCGGCCCGATATGGTACAACACCGAAGAGAGCCTTTCGCCCGCCTTCTTCCCCGGCCAGATCCGCAACACCACCGTCTATCGCAAGGACGCGTTCTGGGTCTTCAATTCGCGGGGCGAGGTCGAGGTACGCAAGGGCGTGAAGATCTTTGCCGCGGTGAACAACATCCTCGACGTCAATCAGCACCCGGTCTTCATCGCCCTCGATCAGGATCCCTGTGGTGCCAATCGCATCAACCAGAATGGCACCTGCGGCAACTCCATGCCGGGCCGCGAGTTCGTCTTGGGCGTGCAAGTCCGGTTCTGATGACGAGACTGCGTTACGCCATCGTCGCCGCCTGCTGTGCGCTGGGCCTGACCGGTCCGTCCGCATCGGAGCCGGTGACGGTGCGCGACGCCTTCGGCCGCTCGGTGACACTGCCGGCGCCACCGCAGCGCATCGTCGCCATCTTCGCCTCCAATGTGGAGATGGTGGCCGCGCTCGGCCTCACCGACCGCATCGTCGGCATCGAGACCTACACGCGCTTTCCACCCGAGGTGCTGGGCAAGCCGCTGGTCGGCGGGCGTCTCGGCTTCTCGGTCGATGCCGTGGTCGCCCAACAGCCCGACCTGGTGATCGTCACGCCCTCGCGTCAGGCCGCCAACCAGCTCATCGATCCGATGGACCGCTTGGGCATTCCGCTGCTCGTGCTGCTGCAGCGCGACGTTGCCGAGATCCTGGCCAATATCCGACTGCTCGGCCGCATCGGCGGCGTGCCGGACAGGGGCGAGGAGGTCGCCGGCACGTTCGAGGCCCGCCTCGCCCAGGTGACCGCGCGCGTGGCGGGCCTGCGTCCTCCCAGCACCATCATGGTGACGGGACGCCTCGGCAACGGCTTGCTGCTGGTGGCACGGCCCAACACCTATACGGGAGACGCCATCGTCCGCGCCGGCGGCCGCTTCGCCCTGGCCGGCGGCGCCATCGCCCAGGTCTCGCCCGAGGCCATCTTCGATGCCGATCCCGACATGCTGCTCTTCGCCGGTTCGGAAAAGGACATGCGCGAGCTGATCGCCCGCCCCGGCTGGAAAGACATGCGCGCCGTCCGCGAGGCGCGCGCCCATGCCGTCAGCCGCACCCAACTCCTGATCCCCGGCCCGCGCACCATCGACGGCATCGAAAACCTCGCCGCGCTGTTTCATCCGGTGGTGAAATGAAAGTTTGGCTGGGACTTTGCGCAATTCTCGCAGCCGCCCTCGTGGTCGCCGCCTGCGCCGGCCATGAATGGGCCTCGCCCGGCGACCTGATGCGCGCCGTTGGCGGCGACCAGGCGTTGCGCAGCCGGCTGCTCTTCGAGTGGCGCATCCCGCGCGTGCTGGCCGCCGGCTTCGTCGGCGCGCTGCTGGGCATGGGCGGCACTGTCTTCCAGGGCGTCTTCCGCAATCCGCTTGCCGAGCCTTACCTGCTGGGCTCCGCCGGTGGCGCGGCGCTGGGCGCGACGGTGGCGCTGCTGGTGCCGATGGCGGCGCCGCAGTCGATCATGCTGCCGCTGCTGGCCTTCGCCGGCGCCTGGGGCGCCACGGTCTTCGTCATCGGCATCTCGCGCGTCTCCGGTGCCGTCGATGCGGCGGGCATGCTGCTGGCCGGTGTCGCCGTCGCCGCCATCCTGGGCGCGCTGCGCTCCTTCCTGATGCTGGCGCTGTCGGACGAAACCGTCAGCCTGCAGATCGTGCTGAGCTGGGTGCTGGGCGGCGTGCAGACGCCGAGCTGGCCGATGCTGGGCCTGTTGGCGCTGATCTCCGCCGGTTGCCTTGGCCTCACACTGCTGCTCGCCGGCCGCCTCGATGTGCTGGGCCTCGGCGAGACCATGGCGACGGCCTTTGGTCTCAACGTCAACCGCTTCGTGGCCCTGGCCGTACTCGTCGGCTCGCTGGTGGTCGCCGCTGCCGTGGCCTTCGGTGGCCTCGTGGCCTTCGTCGGATTGGCGGCACCTCACATCGCGCGCCGTTTCGTCGGGCCGCTGCACAAGCCGCTCATGCCGGCCTCGGCGCTGGTCGGCGCCATCGTCGTCACCTTGGCCGACGCCATCGCCCGCTCTGCCCTGCCCCCCGCCGAGATTCCGCTCGGCCTGGTGACCGCGGTGGCCGGCGGCCCGTTCTTCATCCTGCTGCTCGCCCGCAGGCTGCGCACATGACCGGCATCGCGGCGGAC
>JBBRFD010000084.1:0-18201 GCA_038224985.1 Reyranellales bacterium
TATAGGGCATGAAGACGCGCGGCTTGCCGGGCACGTTGGCGCCGAGATACCACGAGCTGCAGGTCGAGCGCAGCGTGTAGCCGGCGACTTCGCCGACATGCTCGACCCACTTCTCCTGCGCCGTGGCATCGGCCTCGAGCCGCGTCTTGCCGTTCTTGCGCATCCAGACGATGGCGTCGGCGATGAAATCGACGTGCTGCTCGATGGACGGCAGCATGTTGGTCAGCACCGACGGGCTGCCTGGCCCGGTGATGGTGAAGAGATTGGGAAAGCCCGCGATCGACAGGCCGAGATAGGCGCGCGGACCTTCCGCCCACTTGTCCTTCAGCGACACGCCGCCCTTGCCCTTGATATCGACGCGCAGCAGCGCGCCGGTCATGGCATCGAATCCGATGGCAAAGACGATGGCGTCGACTTCGTATTCCTTGCCGCCAGCCTTCACGCCCTTGGCCGTGACCTCGACCGCGTTATTCGAGATATCGACCAGCTCGACATGCGGCTGGTTGAAGGTGGCGAAGTAGTCGGTATCGACGCATAGACGCTTGCAGCCGATGATATTGGTCGGCGACAGCAGATCGGCGACCTTGGGGTCGGTCACCGTGGCGCGGATCTTGTCGCGCACGAAGTCGGCGGCGGCTTTGTTGGAATCGTCGTTGAACAGCAGGTCGTTGAAGGCGCCCATGAAGGGAATGCCGCCTTCCGCCCAGCGCTGCTCGAACTGGCGGCGGCGCTCGTCCTCGCCAACCGCGAGCGCGGACACCGGATTGAAGACGAAGTCGATATTGGGCGGGTTCTTGATCGCCCGGGCCCGCAGGCCCTTGTAGTCGGCCTTTATGCGCTGGCGATACGCGGGATCTAGCGGCTGGTTATGCGCCGGCACGGTGTAATTGGCCGTGCGCTGGAACACCGTGAGCTGGCTCGTCTGTGCCGCGATCACCGGGATCGACTGGATGGCCGAGGAGCCGGTGCCGATCACCGCGACGCGCTTGCCGGTGAAGTCCACGGGCTCATGCGGCCACAGGCCGGTGTGATAGGTCTCGCCCTTGAACAACTCGGCGCCCTTGAAGGCGGGCTTGTTCGGCGCCGAGAGGCAGCCGGTCGCCATGACGACGAAATTGGCCGTCACCTTGTCGTCCTTGTCGGTCTCGACCGCCCAGGTGCCCTTGGCCTCGTCGTAGACCGCCGAGGTGACGCGGGTTTCGAACTGGATGTCGCGGCGCAGTTCGAGGCGGTCGGCGACATGGTTGGCGTATTTCAGGATCTCGGGCTGCGGCGAGTAACGCTCGCTCCATTCCCATTCCTGCTGCAGCGCCTCGTCGAACTGATACGAGTACTGCATGCTCTCGACGTCGCAGCGCGCGCCGGGATAGCGGTTCCAGTACCAGGTGCCGCCGACGCCATCGCCGGTCTCGTAGACGCGCGCCGTGAGCCCGAGCTGCCGCGTGCGATGCAGCATGTACATGCCGGCGAAACCCGCGCCCACGATCACCAAGTCGAACTTTTCGTTTGCCATGTATGGACGACCCAATTTTTTCGAATGCTTCCCGAAGACGATAGACATCGCGACAGGGCACGCCAAGTGATAGCGTCGCCGCGATTTGGGGAGAGAAATGCAACAAGCGGGCGGAATCGACTCGCAATATGCCTGGGCACGGCTGGGCGCCAGCGTCGCCTTGAGCGTGGCCGGCGGCGTCGGCATGTGGTCGCTCGTGGTCATGCTGCCGATCGTGCAGAAGGATCTGGGCGTTTCGCGCGCCGACATCTCCTTTGCCTACACCATGAACATGCTGGGCTTCTGCGCCGGCGGCGTGCTGATGGGCCGGTTGGTCGATCTCAAGGGCATCGTCGTGACCGCCATCCTGAGCGCCGTGCTGATGGCGGCGGGGTTTGTCGCCACGGCGCTCGCCCCCTCGCTCGGCCTCTATGCCGCGGGCCAGGTGTTGCTCGGCTTCGGCTGCGCCGCCACTTTCGCACCGCTGGTCGCCGACATTTCGCACTGGTTCGAGAAGCGCCGGGGTGTCGCCGTCGCCATCGCCGCGTCGGGCAACTACCTCGCCGGCACGATCTGGCCGCCGCTGATCGAGGTCGCCATTCGCCATTACGGCTGGCGCGACACCTGCCTGGTCACGGCGGCGCTGGCGCTGATCGCCATGGTGCCGCTCGCACTCTGCCTCCGCAGGCCGCCGCCGTTCCACGCCGAGGCTGGCGGTGGCGCCGTGGCGCCGACGCCGATGCGTTCCGTCGGCATGTCGCCCAACGCGCTACAGGGGCTGCTCGCCGTGGCCGGAATTACCTGCTGCGTCGCCATGTCGATGCCGCAGGTCCATATCGTCGCCTATTGCACCGATCTCGGTTACGGCGTGGCGCCGGGAGCGGCGATGCTGTCGCTGATGTTCGGCTTCGGCATCATCAGCCGCGTTTCCTCGGGCTGGATCGCCGACAAGGTGGGCGGCGTGGTCACCATGCTGCTGGGCTCGGTGCTGCAGACCGTGGCATTGGTGTTCTACACCGTGTCCGACTCGCTTACCTCGCTCTACGTGGTCTCGGCGCTGTTCGGCCTGTTCCAGGGCGGCCTCGTGCCGTCCTATGCCATCATCGTGCGCGAGTATTTCCCGCCCAAGGAAGCCGGCATGCGTGTCGGCATCGCCATGTCCTCGACCATTATCGGCATGGCGCTGGGCGGCTGGATCGGCGGCGTGCTGTTCGACATGACCGGCTCCTACCAGGCAGCCTTCCTGAACGGCATCGCCTGGAATGTCGCCAATGCCGCGATTGGCTGGTGGCTGCTCGCGAGGCAGGGTAAACGGACGGCTGCCGCCGCCGCTGCCTGAGGAGTTGCCATGCGCATCGTCGCCGTCCGCGACATCGTCTCGCCCATCCGCTCGAAGATCGCCAACGCCTATATCGACTTCAGCCAGATGACCGCCTCGGTCGTGGCCGTCGTCACCGACCTCCAGGTTGGTGGCAAGCCGGTGGTGGGCTACGGCTTCAACTCCAACGGGCGCTATGCCCAGCATGGCCTGCTGAACGAACGCTTCATCGCCCGCCTGCAGAACGCCAAGCCCGAGTCGCTGCTCGATCCGGAAGACCTGCTCGATCCCGCCAAATGCTGGGCCGCCATGATGGCCAACGAAAAGCCCGGCGGCCATGGCGAGCGCTCGGTCGCCGTCGGCGTGCTCGACATGGCGATCTGGGACGCCGTCGCCAAGGCCAAGCGCGTGCCGCTGTGGAAGCTGCTCTCGGACCGCCACAACGGCGGCCAGTACGACGACAAGGCCTGGGTATATGCCGCCGGTGGCTACTACTATCCCGGCAAGGACATCGAGGCGCTTCAGGACGAGATGAAGCACTACATCGGTCTCGGCTATTCCTGCGTGAAGATGAAGGTGGGCGGCGTACCGCTGGCCGACGACCTCAAGCGTATCGAAGCCGTGCTGAAGATCGTCGGCGCCGGCGAGCGCCTGGCCGTCGACGTCAACGGCAAGTTCGATCTCACGACGGCCATCGCATTCGGCAAGGCGATCCAGGGCTATGGCCTGCGCTGGTACGAGGAGCCGCTCGATCCGCTCGACTACCTGGCGCATGCGGCCCTCGCGACCGAATACGCCCAGCCGCTGGCCACCGGCGAGAATCTCTTCTCGATGCAGGATGCCCGCAACCTGATCCGCCACGGCGGCCTGCGCCCCGACCGCGACATCCTGCAGTACGATCCGGCACTCAGCTACGGTCTCGTCGAATACCTGCGCACGCTGGAGATGCTGAAGGCCAATGGCTGGTCGCCGCGCCGCTGCGTGCCCCATGGCGGCCACCAGTTCGCGCTCAACATCGCCGTCGGCCTGCAATGCGGCGGCAACGAATCCTATCCGCAGGTCTTCGCCCCCTTCGGTGGCTTCGCCGACGACTGCCCCGTGGTCGACGGCCGGGTCGCCCTGCCCGACGCGCCTGGCATCGGCTTCGAACGCAAATCAGACCTCTGGGCAGTGATGAAGGAAGTGGCCTGATGACGACGAAGCCAAGCTATCTCGGCCTGCTCAATGCCATCAGCAACGGCGAGACGCGCGCCGGCATCTATTTCAAGTCGTGGCTCGGCCTCACCAAGGACGCAGAAGTGCGGTCGGTCGTCCAGATCGTCGCCAACCGCGAAGCCGAGCATGGCCTCGCCTTCGAGAAGCGTCTTATCGAGTTGGGATACTCGTTGATCGAAAAACCCGATCCGATCGCCGACCAGAAACTCGCCTTTCTCTCCGATCCCGCGAAGAGCGACCTCGATCGCATCCTGTTCCTGGGCTACGGCGAGCCGCGCCCGGATCAGTTCGGCACCTTCTTCGACGACCACTCCATCGACCCGCAGACCGGTGCCTTGATGGGTCGCTATGTCGCCGAAGAACGCGACACGATCCGTCGCCTGCGCGCACTGGCGGAAACACTCAAGAGCAAAGCGGCTGAAGCGAAAGCGGCCTGAAGACTACTCCGGCTTCAGCAGGCCCAGTTTCAGCAACTCCGACACGTTGGCTTCGTCGGACTTCAACGCCGCCGTGAAAGCCTCGGGTGTCGAGGGCCGCACGACGGCACCGAGGTCGCGCAGCCGCTTGTTCGCCACTTCGTCCTTGAGCCCCGCAACGACGCCCTCGTTGAGCCGGGCGACGATCGCCTTGGGCGTATCGATATGTGCGAACACGCCCGCGGTCGTGTTGCCTTCGAACGGCTTCAGGCCGAGATCGCCCAGGGCCGGCACATTGGGCAGCTCGGGAATGCGCTCGAGGCCGAAGTTCATAAGCGGCCGGAGCTTGCCGGACTGGATATGCGGCAGCGAGCTGGTGAGCTGATCGGCGAAGCAGTCGAGATTGCCCGCCAGGAGGTCGGCGATGCCCGGGCCGGAGCCACGATAGGGGATGATGTTGAGCTTGATGTTCTCGTTCAGCTGCAGGCGCAGGATGGCGACATGGTTGGTCGTGCCGTTGCCGGAATGGCCGATGCTGACCGTTCCAGGTTTGGCGTTGGCTTCATCAAGAAAGGCGCGTGCGTCGGCAAAGCGGCTGTCGGCCCGCGTCACCACCAGGGTGGGCACGGTGGTGAGGATGCTGACCGGCGCCAGCCCCGACAACATCTCCTTCTTGCCGGCGAAGATCGGCGCCACATAGCCCACGGTGAAGCTCGCCATGACGATGGTGTAGCCATCGGCCGGCGCCGCGACCGCGGCATCGAGGCCGACAACGCCGCCGGCGCCTGGCCTGTTGTCGATCAGCACGCTTTGGCCGAGCTGGCGCCCCATCGGCTCGGCGACGATGCGCGAGGTCACGTCGTAATTGCCGCCGGGAGCGAAGGGAATCACCCAGCGAATCTGCTTGGACGGAAATGCCTGGGTCTGGGCTGAAGCAGCGAATCCTGCCAGCGCCATGGCGGCACCGCCCGCGAAAACGAGGTCGCGGCGTTGTAATGTTTTCATGTTTCTTCCTCCCTCGGTCCGGCAATGATAGCGGACTGGGCGGCGATGCAAACGCCCGTTTGGGCGGCCCGAGCCGCTGGTCGACAGGGCATGGCGTATTTTACACTCCGAGGGAGCAAGGAGGCGGAGATGGGGCTGCAGCAGGCAAAGACGATCGAAGAGGCGATTGGCGAGATATTCGACGAGGAGAACGAGGAAACGAGCCTCTGCTGCACCATCGAAGCAGGCACGGCCGGGGGTGAGGACGTCATCATCCAGATTACGTCCGACTCGCTCAACATCGCGCCCTATCTCTTCGCCGACGATCCGCTGTCGCGCCTCGAGGAAGCCGGCGTCCTCGACGG
The DNA here is from genome assembly GCA_038224985.1 of Reyranellales bacterium. Classification (GTDB taxonomy): domain Bacteria; phylum Pseudomonadota; class Alphaproteobacteria; order Reyranellales; family Reyranellaceae; genus Reyranella. The sequence goes on from JBBRFD010000084.1 coordinate 5,791, forward strand.
ACTGTCGCTCGAGCTCGAGGTTGTCGACTGGCAGGCCAATGTCTATGCGATCGTCGGCATCGAGGGCATGGAGGCCGACGATGTCGCCCGCCTGACCGACCGGATCTTCGTCAGGCTGCTCGGCTGCGACGAAGAGAGCTATGCACCGATCGCTTCGACCGAGGAACTCGATTAGGCCGCCTGCGCCTCGCTCTCGAGCAGTCGCTGCACGATGCGCCGGAATTGCGTCGGTCCGGCATCGAGGCTGGTCGGCAGCATGCGCCGCGACGGTTCGAGATCGATCAGCTTCTGCTGCGCTTCGATCAGGCTCTTGTCCTCGTGGAAAGCCGCTTCGGTGACGCCATAGAGCTTGGCCACGCGGTCGGGATCGATGTCGCGGCTGCGCGCGCCGGCGGCATAGAAATAGCGCGACGCCCGCGGCCCCATCGGCGTCACCGCCTGGTCGTCGACGCGCAGGAAGAGCGGCGGCTCCTCGGGCGGGCCACCCTTGAAGCGCTCGGCGGTGCCGACGGGATAGAAGGCCGTGCGCAGCAGGAAGACGCCTGGGAACAGGAAGTCGTAGCTATTCCAGAGGTCGAGATGTTCGCCGAGCCGCTTCATGAAGCTGCGCGACGGGTGACTGCGCAGCCAGCGCTGCACGCGAAGCCCGCGCTCCAGCGGCACGATGCGTGGCCGCTCGTCGGCCCATTGCGGCATGTCGAGGCCCAGCGTCTTTTCATGCGCGAAGGAGAGATGCGAGAGATCGAGCAGGTTGTCGTCGATCAGCAGGTAGTCGGCGGCATAGTCGAGTTGGCCCGCCTTCATGATGAAGGCCGGATCGTCGAGCGCAGTGGAGGACGGGATGGTGGCGGGATCGGCCTGGGCAGCCTCGCCCATCCAGACCCAGATCCAGCTGCCGCTGGTAACGGTGGGATACCGGTGCACGCAGGCGCTTTGCGGGATCAGTGCCTGGCCGGGAATCTCGATGCAGCGGCCGTCAGGTGCGAACTTGAGGCCGTGATACATGCAGCGCAGATCGTCGTTCTCGACGCGGCCCATCGACAGCGGTGCGAAGCGGTGGCAGCAGCGGTCCTCGAAGACCACGACTTGGCCGTCGCCCTTGCGATAGAGCGCCAGCGGCTGGTCGACGATGGTGCGGGCCAGCACCTTGCCAGCCTCCAGCTCGTGCGACCAGGCGGCAACGTACCAAGCGTTGCGTACCCACATGTCCTGCCGTCCTCCCGGCCTTTTCTTGGCCGCAAGTATAGGCAGGTTTGCCGGCCTACAAATAGACCGCCTTGAGCTGCGCCTCGGCGTAGCGCGCGCCGGCGGCGGCACCAGGCGGGATGGACGAGGAAAGCTGCGCTGCCTCGTCTTTTGTCAGGACAACGTCGAGCGCCGCCAGGTTCTGGTCGACGCGGCCGGCCTGCTTGGTGCCGGGGATCGGCACGACGTCCGGTCCCTGCGCCAGCAGCCAGGCGAGCGCCACCTGTCCCGGCGTGCAGCCTTTCGCCTTGGCCATCGCCTCGATCTTGCCGACAAGCGACAGGTTCTTCGCGAGATTGTCGACGGCAAAGCGCGGATGGCGGCCGCGGCCGTCGCCCTCGGGAATGTCCGAAGGCGCGCGCACGCCGCCGGTCAGCAAGCTGCGGCCGAGCGGCGAATAGGCGACATAGGAAATGCCGAGCTGGCGTGTCGTGGCCAGCGTCTCCTCGGCATCGACGCGATAGAGCAGTGAGTATTCGCTCTGCACCGCGGCGAGGGGATGAACCTTGTGCGCCCGCGCGATGGTTTCGGGCTTGGCTTCGCTGAGGCCCAGCGCCCGCACTTTGCCGGCCTTCACGAGATCGGCCATGGCGCCGACGGTTTCCTCGATGGCGACCGTCGGATCGACCCGGTGCTGGTAGTAGAGATCGATGACCTCGACGCCCAGCCGCTTCAGGCTGGCCTCGCAGGCGGCCTTCACATATTCCGGCCGGCCATCGACGCCATTGGCGCCGCCGGGCTTCTGCGTCTGGCCGAACTTGGTGGCCAGCACGACGCCCTTGCGACGCGGCCCGGCCAGCGCCTTGCCGAGCAGCGTCTCGTTATGGCCCCAGCCGTACATGTCGGAGCTATCGAGCATTGTGACGCCCGCATCGAGCGCGTGATGGATGACGCGGATCGCCTCCGAATCGTCGCTTTTGCCGTAGGCGCCGGAGAAGGACATGCAGCCCAGTCCGATGGGAAACACGCCGATATCGCTGCCACCCAGTTTGCGCTCTGTCGTTATGATCGTTCTCCTAAGCCGGCAGCGCCGTGTGAGGCCGGCGCTGCAGATCGCTTTTGCTCGTGGATCTATTTCTTCCTGACGTTCCAGAAGACCGGCGCCGGCGCCTCGAGATTGCCGGTGACGGTGGTGCGCCGTGCACTCGGCAGATTGTACTGCCCGAGATGGGCGTAAGTCGGATATTCCGACACCCTGACCTGGATATCCTCCGAAAGCTGCTTGCGCCTGGCGGGATCGGTCGTGCGTGCATAGGCGTCGCGCAATTCCTCCAGCTTGGCATCACAGGGCCAGCCGATGGCGGCCTTGTCGCAGCCCGCACCGACGAAAGACGACATGATGGGATCGAGCAGGTCGGCCGAGACCCAGGAGGTCATGAAGCCGTTCCAGCCGCCGGCCGCCGGCGCCTCCTTGCGGGCGCGCCGCGACAGCACGGTCTGCCAGTCCATCGCCTGCATATCGACCGCGAAGCCGCCGCGCTCGAGCAGCGACTTCACGATCGGCGTCAACCGGCCGGTATTGGTGTCGGTGGCGAAGAGCAGCACGACCGGCGTGCCGTCGTAGCCCGCTTCCTTCAGCAGCTCCTTCGACTTGGCGAAGTTGGAGGTGAGCTTGTCCTCGAAGCCCTTGTCGGTGGCATTCGGTGTGCCGCAGATGAAGAGCGCCTTGCACTCCTTGAAGTATTTCGCATCGCCGATACCTGCGAGCAGGAAGTCCTTCTGATTGAGGGCATAGAGCGCAGCCTGGCGGATCTTCGCATTGTCCCAGGGCTTGTGCAGCACGTTGAAACGGAAAGCGTATTGCGAGCCCAACGGATTGAAGTCGACGATCTGGATGTTCTTGTCCTTCTCCAGCAGCGGCAGCAGTTCGATCGAGGGCTGCTCGATCATGTCGATTTCACCCGCCAGCAGGGCATTGGCCGAGGTCTGCACGTCGGAGATCGCCATCCATTCGACGCGGTCGACATAGACGACCTTGCCGCCTGACAGACCGGAGGCCGGCTCGGCGCGCGGCTTGTAGTCCTTGAACTTGTCGTAGATCAGCGTCTCGCCGGCGCGCCACAGATCGCGGCGGAAGACGAAAGGCCCGGAGCCGGTGAAGTCGGAGATCTGCACATTGGGTGGCGTCTCGGCCACCTTCTTCGGCATGATGAAGGGCACCAGCGAACTGGGCTTGCCCAGCGAATCGACGACAAGGCCGTAGGGCTCCTTCAGCGCCAGGGTGAAGGTCTTGGCATCGACGGCCTTCATCTCCTTGACGAATTCCATGAGCTTCTGGCCCATCGCATCGCGCGCTGCCCAGCGTTTGATCGAGGTCGTGCAGTCCTCCGCCGTCACCGGCTGGCCATCGTGGAACTTCAACCCCTCGCGCAAAGTGAAGGTGTAGAGCAACTTGTCGTCGCTCACCGTCCAGGTGTCGACCATCTGCGGCTTGACCGCGAGCTTGTCGTCCACGGCAAAGAGCGTGTCGTAGACCATGTAGCCGTGGTTGCGCACGATATAGGCCGTGGTCCAGATCGGATCGAGAATCTTCACGTCCGAATGCATCACGACCTTGAGTGTCTGCGCCGACACCGCCGCTGCGAGGCTTGAAAGCGTCAACGCGAGTGCTGCCGCGGCAGCCCGAATTCCCAGATTTGTGCTCATTTGTTTAGACCCCCTGTGACACCCTAGCGATGTCGGGAGGATTCATGCAAGAACGGTTCCGGGGAGGACTGCGTATGACCGTCAAGCCGAGTTCCATCCGAAACCTGTCCTGGGCCGTCGTCCAGGACGGCACTGCCCGCCGCCACGTCTACCGCCGCGAGGTCGACCTCCATCTGGCTGACGGCCGCGTCACCGAAATCACGCCGGCCGGCGCCCGGCCCCTGCAAGCCAACGAACCCAGCATCAATGGCCGCGGCCTGCTCGCCCTGCCCGGCCTGGTCAATATCCATAGCCATCCCACGACCGAGCCCGGCTATCGCGGCGTGCGCGAGGATCATGGCGTGCCCGAGCAGCAGATGACCGGGTTGATGGAACGCCTGCAGGCCTTTCGACTGGGCGACGACGGCCGCCAGGCGGCGGCGGTCATGTCCTATTCCGAGATGCTGCGCGCCGGCACGACCACGGCCTGCGACGTCACCGTGCCCTTCGACGGATGGTTGGAAACCATGGCCCTGAGCGGCATGCGTTTCTTTGCGGCGCCGACCTTCGCTTCGGCCCGCTGGGGCATGAGCGCACCGCAAACCGTGACCTGGAAATGGGACGAGGCCGGCGGATTGGCGGCCTTCGAGAACGCCAAGAAAGTCATGGCCGATGCCGAGGCGCACAACTCGGGCCGCCTGGACGCGCTGGTATTTCCAGCCCAGATCGACACGGTGACACCCGAACTCTTCGCCTCGGCCCGCAAGCACGCCGACGAATCGGGCCGGGGCTTTTCAACCCATATCGGCCAATCGGTGGTCGAGGTGCGCGAGATGATCCGCCGTCACAACATGACGCCGATCCAGTGGGCGCATGCGCAGGGCCTCCTCGGGAAAGACACCATCCTGGCGCATTGCATCCTGCTCGACGACCATCCGCAGATTAACTGGCATACGCGCAAGGACCTCGACCTGATCGCCGACAGCGGCACCGCCGTGGCGCATTGCCCGCAGCCCTTCGCGCGCTATGGCCTGGCCATGGACCATATCGGCCGCTACCGCGCGCGCGGCATCACTGTCGGCCTCGGCACAGACTGCGCGCCGCATAACCTGATCGAGGAGATGCGGCTAGCCATCGTCGCCGGCCGTTTGATGAGCGAGGACATCCGCAGCCTCGACACCGGCGGCGCCTTCGAGGCCGCGACGCTGGGCGGTGCGGCGGCGCTGGGCCGCGACGACATCGGCTCGCTGGCATCGGGCAAGGCCGCGGACATCGTTCTGGTCGATCTCAACCATCCGCTGATGCAGCCGGCGCGCGACCCGCTGCGCTCCTTTGTCTTCCATGCCGCCGACCGTGCCGTGCGCACAGTGCTGGTCGATGGCGAAATCGTGCTCGAGCAAAGCACACCTGTTCATCTCGATCCGGCCGCCGCCATGGAGCGCCTGGCCGAGGCGCAGGCGCGCATGATCAGGGACTCGGTGAAATTCGACTACGCCAATCGCCCGGGAGACGAGATCTCGCCGCTGTCGCTTCCGCTGCACTGAGCAGCACGCAAAAAAGCGGCGGAGCCTCGGGGGGAAGCTCCACCGCCTTCTCGAGCCGTGCTGCTTACATCTTCGGCAGCATGACCGTGTCGATGACGTGGATAACGCCGTTCGACTGCTTGACGTCGGCGATGGTCACGGTGGCGACCGAACCGTTCTCATCGGTCAGCGTGATCTTGTCGCCCATCATCTTGGCGGTGAGCATGCAGCCGCCCAGCGTCTTGACCGGATGTGCGCCTTTGTCGTCTTTGATCATGCCGGCAATCGCCGGCGACAGCGCATTGGCGCCGACCACATGGCAGGTCAGGATCTTGGCGAGCTTGTCCTTGTTCTCGGGCTTGAGCAGCGTGTCGACCGTGCCGGCCGGCAGCTTGGCGAAAGCCGCATTCGTCGGCGCGAAAACGGTGAAGGGACCCTTGCCCTGCAGGGTTTCAGCAAGGCCGGCTGCCTTGACCGCGGCGACCAGTGTGGTGTGATCCTTCGAATTCATGGCGTTCTCGACGATGTTCTTGGTCTCGAGCATCGGCGCGCCGCCAACCATCGGGTTCTCTGCGAAAGCAGGCATGACGGAAGTGAATGAAACGGCGGCGAGAGCCGCAATGAAAGTATGGCGCTTGAGCATTGTTTTCTCCGTGAGGTGTTCAGTGTTCTCACGGAGTCCTACGAAAGCTTTATCCCGGTGGATGGCACACGCTTCCGTGAGGATCTGCGTGCTCAGCGCGTAAAGATTATGTCTTCAGGGTTCGTGCGCCCTTCCCATTGATGCCGTTCAAGCTCGGGATCGAGATGCTCTTCAGCCGGCCAGCCGATGCAGAGATAGGCAACCAGCGTCCATGACGCCGGCACATCGAGTGCGCGCGTGACAACGACAGGATCGAGGATGGAGATCCAGCCGACGCCCAATCCCTCGGCGCGTGCGGCCAGCCACAGCGTCTGGATCGCCGCAACGACCGAGTAGCGCAAAGTCTCGGGCATGGTCTGGCGGCCAAGGCCGAGACCTGTCTCCGTCGCTTTGTCGGCGAAGACCGCGAGATGAACCGGCGCTTCCTTCAGTCCGGCGAGCTTGAGCTGCGCATAGGCTGTCTGCCGCTTGCTGGCATAACCCTTCAGTGCCTGCGCATTGGCATCGACAAAGCTTGCCTCGACGGCCGCTTGGAGCGCCGGCGAGACGACATGCACGAAGCGCCAAGGCTGGCTAAAGCCGACCGACGGCGCATGTGCGGCAAGCGCGATCAGGCGATCGATCTGTTCGCGCGACACCGGATCGCTGCGAAAGCGCCGCACATCGCGCCGCCACCGGACAAGTTCTTCGAAGCGCACGCGAAAGGCAGCGTCGAATTTCATGCGGCTGTATCGATGGCGTGAAAGAAGCTGCCGCTCACCCGGCCCTGCCGGCCACCGCCCTCCGTCATCGCTGCACCCGTGGCATCGCAGCAGTCGACGAGCGCCTCATCGTCGGCCGCGAGCGTGCTGGCGTAGTGAAACTCATGACCGAAGATTTCCGCACCCGCCGCGCCCAGCGGACAATCGACCCGCAGACGCGCGCGGCGATAGCCGAGATGCAGGCGAGGCCTGGCGAAAGACGTTTCGAGCCGCAGCAGTCCGGTCATGGCATGCCGTGCGCCCTCGGCATCCTCGATGCCCTGGCCCAGCACCATATAGCCGCCGCACTCGCCGTGGACCTGTCCGGCAAAGGCGCGGAGGCCTGCGTGAAAGCGATCCGCCGCCACCAGCGTGCCGGCGTGCAGCTCGGGATAGCCACCCGGCAGCCAGACGCTATCGGCAGCCACATCGGGCGCCTCGTTGGCGAGCGGCGAGAACGGCACGATCTCCGCGCCCGCCGTACGCCAGCTTTCCAGCAGATGCGGATACATGAAGGAGAAGGCGCGATCCTGCGCCAGCGCGATGCGCTGTCCCGGCGGGCGGATGCCGGGCGCGGCCCCAGCTGCCAATTTGGCAGGACGCGCTGCGGCACGGATCGCGTCGAGATCGACGCCCTGTTCGATCGCATTGGCCAGGACATTCAGCCGGCTTTCGATATCTGCCGTCTCACCGGCTTGCACCAGGCCGAGGTGTCGTTCCGGCAGAGAAAGCCGCGCATCGCGGCTGACGATGCCAAAAATGCGAATGCCGATCCTGTCGAAAGCCGGCGCGATCAGCGCAAGGTGACGCGGACTGGCGACATTGTTCAGGATGACGCCGGCGATCTCCACGTCCGCCCGATAGCGCGCACAGCCCAGAGCGACCGCCGCAGCCGTCTCGGTCTGGCCCGACACATCGAGCACAAGGACGATTGGCCAGCCCAGCAGCGCCGCGAGATCCGCCGTCGCGCCGCGCGCCGTCTGGCCGGGCGCGGCAACGCCATCGAACAGTCCCATGACGCCTTCGGCTATGGCGATATCGGCGGGATGCACACTCACCAGATTGGCCAGCGTGCCGGTCGCCATGGCCCAGGTATCGAGATTGAAGCTCAGGCGGCCCGCGGCGACACCATGGAAGGCCGAGTCGATATAGTCAGGCCCACACTTGAAGGGCTGCACGCTCAAGCCACGCCGCGTCAGCGCACGCATCAGGCCGAGCGAAATCGTGGTCTTGCCGGCACCCGAGCGTGGCGCGGCCACGATCAGGCCGTTCATCGCCACCCGACCATGGCCGGCAGCAATCCCTGGCGCAGGCCGGCAATCGAGCCAATCACCACGATGGCGGGAGAGCGAATGCCATGCTCCTTGGCATCGGCGACCAGGGCGGCGAGCGAACTCTCGACCACGCGCTGCTCGTCGGTGCTGGCGCCCTGGATGATGGCGGCGGGCATATCGGCCGCCATGCCGCCGCGCTGCAGCGCCGCCACGATGCCGTCGAGCTGGGTCATCGGCATGTAGAGGATGATGGGCTGGCCCAGGCGCGCCAGCGCTTCCCAGTCGTGATCGGAGCCGCCATCCTCGGCGCGATGGCCCGCCGCCAGGATCACCGCGTGGTTGGTGTCGCGCGAGGTCGCGGGAATGCCGGCGAGTGCCGTCGCCGCCAGGCCCGAGGTGATACCGGGAATGATGCGGAAGCGGACGCCGGCCAGGGTGAGCGCATGCGCTTCCTCCCACCCCCGGCCGAAGACAAAGGGATCGCCGCCTTTCAGCCGCAGGACACGCCGGCCCATTTTCGCACGCTCGATCAGGATTTCGTTGATGTCGCGCTGATGCGGCGAAGGTCGGCCACCGCGCTTGCCGGCCGAGATCATCTCGGCGCCAGGGTGCGCCAGCTTGAGCACGCGCGGATCGACCAGCGCGTCGTGCACCACATCGTCGGCGGTCGACAGGGCGTGCAGCGCCAGCACCGTCAGCAGCATCGGATCGCCCGGCCCGGCGCCGGTCAGCCAGACCTCGCCCAGCGGGAAGTCGGGAAAATCGATCATTCACCCCTTCCCCGGAAGCGGCGCTGATAGTCGACGCTGTAGAGTGCGCTTTCACGAAAGCTGCTGGCGCCCAGCACCTTGCCGACGAGGATCAACGCCGTGCGCTCGATCGGAGTCTTGGCGACCTCTACGGCGATGGTTTTGAGCGTAGCGCGGATCACGTGCTCGTCGGGCCAGCTCGCGCGATAGACCACGGCGACCGGGCAATCCGCGCCGTAATGCGGTGTCAGCGTCTCAACGACCTTGTCGAGGACATGGATCGACAGATGAATGGCCAGCGTCGCGCCCGTCGCCGCGAAGGCTTCGAGCTTTTCTGCCGGCGGCATCGACGAGGCCCGGCCCGAAGTGCGCGTCAGCACGACGGTCTGTGCCAATTCCGGCAGCGTCAACTCCTGCCCCAGCGCGGCGGCGGCAGCGGCAAAGGCCGGCACGCCCGGCGTGATCGTGTAGGGAATGTTCGCGGCATCGAGGCGGCGTAACTGCTCGCCCAGCGCACTCCAGATCGACAGGTCGCCGGAATGCAGGCGCGCCACGTCCTGGCCTTCGTCGGTCGCCCGCTGGCATTCGGCCACGATCTCGTCGAGCGACAGCGGCGCGGTATCGACGATGCGCGCGCCGGCCGGGCAATGGTCGAGCAGCGCCTTGGGCACCAGCGAACCGGCATAGAGGCAGACAGGCGAGCGCGCGATGATATCGCGGCCGCGCACGGTGATGAGGTCGGGCGCGCCCGGTCCGGCGCCGATGAAATGAACCGTCATCGCCCTTCTCCGATGGCGATGGCGCAGGTCGCCGCCGCCGTAGCGACACGCGTGCCCAGCAATTTCCCATTGACGCCGGCGACAACCAGCGCAGAAGCTTCGGCAATCGACGGCACGCCCTTGGTCTCCAACACCATCAGCGACGGCGTCAGCACCTGCCCCGCCACGCGGTCGAGATCGGCGATGGTGCAAGCCACCAGCTTCACCGAGAGACGCTGTGCCGCTTCCAGAAATGCCGGCTCGACGGCCTTGTGCGACTCCGTGGCAATGGCGTCGAGCCGCTCGGGCGCCAGATCGAACATGCCCAATGCCAGCAGCACGACGCGCTGGATTTCGTCGGCCGAAGTGCCGCGCCGGCAGCCAATGCCCGCCACGATCATGGCTTGCTCCCGCGCCATTGAGTGATCGGCATCGCCGAACGCCAGGCGAAAGCCGTACCCACGGCATCGGCTTTCGAGACCTGCAGGCGAACAAGCTCGCCGCCAAGCTTCTGGAAGCACTCCGTCAGTCTGTTCTCCGACTCAAGTGTCACGGCATTGGCGATCATCCGGCCGCCCGGCCTCAGCGCCGACCATGCAGCGTCGAAGACGCCTGCATTGGACAGCCCACCACCGATGAAGACGACATCAGGCTGCGGCTGACCCGCAAAGGCCTCTGGCGCCTCGCCCTGCACGATGCGCAGATCGGGTGTACCGAGAGCCGCGGCATTGCGCGCTGCCCGCGCGGCGCGATCGGCCTGCGCTTCGAAGCCGATGGCCCTAAGTGAGGGATGGCACAGCAGCCATTCGATGGCGATGGAGCCTGCCCCCAGCCCGACATCCCAAAGAAGCTCACCCTGCCGTGGCGCTAGCGCAGAGATCGTCACCGCGCGGATGTCGCGCTTGGTGAGCTGGCCGTCGTTCTCGAACAGCGCATCGTCGAGGCCGGGCGCGAGCGGCAGCACCGTCGCGTCGAGTGCAGATATGATCTCAACCGCGATAGTGTTAAGGGGTGCGATATCTACGAGATCGAATGTCGCCGCCGTGGTGACGCGTTGACATTCTCGCAGTCCGGCCATGTTTTCCAGAAGCGTGATTTTCGACTGCCCCAGGCCGCGCTCGACCAGCAGGCTGGCGAGCTTGCCCGCCGTCGTGCCGTCCCAAGCCAGCGCCAGGATACGCGCACCGGGCTGCAGATAACGCACGACCGTCTCGAAGGCTCGGCCATGCAAGCTGACGACCGACACCTCCTGCAGCGACCAGCCCAACCGCGCCGCCGCGAGACTGAAGGCCGAAGGTTGCGGCAGACACACCGTCTCCTCGGCACTTACCGCCTTCAGCAGCATATCGCCGACGCCGTAATGAAACGGGTCGCCACTCGCCAACACGACGACGGGTTTGCCACGATGCTTCACGATCTCCGGCAAGACGTCCTGGATCGGGCTAGGCCAGGATAGCGCACGGCCCCGGATCAGGCTTTCGGCAAATGCGAGATGCCGCTTGCCGCCGACCACGAGTTCGGCGCCGGCGATCAAGCGCTGCGCCACCGGCGACAGGCCGGCAACACCGTCCTCGCCGATGCCGATGATGGACAGCCAGCGCGTCACCGGGCAGGTTGCGGCCTCACGCATGCGCATATTGATTCTGGGCGGCACCACGGAAGCCTCGGCGCTGGCACGCCTGCTGGCCGATGACGCGCGTTTCGAGGCGACCCTGTCCTTGGCCGGCCACACCACCGCGCCCAGGCCGCAGCCGCTCAAAACCCGCAGCGGTGGCTTCGGCGGCGCCGAGGGTCTGGCGCGCTGGTTGCGCGACAATGCGACCGAGGCCGTCATCGACGCCACGCATCCCTATTCCGATCAAATTTCCGCCAATGCCGTCGCCGCCTGCAGCGCGACCGGCGTGCCGCTGGTGTCGATCGTGCGCGCCGCATGGCGGCAACAACCCGGCGACAAATGGCAGATCGTGCTGTCCGCCGATGCCGCGGCTTCCACTTTGGGAACGACGCCGCGACGAGTGTTCCTCAGTCTCGGCCGGCTCGAACTCGACGCCTTCGTACAGGCTCCGCAGCACAGCTATGTCGCCCGCCTCATCGATCCACCGGACGTCGCCGTGCCCCCGGACATCGCTTTCCTGCGCGCCCGAGGCCCGTTCGACAAACAGGCCGAGATCGAGCTGCTTGCAGCCGAGAAGATCGACGCCATCGTCTCCAAGAACTCCGGCGGCGCGGCGACCTACGCCAAGATCGAGGCGGCGCGAGAGCTCGGCCTGCCTGTCATCATGATCGAGCGGCCGAACAAGCCGGCCGGCCATGCCGTCATGAGCCCGGAAGCGGCCATCGCCTGGCTCACCGCTCACGACCCCGCCTCGCTTCGGGGCGTGTAGATCCAGCGTCCGACCTGGCGTGTCGTGCTGGAACCGATAATGACGAGCGTACGCATATCGGCGAGCGACGCCTTTGCGGTGGCGAGGGTCGTCGTCACGGTCTTCGACTCAGATGTGCCCGCCGCTCGCACGAAGAGTACAGGCGTCCCAGCCTTCTTCACGCCGCGCAGGAGATCGAAAGCCTTGTCCAGCTGGTCGGGCCGCGCCTTCGAGGCGGGATTGTAGAGCGCGATCACGAAGTCGGCTTCGGCGGCGGCCTTGAGGCGGCGCTCGATGGTGGTCCATGCTTTCAGATTGTCGGAGAGCGAGATGGCGCAGAAATCGCCGCCCAGCGGCGCGCCCACTTCGGCCGCCGCCGCCAGCATCGCGGTGACGCCCGGCTCGACGCGGATATCGAGCGTGCGCCAGATCGGATCGCCGGTCTCGACGGCCTCGAAGATTGCCGAAGCCATGGCGAAGACGCCGGGATC
>JBBRFD010000085.1:0-18148 GCA_038224985.1 Reyranellales bacterium
GCCTAGGCCTTCGCGCCCAGGTCCTTCGCACAACGTCATGACCCAGAGCGATCCAGCGCCCGGCGCCTCGCCGGCGGCGATCCGTGCCCACTACGACGTGGGCAACGAATTCTATCGGCTGTGGCTCGACGAGACGATGACCTACTCGTCGGCGATGTGGCGCGACGAGCGCGACAAGGGTTCTCTGACCGAAGCGCAGCGCCGCAAGATCGCCTGGCATCTGCGCCACTCCGAAGCCGACCGCGCCGAACGCATCCTCGACATCGGCTGCGGCTGGGGCGGCATGTTGCGGGCAGCAGCCGACACGCGCGCCGAGGGCGCCCCGCCGCTGTCACTGGGTGTTGGCCTCACTCTCAGCGACGCGCAGGCGGTGATCGCGCGCAAGGCCTGCCCGGCACCGCAATTCGACATCCGCCTCGAGAGCTGGGTCGATCACAAGCCGGCCGAACCCTATGGCGCCATCCTCTCGATCGGCGCCTTCGAGCACTTCACCAAGCCGGAAGACAGCTCGGCCGCCAAGATCGCCATCTACCGGGACTTCTTCGAGAAGTGCCATGCCTGGCTGAAGCCCAATGCGCGCATGACGCTGCAGTCGATCGCCTATGGCGAGCCCAATGTCGATGCGCCGGCCGTGCCGCTGCTCAAGGACATCTTCCCCGACTCGGACCTGCCGCGCCTGCCGGAGATTCTGGCCGCGATCGACGGGCTGTTCGAGATCGAACGGCTGCGCAACGACCGCAACGACTACGGCCGCACCTGCGAGACATGGGCCAGCAACCTGCGCGCCCGTCGCGCCGAGGCCATCGCTTTGGTCGGCCCGGAACAAACCCGCCGCTACGAGCGCTATCTGAAATTTTCAGGCTGGGGCTTTTTCTCGGGCCATCTTCACCTGTTGCGCCTCAGGCTGAAGCGTCGATAGAAATCTACGCCACCAGGCGCGCGGCGATCTTGTCCATCGACTCGAGTTCGTCGATCGGCCCCAAGGCGGCAATCGTCAACTTGCCCTTGAGCAGCCGGCGTGCGACGCGGCGCACCGCGTCCTGGTCGACAGCTTCGATGCGGGCCACGACCTCGGCATAGGGAATCGGCCGGCCGTGAATGATCAGGTGGCGTGCCGCCTGCTCGCAGCGGGCATGGCTCGATTCGAGCGCCATCAGCGTGCCGGCCTTGATCTGGTTGCGCGCGCGGATCAGTTCCTGCTCGGTCAGCGTATCGGCGACGCCGACGAATTCCTCGCAGACCGCCGGGACCAGCTCGCCGAGATCGTCTTCGCCGGTGCCGGCATAGATGCCGAACAAGCCGCCATCGGCATAGGCGGCATTGAAGCAATGGATGCCGTAGACCAGGCCGCGCTCCTCGCGGATGCGCTGGAACAGGCGCGAGGACATGCCGCCGCCAAAGAGCGTCGAATAGACCGCCGTGGCGAAGTAATCGGGATCGCGATAGCCGATACCCTCGCAACCGAGCACGAGATGGGCCTGCTCGAGTACGCGCGCCTCGCGGCCGTCGCCGCCGACATAGCGCAGCGGCGCCGGCACTTCGGCATTGGCCGGGGTGCGCGGCACAGTGCCGAAATGCTTCTCGGCGAGATCGAGGATCTGCGCCTCCTGCACGCGGCCGGCCGCCGACAGGACCATATTGGAGGCGGTGTAGTGGCGCGCAAGGTAAGCGAAAAGATGATCGCGGCCGATCGCCTCGACGCTCTCGGCGGTGCCCAGCACGGGGCGGCCAAGCGGCTGGCCCGGCAGGGCCGTCGACTGGAACTGGTCGAAGATCAGGTCGTCGGGCGTGTCGAGCGCCTGGCCGATTTCCTGCAGGATGACGCCGCGTTCGCGCTGCAGCTCGTCGGGATCGAACACCGAGTTGCGCAGGATATCGGCCACCATCTCGATACCGAGACCGACGTCTTCCTTCAGCACCGAGGCGTGGTAGGCCGTGATCTCGCGGCCGGTATAGGCATTGAGGCTGCCGCCGACATTCTCGATTTCCTCGGCGATGGCCCGCGCGCTGCGCGTCTTGGTGCCCTTGAACGCCATGTGCTCCAGCATATGGGCCATGCCGTTGAGCTCTTCGCTCTCGTGGCGCGTGCCGCAACCGACCCAGACGCCGAGCGCCGCCGATTCGACTTCCGGCATCTCGTCGACCACGACGCGCAGGCCGTTGCCGAGGATCGTGACTTTCACTTCGCTCATCGTCTTACCGCCTTCGGTTGGCGCGCCGCCGCCATGCGCTCGTCGATCATTGCTTTGAGTGCCGCCGCATCGTTGCGCAGACCGTCGACGCGCTCGACCCGGTCCATCAAATCGCCGAGCCGGTCCGGCAGCGCCGGCCGCTCGCCGGTGGCGCGCGCCACGGCATCGGGGAACTTGGCCGGGTGGGCCGTGGCCAGCACGACCATCGGAATCGCCGGATCGCGCCGGTGCTGCTGGGCAACGGCATAGCCCACAGCGGTATGCGGATCGATCGTCTCGCCGTATTTGCGCCGGCAGTCGGCGATGGCGGCGACCGTGCCCTCGTCGTCGAGCCGGCCGGCCTCAAAGAGCGCGCTCACGGCGGTCAACGCCTCGGGTGAAACCGAGAGCGTGCCGGTGGCGCGGAAATCTTCCATCGCCTTGGCAAGTACCGGGCCGCTCCGTCCATAGAGGTCGAACAGCAGGCGCTCGAAATTGCTCGAGACCTGGATGTCCATGCTGGGGCTGAGCGTCGGCGTCACGCCGGTCATGGTCATCGACCCGGTCTCTAAGAAGCGCGCCAGGATGTCGTTGCTGTTGGCGGCGACGACGAAGTGCGAGATCGGCAAACCCATGCAGGCCGCGGCGTAGCCGGCATAGACATTACCGAAATTGCCGGAGGGCACGGTGAAGGCCACCGGCTTCTCGGGCGCGCCGAGGCGGAGGGCCGCCACGAAGTAATAGACGATCTGCGCCATGACGCGGGCGAAATTGATCGAGTTCACCGCCGTGAGCTGGTGCCGGTCGCGGAACTCGAGATCGTTGAAGCAGGCCTTGGCGAGATCCTGGCAATCGTCGAAGGTGCCCTGGACGGCGATATTGTGCACGTTGGGCGAGGTGATCGTCGTCATCTGCCGGCGCTGCACTTCGCTCACCCGGCCGCGCGGAAACAGCATGAAAATGTCGAGCGTCCTGGCCTTGCGTACTGCCTCGATGGCGGCCGAGCCGGTATCGCCCGAAGTCGCGCCCACGATCACGGCATGGCGCTGGCGCTCCGTCAGCTTGGCATCGAGCATGCGGCCGAGCAGCTGCAGCGCCACGTCCTTGAAGGCCAGCGTCGGGCCGTGGAACAGCTCAAGCAGATAGAGACCGCTATTGGACAATGCCTTGAGCGGCGTCACCTCCGGCGTCTCGAAGGCGGAATAGGCCTGCGCGATGAGAAGACGGAAGGTCGCCTCGTCGAAGGCCTCGCCGACGAAGGGCCGCATCACGCGATAGGCGATCTCGGTATAGGGCTGGCCGCGCATGGCGGCGATCTCGGCGGTCGAAAAACGCGGCCATTCCATCGGCAGATAGAGGCCGCCGTCGCGGGCGAGGCCCGCCAGCATGACATCTTCGAAGCCAAGCGGCTCGGGGCTCCCCTGCGAGCCATGGCGGGTACTGATGTAGCGCAACGTGAAATGCTCCGGCTAGGCGACCTGCTTACAGGCCGCATGGTCCTTGCGAACGCGCTTGGTCGAGGCGGGATGCTTGGCCAGCATCCGGTCGGGACGGGTCGGGCGCTTCACCAGATCGCCGCCGCAGTTCGGGCACAACCCGCCCAGCCGAGTTCGCGCGCAGTCGGTGCAGAAGGTGCACTCGTAGGTGCAGATCAGGGCATCGGACGCGCCGTTCGGCAGGTCCTTGTCGCAGCATTCGCAGTTGGGGCGGAGGTCGAGCATGGGTTTCTCTTACGCCGAGAGGTAACGGCTTTCCAGATGCGCTTTGAAGGCCGCCGTGCACAGTGGGGCGCCCGTGGCGGCGGTCAGGATGGTGTCGGTATCGGCAATAGAGCCCTTGCCGTGCACGTTGGCCCTGAGCCAGCCCAGCAGTGGCGCGAAATCGCCCTGGCCGATGGCGGCCAGCAGCCTCGGAACGGCCTTTTGGACGGCGGCAAAGAGCTGGGCCGCAGCCAAGGCGCCCAAGGTGTAGGTCGGGAAATAGCCGATCGAGCCATCGGGCCAATGGATGTCCTGCATACAGCCCAGTGAATCGGTGGGCGGCACGATGCCCAGCAGCTCGCGCATGCCGTCGTTCCAGGCACCCGGCAAATCGGCTAGCGCCAAGTCGCCGGCCAGCATCGCCCGCTCCAGCCGATAGCGCAGCACGATATGCAGCGGATAGGTGATCTCGTCAGCATCGACGCGGATGAAGCCCGGCGCCACGCGGGTGTAGATGCGGGCAATGTTGCTCGCATCCCAGGCCGGGCCGCTCTTGCCGAAGGCGGCACGCATGCGGGGTGCGGCGAAGTCGATGAAGTCGCGGCCGCGGCAGGCCTGCATCTCCATCAGCAGCGACTGGCTTTCGTGCAGCACCATGCCGCGCGCATTGCCGACCGGCTGGCGGCGCCAGTCGCGCGGCAGGCCGGCTTCGTAGAGCGCATGGCCGCATTCGTGCAGCACGCCCATCAGGGCTCGGGCAAAATCGGCCTCGTCGTAGCGCGTGGTGATGCGCACGTCGTCGGCGGTGCCGCCGGTGAAGGGATGGGCCGAGACGTCGAGGCGGCCATGGTTGAAGTCGAAGCCGATGATGCGGATCAGCCCCTCGCCCAACTGGCGCTGCGCCTCGACCGGGAAAGGGCCGTCGAGCGGCAGCGGCGCGCCTTCCGCCTTCTGGCGCTCCATGACCTTGCCCAGCATGCCGGGTAGGAAAGCGCTGAGTTCGGCGAACATCGCGTCGATACGGACGGCACGGCCACCGGGCTCGTATTCGTCGAGCAGCGCATCGTAATGCGACAGGCCCAGTGCCGCCGATTTGGCCTCGGCGACCAGGCGCGTGATCTTCAGCACTTCGGTCATCGAGGGCAGCAGCGACTTGAAGTCGTTGTTCTTCTTGGCCTCGCGCCACGCCATCTCGCAAGCAGAGGAAGCCCGCGTCCGGGCTTCGACAAGATCCGACGGCAGCGCGTTCTCGTGCGTCCAGGCATGGCGCATCTCGCGCAGATTGGCGGCCCGCCAGACATCGAGAGTGGCCTCGCCCTCCTCCGCGCGCGACAGCAGCTCGGGCATGTCGGGCGCCACCATCATCTCGTGGCTGATGACGCCCAGCGTCGCGAGCTGGTCTGCGCGGTCGTCGCTCGCCCCTTCCGGCATCATGGTCGAGCGGTCCCAGTTGAGGATGGCGCCGGCACGGTTGACCGCGCTCATGCGGCCGAAGCGCTTCTCCAGCTCGGCATAGGGATTGTTGCCGATCATGGGTCCGCCTTCTCCTTCGTCTTGCCGTTGATCGAGAGCCAGCCGTTCTCCCAGTGGTAGGCGAGATAGACACCGATCAGCGCCAGGCCGATCAGAAACCAGGTGATCGCATAGGACAGATGATCGTTGGGAATATCGAGCCGCGTCTGGCCGCCGATGGGCACGCCTCCCGGATTGGGCGAGGCATCGGCGTCGAAGAAGATGCGGTCGAGCGCCGGGTCGGGTGTCGCACCCGCCATCTTGCGCATCACCGGCGCGTCGACATGAAACCAGATGTTTCGATCGGGTGCGTTCTCCGGCGCGAATTGCCGACGCTCCTGGGTGCGCCGCACGATGCCGGTCAGCTCGACTTTACCCGTTGGCTGGCCCCCGGCGCGCTTGGCCGGATCCTTCTTCTCCGACGGCACCCAGCCGCGGTCGAACAGCACGATACGGCCATCGTCGGTCTTGAGGGGCGTGACGACCTGGATGCCGACATTGTTCTTGAGGCTGCGCGCGGCCAGATAGAATTCCTTGTCGTGCAGGAAGGTGCCCGCAACCTTCACGCGGCCATACTCGAAGCGCAGCGGATCGCCCTTCACCAGCTCGTCCAGCGAGAGCGGTGCCACGGCCTGATTGGTCGCGATTCGATCGAGGATGTCGCGCTTCCATTCGCGGCGCTCGAGCTGCCAGAATCCCAGCCCTAAAGACAAAGCCAGCACCGGTATCGAGAACAGCGAGGGCCAAAGCGATGGCCTGAGACGGATCATGAGTAGCGGCCTTCCGTCGAACGATGGATGCAGTGTACCCGCGGCACATCCGGCCCGCAGGCGTACTCCCAAAAGAGGAACCGCCGGGGATCGCCCGGCGGTTCCGATCATAGTCCTGTTTGCCGCGGTTTAGTGGGCCGCAATTGGCGCGTTGCCCGCGCCCCACCAGTAGATGCAGAAGAACAGGAAGATCCAGACAACGTCGACGAAGTGCCAGTACCAGGCCGCCGCCTCGAAGCCAAAATGCTGGTCGGGCTTGAACTGGCCCTTCTGGGCGCGGAAGAGGCAGACCAGCAGGAACGTGGTGCCGACGAAGACATGGAAACCGTGGAAGCCGGTCGCCATGAAGAACGTCGATGTGTAGATGTTGTCGGCAAAACCGAATGGGGCATGCGCGTACTCGTAGAGCTGAATGCCGGTGAAGGTGGCACCGAGCAGCACGGTCAGCAGCAGGCCACGCACCGCGTCGCGCTTGTTGCCCTCGATGATGGCGTGGTGGGCCCAGGTGACCGTGGTGCCCGAAAGCAGCAGGATCAGCGTGTTCATGAACGGCAGGTCGAAGGGCGCGATGACGCTGATGCCCTTGGGCGGCCAGATGCCGCCATTGGCCTCGGTGCGGCCCGGCATCTCGACGGCGGCGTGATAGATCGCCGCATCGAAGAAGGCCCAGAAGAAGGCAGCGAAGAACAGCACTTCCGAGGCGATGAACAGGATCATGCCGTAGCGCAGGCCGAGCTGGACCACCTTTGTGTGGTCGACGCGCGACTCGGCGATGACGTCGGCCCACCACCAGTACATGACCGCGAAGATGATCAGGAAACCGGGGACGACGATCCACCACCGCACACTGTGCACGAAGGCTTCGACGCCCTTGCCCAGCATATCGGGATGCATGCCGAGGGCGGCGCCCACCGCCAGAATGAACGCGCCAAGCGCGCCCAGTGCCGGCCAGGGGCTCGGATCGACGAGATGATAGGGATGTCTCGGTGCGGCCATGTTCATCCACCCTTTCCAGTTCGATCGGCTGCAGGCAGCGCGCCGAGCAAGGTCTTCGCCCGATCCGTCCTGGCCTCGTAGAAGGTATACGAGAGCGTGACGGTACGGACATTGTCGTAGCGCCGATCCTTGTCCATTTCCGGATCGACGAAGAAAACCACGGGCATGTCGGCCGACTGCCCCGGCATCAGCAACTGCTCGGTGAAGCAGAAGCATTGCAGCTTGTTGAACCACGGGCCGGCGAGCTCGGGTGTCACGTTATAGGTCGCGGTGCCGACGATCGGGCGCTGCGAGACATTGGTCACGCGGTAATGAGCCAGATGCTCTTCGCCCAGGCGCACCTTGATCTCGCGCTCGAGCGGCTGAAAGCGCCACGGCAGGTTGGGATCGACATTGGTGTCGAAGCGCACGTTGACGGTCCGGGCGATCACGGGCCGCTCGTCACCCTGCCGGGCGATCACCGGCGTGCCGCCGAAGCCCGTCGCCTTGCAGAACATCTCGTAAAGCGGCACGGCGGCATAGGCGAGCGCCACCATGCCGATGGCGACCACGACCAGCCCGCGCGCGGTGCGCGTGTTGCGGCTTTGGACGGTGGCCGCGCTCACAGCTTCTGCCCCATGCGCACGATGGTCAGCGTGAAGAAAATCGCGGCCATCGCCACGAGTGCGGCGAACATGATGAGGTTCTTGGTGCGCTGCCGGCGATGCCGGTCGGTATCGCCAGGCTTACGGCCCACATCGAGGCGATCGGATTCGGGTTCAACCATGGCCGCGTTCATCCGATCACGAGCCGGTCGAGCGGCAATGCCGCGAAAAGCAACGCGAGGTAAAGCAGCGAGAACTTGAACATGCGGCGCGCCGCGCCATGGGCGCTGTCGTCGTCCGCCGTGCGCCACACCACGACGGCGTGGGCGATGAAGACAAGGCCGAGCACGATCGCCACGGTGCCGTAGAGCCAGCCGACCGAATGGAGCAACGTCGGCACCAGCGCCACCGGCGCCAGCACCAGCGTGTAGATCAGCATCTGGCGCTTGGTCTCGCGCGGGCCCGCCACCACCGGCAGCATCGGCACGCCGGCGCGGCGATAGTCCTCGCTGCGATAGAGCGCGAGCGCCCAGAAATGCGGCGGCGTCCACAGGAAGACGAGCAGGAAGAGCGCGATGGGAACGGCGGTAACGTCGCCGGTCACGGCGGCCCAGCCGATCATCGCTGGAAAAGCGCCGGCGGCGCCACCGATCACGATGTTCTGCGGCGTGCGGCGCTTCAGCCAGATCGTATAGACAAAGACGTAGAACAGGATGGCAGCGGTCAACAAAGCGGCGGCGACATAGTTGGTCGCCACGGCCATCAGCAGGACCGAGAAGATCGACAGCAGCACGCCAAGACCGAGCGCATCGTCCGGCGCCACGCGGCCGGTCGGCAACGGCCGGCCCCGCGTGCGGGCCATCAAGGCGTCGAGGTCGCGCTCGTACCACATGTTGATGGCGCCAGCGGCGCCCGAACCCAGCGCGATTGCCGCCACGGCAAGGGCGGCCGTAAACGGATGAATGTGGCCCGGCGCGATCACCATGCCGATCAGTCCGGTGAAGACGACCAACGACATCACGCGCGGCTTCAGGAGCTCGACATAGTCGCGCACGCGCGCCGGCAACGCCGTCGCGTCGATCGCTCCCGTCAGGATGTTTGCCGTGTCAGTCATGGCTTCGCGAGCAGGCCTTGAAGGCGAAGGCGCCTTTGGGACGCCTCCGCTCCTCGTTCAGTGATGCGCCGACGGCGAGACGTGCGGCAGGTCCTCGAAGGTATGGAACGGCGGCGGCGACGCAACCGTCCATTCCAGCGTCGTGGCGCCCTCTCCCCAGTAGTTCGCGCCGACCTTGCGGCCCGCGATCAGCGTGCCGAACACGATGAAGACCAGCCAGAAGATGGCCGAGCCGAAGGATATGAACGCGCCGATCGACGAGACGTAGTTCCAGTGCGACATTGCATCAGGATAGTCGACGTAGTGGCGCGGCATGCCGGCGAGACCCGAGAAATGCATCGGGAAGAAGGTCAGGTTGACGCCAACGAAGGTCGTCCAGAAGTGGACCTGCGCCGCCCATTCCGAATACTGCCGGCCGCTCATCTTGCCGAACCAATAGTAGAAGCCGGCGAACATGCCGAAGATGGCGCCGAGCGAAAGCACGTAGTGGAAGTGCGCGATCACGTAGTAGGTATTGTGCATCGCGTAGTCGACGCCAGCATTGGCCAGCACAACGCCGGTGACGCCGCCCACCGTGAACAGAAAGATGAAGCCGATCGCCCAGAGCATCGGGATCTCGAGCTTGATCGAGCCGCCCCACATGGTGGCGATCCACGAGAAGATTTTCACGCCCGTCGGCACCGCGATCACCATAGTGGCAGCGATGAAGTAGGCGCGCGTATCGACGTCCATGCCGACCGTGAACATGTGATGGGCCCAGACGACGAAGCCGACGACGCCGATCGCCACCATCGCATAGGCCATGCCGAGGTAGCCGAAGATCGGCTTCTTCGAGAAGGTCGAGATGATGTGGCTGACGATGCCGAAGGCCGGCAGGATCATGATGTAGACTTCCGGGTGTCCGAAGAACCAGAAGAGATGCAGGAACAGCGTCGGGTCGCCGCCGCCGGCCGGATCGAAGAAGTGCGTGCCGAAGTTGCGGTCGGTCAGCAGCATGGTGATGGCACCGGCGAGGACCGGCAGGGCCAACAGCAGCAGGAAGGCCGTCACCAAGATCGACCAGGCGAACAGCGGCATGCGGTGCAGGGTCATGCCCGGTGCGCGCATGTTGAAGATGGTGGTGATGAAATTGATGGCGCCCAGGATCGACGACGCGCCGGCGAGATGCAGCGAGAAGATGGCGAGGTCCATGCCCGCGCCCTGCTGGATCGTCAGCGGCGGATAGATCGTCCAGCCGGTGCCGACACCGCCGCCGATCACGGCCGAGGCCAGAAGCAGGATGAAGGCCGGCGGCAGCAGCCAGAAGCTGATATTGTTCATGCGCGGGAAGGCCATGTCGGGCGCGCCGATCATTAGCGGCACGAACCAGTTGCCGAAGCCACCGATCAGCGACGGCATGACGACGAAGAACACCATGATCAGGCCGTGCGCGGTGACGACCGTGTTCCACAAATGACCGTTTGCGGTGCCGTCGGCGGCATTGAAGTACTGCACGCCCGGGTTCATCAGCTCGAGGCGCATCCACACCGAGAAGCTGGCGCCGATGAAAGCCGCCAGGATCGAAAACACCAGGTACATCGTGCCGATGTCCTTGTGATTCGTACTGTAGACAAAGCGACGCCAGCCCGTCGGCGTATGGTGATCGTCGTGGTCGTGGCTGTGGTCGTGATGGGCGGCGCCGTGCGCGGTGGCCATGTATCGTCTCCTGCGGAGCGTAGTCTTAGTTACGGATCGAGGGATTGGCGGAAGCGAAGTCGGTCGAGGGTGCGAGACCGGCCGCCTTCTTCTTGTCCGCGACCCATTTGTCGAAGTCGGCCTTGGAAACCACCCGCACCGCGATCGGCATGTAGGAGTGGTTGTTGCCACAGATCTGCGAGCACTGGCCGAAATAGAAGCCTTCCTTGCTGACGTTGATCCAGCCCTCGTTGAGGCGGCCCGGGATCACCGTCTTCTTGATGCCGAAGCCGGGCACGGTCCAGCCGTGCATCGAATCGGCCGCGGTGCCGATGATGCGGACGGTAGTGCCAACCGGAATCACCATTTCCTCGTCGACGGCCATCATACGAGGATGTGCCGGCTTCTGCTTGGCGCGGTCGGCCTCGGCCAGGATGCGGCTTTCGACCTTGAAGTTGCCTTGGTCGGGATACTCGTAATCCCAGTACCACTGGTGACCGGTCACCTTGATGGTCATGGCGGCGTCGGGCGCTTTGTCGCCGTAGTAGAGCAGGCGGAAGGACGGCACGGCCATGACGACAAGGATCAGGATCGGGATGATCGTCCAAGCGATCTCGAGAACGGTGTTGTGCGTGATGGTCGTGGCCACCGGGCTGCGCGAGGCATGGAACCGCCACATGACATAGAGCAGCAACGCCAGCACGAAGATCGAGATCAGGGTGATGATGACCAGCAGCAGGTCGTGCAGAGAGGCGACCTTCTCCATCAACGGCGTATAGGCGGCCGGGAAACCGAGTTGCCATTCGTGCGGAACGCCAATGACCGTCTGGGCATTCGCCACGCCACGCGAGGCAAATCCTGCGAGGGCAGCGACGACGCCAATGATGCCCAAACCGCGCTTACCGATCATTCATCCGTCCCCTATGGCGGCGCCGGCCCTTCTAGGGTTCCGACCCGCAAAATCCCCCGCATTTTCAAAGCGGTTAGTACCAGATATGGGAGTGGCAGGTAACGGGTTTTCGGTATCTGTCGGTATGTGGCGGCCCGTCGCACGGGGCGGGAAAATCCTCCACCAGGTGCCGAAGCGGCCGTCCCTACTTCAGTATCTTCTGCAGGGCCTCGGCAAAGCCCGCGGCGCGCAACGCGGCGGCAAAGGCCGGCTCGCCGTTCAGACGCGCGAAGTTGCCATTCTCATAGGCGAAAAGGGTGAACCCGGCAGGATCCTGGACGGCCACGACCCGATTTACGCCATCGCCGCCGCGCTCGAGGCGCAGGATCATGTCGACCGAGGGCTCCAGCGTGCGCGCGGTCGCGGTATGGCCGGCATTGGCGACAATGCCGCGATCGCCCATGGCCAGACGCTCCAGTATGGCCGGCGTATCTTCGGCACGAACCGAATCGAGCAGCAGAAGGTCGGGGCGCAGGCGCCCGGCAACGCCCACCAGCGCCGGATAGCTCGCCTCGGGCGTCGTCTGGGCCACGAATTCGACCATGGAAGCCGCGGTCGAGCGGAACTCGCGTTCGCGGGCGACCGACGCGATACGCGCCGGCTTGCCGAGGTCGCGCGCCATGGCGGCCAGCAGGCCGGTCTTGCCAACGCCGGGCGCTCCCGACACCAGCACGTTCAGGCGCGCCCGATTGGCCAGGCGCAGCAGGTCGGCCATGGGCTGGCTGAGCGTGCCCGCCGCAAGCAGGCCCTCGAAGGTGGCGGCCCCTGCTTCGGTGCGGCGTACCACGATCACCGGGCCGGAAGGCGCCGCCGGCGGAAACACGACGGTACCGGTGCCGTCGCGCAACTGGAAATCGGCGAGACCGATGGCCGAGCGGCCGGCCACCGAGCGCCGCGCCAGTCGGGCAGCGACTTCGCCCAGATGGGCGGCATCGCGGAAAGTTTCGGGCGCCGCCTCGAGGACGCCATTGCGCTCGACATAGACCGAGCCGGGGCCGTTGATCAGCAGCGCACTGACCGTTCGATCGGCCCAAAGCCGGTCGATAAGGCCCAGCCCGTATAGCTCGCTGAAGGCCAGATGGCCCAGCCGCTGACGCGCATCGGCGCGCAACTGCTCACCGCGCCGTTGCAGGATATCGTCGATACCCGCATCGATGGCACGCAGGACGGCGTCGCGGTTGGTGGCTTGGCCCGAAACCAGGGGCGGACGGGCGCGGAGCGCCGCGACCACGATGGGCAGGAGATCTGCCGTCGTGCCGGTGGCGACCGCCGGATTTTCGGCAGGGCGCTGCGCCACCGGTGCCGGCGGCACGGGATTTTGGGACGGACGATTTTGTGGCGGAAGGGCCGGCGGTGCCTGGATGGGCGCGCTGGGTGGAGATGTCGGAACGGCAGCCGGCTTGAAAATGCGCGGCGGTGCCGGCGGCGCTTCCGCGACCGGCGGCGCCGTGTCGGGCCGGGATGCAACAGTCGGCCGGACCTTGGGCGGCACGGAAATCGGCGCGATCGAACCCTGCGGCGGTTGGGCGGCCGGCTGGCCACCGCCATCGCGCACGGGCAGGCTGACGAGATTGGACGGCGGTGGTTCGAAAACGGCGTCGGGTACAGCAGGCGCCTGCTTCACCGGCTCATCGCCCACCCAGGGCATCTCGGCGGCGGCCCGCTCGTCGGCAAACGAGACCAGCGTGGCCGTGCCGCCATTGTCGAACAGTTCCGGCTGGGCCAGCTCGGGTCCCGCAGGAGGTGCGGGTTTCGCACGGCGAACACGGCCCTGCAGATCGAGCAGCTCGATCACCAGGCGGCGCAGCTCATAGCTGGTCAGCGTCACGCCGCGGGTGCGGAAGTAATTGTGCAGGGTTTCGCCGATCGCATAGGCGATTTCCGGCGGTGAGCGGCCGTTTTCCAGGATGCCTTTGACGGCCCCCGTCATCTCGCTGAAGAAGGCGACCCAGGTATCCTGCATCTGGCGGGCGCGGGTGGCATCGGTCCGTTGCGGGAAAATCTGCTCAAGCGACCTCGGACCCGAGGAGGCTCCCTGAGCCGCGGCCGAGCGATCGGTCGTCGAGGTTACGCGGGACGGCACGCCGTCCCCGCCGCTCCAGGCGGTCATCTCAAAATCCGTTTAAAAATCGTCTTCCCACACGCGACCGGAACCAGCGTAATGCACCAGCTTCCCCCCGATCGCGGTTGCACTTTGACTGTTTGGGCGATGCAAAACCATGGCAAAAGGATACACCGCCCGCTGCTCATTCTTGTGCGCGAGATATGCAGGATTGCGAATCAAGGCTTTAGGCACCGCTTCTCACCCAATATCTCAAATACGCTCTTGTCCCGCGCGCCCCCGGCCGATTATGGTCCCGCCCGCGACGGGAAAATGGCATTAACCTGAAACGAGGCGCGGCGATCCCGCCCCCTCATCTGCGCAGGAGCTGCGGCTGTAATGGACAAGGAAAACACCCTCTACATCGATCTGAAGGACGGCCGTGTCGTCATCGAGATGCTGCCGGCGGTCGCGCCCACCCATGTGGCGCAGATCAAGAAATTGGCGCGCGACGGCAAGTACGACGGCGTCGTCTTCCACCGTGTCATCGAGGGCTTCATGGCCCAGACCGGCGACCCCCAGGGCACCGGCAGCGGCGGCATGGGCGAGTTGCTGAAGGCGGAATTCAACAAGGAGCCGCATACGCGCGGCACCGTTTCGATGGCCCGCACCAGCGACCCCAACAGCGCGCGCAGCCAGTTCTTCATCGTTTTGAAGGACTCGAACTTCCTCGACGGCCAGTACACGGTCTGGGGCCGCGTCAGCTCCGGTATGGAATTCGTCGACAAGATCAAGAAGGGCGAGCCGCCCTCCAATCCCGACAAGATGATCAAGGTCCAGATCGCTGCCGACGTGAAGGAATAAGCGATGCGCCGGACATTTCTGTTCTCACTCGCCGCCGCCACCCTGCTGTCGGTCGCGGGAGCCGCGACCGCGGCAACCAAGGAAGACACGCTCTACATCGATCTCAAGGACGGCCGTGTCGTCATCGAGATGCGGCCCGACCTGGCGCCCAAGCACGTCGCCCAGATCAAGGCGCTGGCGCGTGCCGGCAAATATGACGGTATCGTCTTCCATCGCGTGATCGACGGCTTCATGGCCCAGACCGGCGACCCGAAGGGCACCGGCAGCGGCGGCATGGGCGAGATGCTGAAGGCTGAATTCAACAAAGAGCCGCATACGCGCGGCACCCTGTCGATGGCGCGGACCAACGATCCGAACAGCGCGCAGAGCCAGTTCTTCATCGTCCTGAAGGATTCCAGCTTCCTCGACAACAAGTACACCGTCTGGGGCCGCGTCGTCTCCGGCATGGAATTCGTCGACAAGATCAAGAAGGGCGAGCCGCCTTCGAACCCCGACAAAATGATCAAGGTCCAGGTCGCCGCCGACGTTAAGTAACGACCGGCCCAATCGATAGATCGAAGAGGGGAGCGAAAGCTCCCCTCTTTTCGTTTCAGGCGTCCTTCAGGACCGTGTGGAAGGCCTTGGCGATGACCTGCCAGCGGCCGTCGGTCTTCAAGAGCGTCAGATAATCGGTGAAGTAGCGTGGCGGGATCTGGCACTCGACCTTGGCGAAGGCGGTGCCCGGTCCGGAGAAGTCGATCGACACGATGCGGTCGCGGCGTTCGCTGCCATTGGCCTTGGCCGACTTGCGGCCCTCGACCATCTTGAACCAGTCGGCACGCGGCATGTCGGCCGCCTTGCCGTCGCCGGCGACACTGTAGAGATGCGAGACGGGATGGAAGGCCTCGCCCAGCTTCTTGGTGTCGCCCTCATAGAGCCCGTCGAAATAGACCTGCAGAACTTTCTCGATCGCCGCGACTTCAGACATTCTTCTCTCCCTTGAACGGTAGGGCCGAAACTATTCAGATCGGGCCGTTGGGCGCCACCAGGATTTTGCCGTTGCGCCCTCCCTTGTCGGCATGCGCCAGCGCCGCCTTGATCTCCTCGATCGGATAGACCGTGTCGACCGGCGCCGACAGTGTGCCGGTCATGACCTGTTTCGACAGATCGGCATAGATCGCACGGATCTCGGCGGCGCTGCGCCGGGCGAGGAAGCGGCCCAGCATGAATCCCGTGAGATGGACGCCGCGATAGATGAAGTTGGTGCGGCCGACATCCGGATTGGCGCCGCTCATCGAGCCGTAATGCACGACCGTGGCGTCGCTCGCCACGCAATCGACGATCCGGCCGGTCGCCGCACCGCCGATCGCCTCGACGCCGAGTCGGATCGGCGCATCGCCGATGGCCGTGGCCACGCGCGCCGCGAGGTCGGGCCCGTCGACGACCACGACATCGGCGCCCAGCCCCTTCAGCTCTTCCGCAAGCTCGGCGCGGCGTACGACATTGACGGTGCGCAGGCCCTGCTGATGCGCCAGCACGATCAGCAGCCTGCCGACGGCGGAATTGGCGACGTTCTGGATCACCCAGTCGCCCCACTTGAGCTTGACGAAATCCGACAGCATCAGCAGCGCCGTCGGTGGGTTGATCCGCACCATCGCAGCCTGCCGCAGGTCGATGCCGGCCGGCAGAGGGATGGCATCGTCGCCGGCGACCCGGCGCTTTTGCGCCCAGTTCTCGCGCTGCAGATTGATGACGAGATCGCCCGCCTTGACGTGCTTCACATTCGCACCCACCGCTGTCACACGACCCACGCATTCGGCGCCCGGCGTCGCCGGTAGCGGCGGCTTCAGCCGGTAGGTGCCACGACAGAAACCCATGTCGGCGGGATTGATTGGAAAGGCCAGGACATCGAACACGACCTCGTCGGTACCGGGATCGCCGACATCGGGCACCTCGGCACAGCGCGCGAAGTCCCAGGGCGTGCCGTATTGATCCATCAGCACCTTCTTCATGGCGCTCTCCCCCCACACTTCCGATAGGCTTTGGTTGGCCCGTTGATTGCTTATATTGTGATTCGACCAGGGACGAAACACTGTGGGCGAAATGCCGAATGGCACGACAGGCGTTTGACGAAATGAAATCGGGTGCGGATGGTGCAATTCGCGCGCCGTACCGTGGCGTGGCGCGCTGGCTTGACCGCACATCACCGGAGCGCGTGGCGACGACGCGGCGCGAGGTCGACATTTTCTATCGCCGCCATGGCATCACCTTCGGCGCCTATGGCGCCACCGAAGGCCACGAGACCACCATCCCCTTCGACATCATCCCGCGCGTCATCGCCTGGGACGAGTGGCAATACCTGCACAAGGGACTGGTCCAGCGCACCAAGGCACTCAATGCCTTCCTGGCCGACGCATATAATCAGCGCGAAATCTGCCGCGCCGGCGTCATTCCGGAAAACCAGCTGCTGATGAACGCCGAGTTCGTCTCGATGGCGCAGGGCCTCGCCTTGCCCGGCGGCGTGCATGCCCATATCGCCGGCATCGACATGGTGCGCACCGGCGAGAAGGAGTTCTTCGTTCTCGAGGACAATGTGCGCACGCCGTCGGGCGTGTCCTATGTGCTGGAGAACCGCGAAGTCATGATGCGGCTGGCGCCCGAGCTGTTCTCGGCCATGGGCGTGCTGCCGGTGGCCAATTACAGCGAAGAGCTGCTGGCCACCCTGCGCTCCGTCTCCTTCACCGACGATACCGAACCCAATGTCGTGCTGCTGACGCCAGGCCATTACAACTCAGCCTATTTCGAGCATGCGTTCCTGGCCGACGAGATGGGCATTGAACTGGTCGCCGGCTCCGACCTCTTCGTCGACGAAGGCCGTGTCTATATGCGCACGCCACGCGGGCCGCAGCGCGTCGATGTCATCTACCGCCGCGTCGACGATGCCTTCCTCGATCCGCTGGCGATGCGCCCCGATTCCTTTCTCGGCGTCGCCGGTCTGCTCGGCGCCCTGCGCGCCGGTCGGGTCAACATCGTCAATGCCCTGGGCAACGGCGTGGCCGACGACAAGTCGACCTATACATACGTGCCCGACATGATCCGCTTCTATCTGGGCGAAGAGCCGATCCTGCAAAACGTGCCGACGCATCGCGGCGACCGGCCCGACGAGCTCAGGTACATTCTCGACAATCTGGCCGAGCTGGTCGTCAAGGAAGTCCATGGCTCGGGCGGCAAGGGCATGCTGGTCGGTCCGACCTCGAGCAAGGCCGAGATCGCCGAATTCGCCGGGCTGCTGAAGGCGCGGCCCAGCAACTACATCGCCCAGCCGACGCTGGCGCTCTCGACCTGCCCGACCTTCGTCGGCCAGGGCGTGGCGCCGCGCCATGTCGATCTCCGTCCCTTCGTGCTGTCGGGCAAGAAGACCACCATCGTGCCCGGCGGCCTCACCCGCGTGGCGCTGAAGGAAGGGTCGCTGGTGGTGAATTCGAGCCAGGGTGGCGGCACCAAGGATACCTGGGTGCTCGGTCCCAACGCCGCGACGGGAGAGTAAGCGCGCCATGCTCTCCAGCACCGCCAAGAATCTCTACTGGATGGGCCGCTACCTGTAGCGCGCCAAGACGACGACGCGCCTGATCGAGGCGACGCAGCGCATGGCCCTGCAGTCGGGCGGCGTGGAAGCGGCCGGCGTCGCCACCATCTTCGGCATGGAAGACGAGTTCCGGCAAAGCCAGAGGCAAGCTGAGGAGCAAGGGGGCGCCAGGCTTTCCAGCCTGATCGACTTCGTCACCTTCGACGAG
>JBBRFD010000086.1:0-17971 GCA_038224985.1 Reyranellales bacterium
CGGGGCTGGTGCTGAGCAGCGCCACCGGGCAACCGACCAGCTCCTCGACGCGGCGCACGTATTTGATGCAGGTCGCCGGCAGCTCGGCGAAGGAGCGCGCGCCGCGCGTGGTGTAGGCCTTGGCGATGCCCAGCACGTAGCCCACCGAGCCATTGCCCATGCCGCTGCCGATCATGGCCTGCGCCGCCACCGTGTTCGACGAGGTGACGTAGGGGTAGGTGCCATGGTCGATGTCGAGCATGGTCGCCTGCGCGCCTTCGAACAGGATGCGCTTGCCGGCGGCCCGCAGCCCGTCGAGGCGCTCCCAGACATCCTCGGCGAAGGGCAGGATCTTGGGCGCCAGCTCCTTGAGGTCGGCGATCAGCTTGGCGCCGTCGACCAGCGGCCGGCCGAGGCCCTTGCGCAGGGCGTTGTGGTGCGCCAGCAGCGTGTTGACCTTGAGTTCCAGCATCTCGGGCTCGCCGAGATCGCCGACACGGATGGCGCGGCGGCCGACCTTGTCCTCGTAGGCGGGCCCAATGCCGCGCCGAGTCGTGCCCACCTTGATGATGCCGGGCGCGTCTTCGCGCCAGCCGTCGAGGTCGCGGTGCAGCGGCAGGATCAGGACGGCGTGATTGGCGATCTTGAGGCTGGCCGGCGTCACCGACAGGCCCTGCGCCGTGACCTTCTTCACTTCCTCGAGGAAATGCCAGGGATCGATGACGACGCCGTTGCCGATGATCGATAGCTTGCCCTTGCGCACGACGCCCGACGGCAGCAGAGCGAGCTTGTAGGTCTGGTTGCCGATGACCAGCGTGTGGCCGGCATTGTGACCGCCCTGGAAGCGCACCACGACCTCGGCGCGCTCGCTCAGCCAGTCGACGATCTTGCCCTTGCCCTCGTCGCCCCACTGGGCGCCGATCACTGCCACGTTGGCCATTTCCCGGTTCCTTCACGGTCCTTGCAGACACGAAAACGCCTCCCGTCAGTTCCGCAGGCGCGGTTCCGGGGAGGCGTGATGGTGGATAGCACGCTGGTGGTAACGCGCGAAGGGGAAAACAGGTTCGGGAATCGGAAGGTCCACAGCCGTGCGAGCGCCGCCGGCGGGGTCTGCGCCACGGTCGGGCGGTTGACGTGCTTGGCGTTGTGCGCGAACAGGTACTGATCGTGGTAGCCCTTGTCGGCCAGAGCCTTGGCCATCAGCGCGGCCGACAGCGTCCAGTCGTGCATGCCGTCGGGGATCGTCGGGTTGGGATAGAAGAGATCCTGATCGCCCATCTCGAACCAGTAGCGGATCGGCTTCGGGGGCGCGGCGGGGATCAGCGGAACGCCGGGTGGCTCGGAGGGCGTGAGCGCGCCCGCCTTGACGGTCAGGTTGGCCCGGACGCGACAAGTCTCATTGGCTCGTCTTCGAGGCAAACAGTGTGTGTAGCGAGGACGGCGGTCAGTCGGCGCCGGCGCACAGGGTCGTGCCGCCGAATCGTGTCAAGAAATTTCTGTCGGTACTGGCTGGGAAAGTGGGAAGAATCGCCTGAAACCCTTATGGCATCGGCATCCGAGAGTTCCCACCAAGGTGGGAAGTCGGGCGCTTTTGCCCCGGCTTGGGAAGTCAGAGAGGCACGGCTTCCTTGTCGATCAGGGCGTGACTGCAGTTGAGCCGCTTGGCCTCGGCACGCGGATCGGCGGCGGGGCTCACGGCGCGAACGATGGCATAGCCCTTGGCCTGCCACGGCTCGGCCTCGGCCCAGGGCGTGCCCGGCGGCAGGTAGAGGCGGGGACGGCCCGGGGGGGCGGCCGAGGCGGCCAGTACGGCGTCCATGTAGAGCGTGAAGCCGGTCGCCGGTTCGCTGACGCCGTCTTCTGGATAGCCGGCGGAATAGCGTCCGCCGCGGGCCAGTTCCTGGCGGCCTTCCAGCGCGAAGACCGAGAAGGAGACGCCGGTCTGGTATTCGAGGCCACGATACTCGACGGGATCGAGCGTCAGCGCGAGGTCGGGATCGGCGGCACGCACCAGCGTCACGGCCTCGGACAGGCGAGCGGCTTCGGCGGCCGCGGCGGCAGGGAGCTTCAGCGCCAGCAATCGGCCGATGCCCTTCTCGGCAGGCCCGGCGGCGCGCAGCAGGCCGATGAAGACTTCGGCGGCTTCCTTCTTCGGCAGGGCCTTGGCGACGGCGGCCTCGTCCTTGCTGTCGAGCGCCTTGCGCAGGCGGCGCACGGTCTCGGCCGGCAGCTTCAGGCCGCTGCACACGGCGGCGACCAGCGTCGGCAGGTTGAGGTCGACGCTGAGCGCCGGAACGCCCACCGTGCGCAGGGCATCGACGGCGAGTAGCACGGCCTCGGCATCGGCTTCGGCGGTATCGACGCCGATCAACTCGGTGCCGACCTGGGCGAACTGGCGCTCGGGCTTCAGCGCCGTGCCGCGCACGCGGATGATATTGCCGCCGTAGGACAGGCGCAGGGGACGCGGCTCGTGCTTCAATCGGGTGACGGCGATGCGGGCCACCTGGACGGTCATGTCGGGGCGCACGCCCATCATGCGTTGCGAGACCGGGTCCATCAGCCGGAAGGTCTGCGAGGCGAGCGCCGCGCCGGGGCCGCCCAGCAGCGATTCCTCGAATTCGACCAGCGGCGGTTTGACCCGCTCGTAGCCGAAGGCGGCGAAGCGCTGGATGGCGAGGTCGATGGCCTGTGCCTCGCGCGCCGCCTCGGGCGGCAGGAGGTCGCCCAGGCCGGTCGGCAGGAGGCCGCGATGGTCGTTGTCGTTGGAGGTCATGTCGGGCCTGAATAAGCCATGTTCCGTGCCCCCGCTAGGGGGTGAGGCCAGGCGTTGGCGCCCGAATGTTGCTCCACTCGAATGGCAGGGAAGTCTATTCCGCCGCCACCTGCTTCACCGGCGCCATGGTCTTCATGACGCCGCCGTAGCGGTCGGTGAAGGCGGTGGTCTCGATCTCTTCGAGTTGGATCTCGCGGTTGAGCACCTGCTCCTTCCATTTCAGCAGCTCGGGATGGGCGCCCTGGAATTCGGGCATGACTTCCTTGGCGAAGAGCTCGAGCGATTCGCAGATGTCCTCGTGGCGGTTCTTGCCGGCCTGATTCAGCAGCACGACCTGGTCGATGTTGGAGTCCTGGAACTTGCGCAGCTTCTTGCGGATCGTGTCGGGCGAGCCGATCAACCCGCCGCGCAGCGCCGCGGCATGCAGGTCGGGGTTGGCCTTCTTCCACTTCTCGTATTCTTCCCACATGTTGACCGAGCCGGCGGGCGGGCGGCGGCGGTCGGCCGACTGGCCGTAGAAGCGCAGCGCGAACTGGAAGAAGGTGTCGCCGTCGGCCCGCGCGCGCGCTTCTTCGTCGGTCCTGGCGCACATGAAGAAGCTGACCAGCGCGATGTTGGGGTTGCTGACATAGTCGGCGAGCTTCTTCTGCCGCTTCACGAAGGCGTTGTAATAGGCATGCACCCAGGCGTGTGCCGCATCGGCCGAGACGAACTGGAAGCCGAGTGCGCCCATGCCCCATTCGCCGCACTTGGCCAGCGTCTCGAGCTGCGAGCAGGCGACCCAGAGCGGCGGGTGCGGCTTCTGCAGCGGCTTGGGCACCACCTGGCGCAGCGGGATGTTCCAGCGCTTGCCCAGATGCTCGCTGGGGCCATCCTTGAACATCGGCAGGATGGCGCGCACGGCCTCCTCGAAGATCTCGCGCTTGTTCTCCATGGTGACGTCGAAGGGTTCGAGCTCGGTGATCGAGGCGCTCTCGCCCATGCCGAATTCGCAGCGGCCGCTCGACAGCAGGTCGAGCGTGGCCACGCGCTCGGCGACGCGCGTCGGATGGTTGGTGGTGAGCTGGAAGATGCCGTGGCCGAGGCGGATGTTCTTGGTGCGCTGGCTGGCGGCGGCGAGGAAGGATTCCGGCGAGGGCGAGTGGGAATACTCCTCAAGGAAGTGATGCTCGACCTGCCAGGCATGGTCGTAGCCCAGCCGGTCGGCCAGCTCGATCTGGTTCAGCGCATTCTGGTAGAGCCGGTGCTCGTCGCCCGGATTCCAGGGACGGGGCAGCTGCAGCTCATAGAAGATGCCGAATTTCATGCGCTATTCCTCCTGACGCGAGTCTTGCCCGATATTCCACTTTCCGCCTAGGGGTGTTATGGCGTGCGGCCAATGAGCGAAACGATCCGCCCCGCGATCTCCGTCGTCGCCCCCTGTTACAACGAGGAGGGCGTGCTGCCGGAGTTTCTGCGCCGCATCGGCGCGGCGCTCGATGCAGTGGGCGTTTCCAGCGAAATCGTGGTCGTCGACGACGGCTCGCGCGACCGCACCTGGGAGATCTTGACAGCCGCCGTGGCGGGCGAGCCACGCCTGGTCGGGGTGCGCCTGATGCGCAACCACGGCCACCAGCTTGCGCTGACAGCCGGCCTGACGGTCTGCCGGGGCGAGCGGATTCTCGTGATCGACGCCGACCTGCAGGATCCGCCCGAGCTCTTGGCCGAGATGATGCGGTTGATGGATGGAAGCGACGGAGTAGGGGGTGCCGACGTGGTCTATGGCCAGCGCCGCGCGCGCGAGGGCGAGACATTGTTCAAGCGTGCCTCGGCCGCTGCCTTCTATCGCCTGATTGGCCGCATGACCGATGTCGAGATCCCAACCGATGCCGGTGACTTCCGTCTGATGACCCGCCGCGTGCTCGACTTTCTGCTCGCCATGCCCGAGCGTCACCGCTTCGTGCGCGGCATGGTGGCGTGGATCGGCGGCCGGCAGGTGCCGATTGCCTACGACCGCAAGCCGCGTGCCGCCGGCGAGAGCAAGTATCCGCTGCGCAAGATGCTGCGCTTCGCCGTCGATGCGATCACGGCGTTTTCGATCGTGCCCTTGATGGCCTCGATGACCATCGGTTGGGTGATGGCGGCGGTGGGTTTCACGTTCTTCGTCTACTCTATCGTCGGTTGGCTGTTGGGTCATAATCTGCCGGGCTGGACGTCGCTGATGGCGGCCGTCGGTTTGCTGGGCGGCATGCAGTTCCTGATGCTGGGCGTCATCGGCGCCTATCTCGGCCGGCTCTACGACCAGAGCAAAGGCCGGCCGTTGTTCATGATCCGCGATATCGTCGGTGGGAGGCCTCGTGACGCCGGCTGAGTTCGATCGGCACGCCGCCACCTACGACGGCGGCCTCGACAATCCCATCAAGCGGATGATGGGCAATTCAGCCGATCAGTTTATTGCCGTGAAGGCGCGCTGGCTGCTGCGGCAGGAGCCCGCGTTGAAGAGCGGCACGCTCGCGGTGCTCGACTACGGCTGCGGCGCCGGCGACCTGATGCGCGTTTTGTCCGATCTAGGCGCCCGCGCCGATTTCACCGGCTGCGATGTCTCCACCGGCATGCTGGCCGAGGTCGGCGCGCGCTGGCCGTCCATTCATGGTGCGCCGCCCGCGACCGCGCCGCAGGATGGCGCCCGCACACCCTTCGCCGATGGCCAGTTCGACATCGCCACGATCAGCGCCGTGCTGCACCACGTCCCGGTCGCGGAGCGGCCGGCGGTCTATACCGAACTGGGCCGCGTCCTGAAGCCGGGTGGCCGGCTCTATGTCTTCGAACACAATCCGCGCAACCCGCTGGTGCGCTACGTCATCGCCCGCACGCCGATCGACGAGAATGCCATCCTGCTCGATGCCCGCGAGGTCCATCACGGCCTGCTCGGCTCGGCGCGCTACGAATTCGACACCGATTACCTGATGTTCATGCCGCCCGGGCTTGCCTTCCTGCGGCCCCTCGACCGGGCACTGGCGTGGCTGCCGCTGGGCGCGCAATATGTCGTGGCGGCACGCAAAGCCGCTTGAGGAGAAGACGATGGATCGAGCAGCTTTCGAGGCGGAACTGAAGAACGAAGGCTACGAGGTGATGACCAACACCACGCCTGGCGTGAAGGTCAATCCCGAGCACAGCCACCCCTATGACGTGAAGGCCATGGTGGTGCAGGGCGCTCTCACGCTCACCAGCGAGGGCAAGGTTCGCACCTATAAGACAGGCGAGAGATTCACGATGGCCAAGGGCTGCCTCCATTCCGAGAGCTACGGGCCCGAGGGCGCGGTCACGCTGTTCGGCCGCAAGACCTGAGCCTTCGTTTCGGCTTGCTGGAAAGCCTGAGGAGTCTACGTTGTCATTCAACAGCGTCTTGCCGGTGCTTGCCGAAAAATGGCGCGAGGTGCCCGGCGGATCGGATCTCGGTGAGCGATCCTATACCGACGACATGGCCGGCCTGTCCGATGCCGCTTTGCTTGCCGAATGGGATCGCCAGAATACGCAGGGCGCCGAATTGCGCGGCTGGTGGTGGAGTCTTTACGCTACGCAGTTCCGCGGCAGGAAGGTCCTCGAGATCGGCTCCGGGATGGGCTTCGACGCGCTTCATTTCGCACTGAACGGCGCCCAATGGACCTGCTGCGATATCGCGCCCAGCAATCTCAAGATCATCGAGCGTGTCGCTGCCGCCAAGGGGGCGGCGATCCGGACCTTGCCGATAGAATCGCTGGCGTCCTTTGACCCGCTGGCGCGCGATTTCGACTTCGTCTGGTGCAATGGTAGCCTGCTCCATATTCCCTTTGAAAGTGCGCGCGAGGAATGCGCCGCCATTATCGGTCATCTCAAGTCGGGAGGCCGCTGGATCGAACTCGCCTATCCGCGCGAGCGCTGGATACGCGAAGGATCGCCCGCTTTTGAAAAGTGGGGAGCCCTGACCGACGGTGAGCGGACACCGTGGGTCGAGTGGTACGATGTCGAGAAGCTGAAGCAGCGCCTCTATCCGGCACGGCTGCGGACGGTGCTCGATTACAAGTTTCACTCCGACTACTACATCTGGATGGATCTTGAGGTCGTTTCCCGCGATGCAACGTCTGAAGCAGCTGGCGCTGCGGGGCAGCCTGCGCTGGGTCAGGTCGCGAGGCCGCTTGGACGCCTGATACGGTCGTTGCAGCGGCTCGTCGGTTTGCGGCCTGCGCCGGAAACTCCTTCCGGCCTCCTGTTCGCGGCGCCGGGCTTGTGGCGCGAAGCGTGGTCGATGCCGCTGATGCGAGGCGATCGTCTGGCGGCAGTGACCGTCGATGTGGAATGCTTGATCGAGGCGGGTTCCATCAGTTTCACGCTGGCGAAGGACGGGCACGCCGTTTCGCGCGAGATCGTTGCCGAGGCTCGTGTCGGCAGCCAGCTCCTTCATCTGGCAACGCCGACATTCGACGACGGCGTCTGCCTGATCGCGCGCAATGGCTCCGCGCTCGGCGGCGGCCGCTTCCAGGTGATGGCGGTCACCATGCGGCCGACGCTCTAGGTCAATGACGGCTGCAGCCTTGCGTTGGCATATCGCGGCAGTGTTTCTGCTGTCGCTGATCGTGTTCCAAGGCGCGATCGCGTGGCTGGACAATGTCCATATCGCGACCGCTAATGGCCTGTACAAGAGTCTGCAGGCTGCGCCTTGGATCGCCAATCCATCGACCGCGCGTCTCGACGATTCGAATTACCTCTATTTCCCGCTCTACGGATCGCTGTGCCGGCTGCTCGATGCGCTGGGCATCTGGCGTGGGGTCGCCTGGAAGCAGTTCGCGGTACTCAACGGCTTCTGGGCAAGCGTTTGCGTCACTTTTGCCTACATCTTCATTTTTCGCGCGACGCGCAGCTCGCCGGCAGCACTGCTCGCGGCTTTCCTTCATCTCGGCAGCGGCTTCGTGCTGCTGCTTGCCGTGATCAATGAAGACATCATGCCGGGATACACGCTGGTGTTCGGCGCCATGGCACTCGCGGCCTTGTGGTTCGACCGGCCGACGATGCGCCGGGTGATCGTTGTCGCGGCGGTCTTCACGATCGGCTGGCTGGTCGAATGGCGGCTGATGTTTCCGACCTTGCCGGCCTTTGTGCTGGCTTTGCTGATGGCGCCCGGAACGCTGCGCCGGCGGCTGGCGATGACCGGAATGCTGCTGGCTGCGATCGTCGCGACGACGGGCCTCGTCTGTCTTTTCTGGGAAGGGCACAATGGCGCGGTCGGCATGCACGACCTCCTGTGGACCGGCAAGGCGGTCGATAGCGGTTGGGCAGGCTTCGCCGCCGACAAGCTGTGGTCGTTGCTCGCCGGCATGGGCAATTAT
The DNA here is from genome assembly GCA_038224985.1 of Reyranellales bacterium. GTDB lineage: Bacteria > Pseudomonadota > Alphaproteobacteria > Reyranellales > Reyranellaceae > Reyranella. Next base: position 8,095 of record JBBRFD010000086.1, read on the forward strand.
CTCTTCCTCATCACACTAGAGCCAGACACCGGCGCCGCGCGCGCTGCCGTGTTGGGCCTCTCGTTCTCGGTCGTGCTGCAGGCCGCGATTCTGGTTGCGGCTGGCGTGGCGTTGTGGACGCGGCGGTTTGATTCCTCTGTCCGGGCCATCACCATCGTCTTCCTCGGCACCGCCGGCGCAGGCGAGGTCTTCAACGTCTATTCTCAGCCCCAGGACCCGCAGATGCAGGTCAACGTCATGTCGTGGCTGACTGTGGCATGGGGGCTGCTGTGCGCTTTTGTCCTGCAAAGGCAGCGCGCGGCCAAGGCAAGTCTTGCCGTCCTCGCGGTACTGTCGCTGGCGCCCCTTGCCTGGAATCTGCCGCAGCTTTCGCAGCATCGTGGACGGGACTCGCAATGGACCGGTGCGCTGGCCGCGCTGGAAAGCAAGGTGTCGCCGCAGTCCACGGTTTTCCTCTACTGGGGCTTCGAGCCCGTCGTCGTCTGGCAGGTCGCGCTTTGGAGTCAGACGGCGGATTGGGATCTGTCGGGACCGCCGCCGCCGGCACCCGCCACAAACCCCAGGTTCAAATGGATCACGGTCAACGCCGGAGCCATGCGTCATCCCAAATGGAGCGGCGAGGAAGATGCGGCGGCGCTGAAACGCAACATCGACGCCGCGATCGACCTTGGCTACCGCGTCGTGGCGACAAACTTCTGGAACTGGAGCGCCGATGAACTTGCGGGCCATCTCGGCATCCTGGCGGCGTCGGGCAGGGCCGGAGCGCTGCATGCGATGCTTCATGGATCCTACGATGCAGTGCCGGTCTTCGCAGCCGCGGTGACCGGCCGTTTCTATGAGCTGAAGCGCCGCTGACCGCCCGGCCCGGTCCACAGCGATCCGAAACCCTTCGCATTGACGCCCGCCGCTGCCGCTCCTATACGGTCCGCGGGCCACGCTCCCCCACCGGAGTGCAGCTCTTCTGTAAGGGAGAGGTTAAATGACGAAGCCGAACATGCGTCCCGCGCGTCCTGATTTTTCATCCGGACCCTGCGCCAAGCGTCCCGGTTGGACGCCTGAAGCCCTCAAAGATGCGGCCACCGGCCGTTCCCATCGCTCCAAACTCGGCAAGAAGAAGATCGTCGAAGCCGTCGATCGCACCCGCGCGTTGCTCGGCATTCCGGCCGATTACCGTATCGGTATTGTGCCCGCATCGGACACCGGCGCCGTCGAGATGGCGCTGTGGTCGCTGCTGGGTGCCCGGCCCGTCGACATGCTGACCTGGGAGAGCTTTGGCGAGGGTTGGGTGACGGACGTCGCCAAGCAGTTGAAGCTCAAGGATGCCCGCGTACTCAAGGCCGGCTACGGCCAGATCGCCGATCTCAAGGCGGTCGACTGGACGCACGACGTGGTCTTCACCTGGAACGGCACGACCTCCGGCGTCAAGGTGCCGAACGGCGACTGGATCGCCGACGATCGCGAAGGCCTCGCCATCTGCGACGCCACCTCGGCTGTCTTCGCCATGGACCTGCCGTGGCAGAAGCTCGATGTCGTGACCTGGTCCTGGCAGAAGGTGATGGGCGGCGAGGGCGCGCATGGCATGCTCGTGCTGTCGCGGCGCGCCATCCAGCGGCTCGAGAGCTATACGCCGGCCTGGCCGATGCCCAAGATCTTCCGCATGACCTCGGGCGGCAAATTCTCCGAGGCCATTTTCAAGGGCGACACGATCAACACACCCTCGATGCTCTGCGTCGAGGATGCCATCGACGGATTGCGCTGGGGCGAGAGCGTCGGCGGCCTCAAGGGCCTGATGTCGCGCTCGCAAGCCAATCTCGGCGTGCTCGAAGGTTTTGTGGCGTCGCGTCCGTGGTCGGCCTTCCTCGCGGCCGACAAGGCGATCCGCTCCAACACCTCGGTCTGCCTTGTCATCAAGGCGGCATGGTTCACAGCTCTGCCGGCCGACAAGCAGGCCGCGGCGGCCAAGAAGATGGGCGACCTGCTCGAAACCGAGAAGGCCGCCTACGACGTCGGCTCCTATCGCGACGCCCCGCCGGGCCTGCGCATCTGGTGCGGCGCCACCGTGGAGAAGAGCGACCTGGAAGCGCTGCTTCCCTGGCTGGATTGGGCTTACTCAGAAATCGAGGCGGAACATGGCAAAGCCTAAGGTCCTCATCTCCGACGAACTCAGCCCGCGCGCGGTCGAGATCTTCTCGGAGCGCGGCTGCGACGTCGATTTCAAACCCGGCCTGAAGCCCGCCGAGCTGCGCGCCATCATCGGCCAATACGATGGTCTGGCGATCCGCTCGGCAACGAAAGTCACGGCCGAGGTTCTGGTCGAGGCCAAGAAGCTGAAAGTCGTGGGGCGTGCCGGCATCGGCGTCGACAATGTCGACATCAAGGCCGCGACCGCGCATGGCGTCGTCGTCATGAACACGCCGTTCGGCAATGCCATCACCACGGCCGAGCATGCCATCGCGTTGATGTTCGCCGTCGCCCGCCAGATTCCCGAAGCCAATGCCAGCACCCAGGCCGGCAAGTGGGAAAAGAACCGCTTCATGGGCGTCGAACTCAGCTTCAAGACGCTGGGCCTGATCGGCTGCGGCAATATCGGCTCGATCGTGGCCGAGCGGGCTCTTGGCCTGAAGATGCGCGTGCTTGCCTATGACCCATTCCTCAGCGACCAGCGCGCCGTCGAGTTGGGGGTCGAGACAGGCACGCTCGATCAGGTCCTGGCGCGCGCCGATTTCATTACCGTGCATACGCCGCTCACCGAGCAGACCAAAAATATCCTGAGCCGCGCCAACCTGATGAAGACCAAGAAGGGCGTGCGCATCATCAATTGCGCACGCGGCGGGCTGGTCGATGAGTTGGCGGTGCGCGACCTGCTGGTCTCCGGCCATATCGCCGGTGCCGGCTTCGACGTCTTCGTCGAGGAACCGGCCAAGACCAACGTGCTGTTCGGCACACCCAACCTGGTGTCGACGCCGCATCTCGGCGCCTCGACCTTGGAAGCGCAGGAGAACGTGGCGTTGCAGGTCGCCGAGCAGATGGCCGATTACCTGCTGACGGGCGCCGTCACCAATTCACTCAACATGCCCAATGTATCGGCCGAGGATGCCCCCAAGCTGGCGCCATTCCTCGACCTCGCCAACAAGCTGGGCTCCTTCGCCGGCCAGCTCACCGATACCGATATCAAGGCGGTTTCAATCGAGTACGAAGGTCAGGTGGCGCTGCTCAACATCAAGCCGCTGACGCAGGTGGCGCTGATGGGCGTGCTGCGTCCGCAGCTCGACTCGGTGAACATGGTCAATGCCCCGGTGATTGCGCGCGAGCGCGGCATCGAGGTGGCCGAGGTCAAGCACGAGCGCGACAGCGACTACAACTCGATGATCCGCATCTCGGTCACCACCGAGAAGAACACGCGCTCGGTGACAGGCACGCTGTTCGGCGGCAAGCATCCGCGCATCGTCGAGATCAAGGGCATCGAGATCGAGGCCGAGTTCTCGCCGCACATGCTCTACATCACCAACGACGACAAGCCGGGCTTCATCGGCCGCCTCGGCACGTTGCTGGGCGAGAGCAAGGTCAATATCGCGACCTTCCATCTCGGCCGCGACCAGCCCGGTGGCTCGGCCATCGCGCTGGTCCAGGTCGACCAGCCGATCTCGGCCGAGCTCCTGGCCAAGATTGCCGCCGTCGAGGGCGTGGTGCAGGCCAAGGTGCTGGGCTTCTAGCCCGACTCAGCCGGGGCAGATAGCGGCCGGGGGAGCCGCTGGTGCATTGCCTGAAAAAGGGGAGATCGACGGTTTGGCCAGCGGCCCGACGATGCGCAGCCTCTGGTCGAGGGCGAGGAAGCCACTGGTGCGCGGCTGGATCAGGATATCCATATTCATCGCGGCGAGGTCGATCTTGCCGGCGCCGTTGAAGGAGGCGTTGCGGGTGCGCATCTGAATCGCGCCCAAGTTCACGGTACTGTCGGCCAGAGTGCCGGAAATCGCGAAGCACTCTATGGGCATCATGCCCTCGCTTTTGCCGAACAGAACATGCAGGTCGCTGGAGGCGAGTTCGACCAGTCCGCGCGCGATCGAACCGCCCGTGATCGAGAGCGTGACCTGGCCGCGGCTGCCGAGAAGAGCGTTCTTGAGGGTGATGATATGAAGGTTCACGGCAAGGTGTGCCTGGACGCGGCCGACGATCTGGCCCGCTTCGAGGCCGGACAGTTGCGTGAGCCGGGCAAGATCGACGTCGGCGCCGCTTGCCTCGACGGAGACCACTTCACCTTCACGCGCCGCGGTCGCCTTGGCCCGGATGTCGATCCTGCCGCCGTAGAAGCCGAAGGTTAGAGTCCCGGCCTTCGGTCCTTGCGGATCGGTGGTGCCTTTCAATACGACATCGCCGAGCTGTAATTTTTCCCACGTCAGCGATCGGGCGCGCACTTCGCCGTCGACGATCGTCGCCGGCACCGACGAGGGCGCAGTGGCGGGCGTGGCGGCGACACTGGAGATCAGTGGGCCGAGGGCCAGCTGGGTGAATTCGACTCCGAGATGAAGACGGTCGGCTTCATTGCTTTTGCCTTCGTCGAGCGCCAGCGTGCCCGTGAAGGGATTGGCCGCGAGCCGGCCGCTAGCCCGCTCGAGGCGCCAGTTGTCCGCCTGATGGCGAAAGGTGCCGGCGATCTGCAATGGCGCTGTCAGGCCAACCTCCGCGCCAAAAACTTTCATGGCGGCGCCAACCGACCGGGCCTCCACCTTCAAGTCGCCGACGACGCCGTCGAAATCGAGCGGTTCCTGGATGGCTCCCTGGAAATGCAGCGATATCGCTTCGGCCACCATGTCGAAGGCTGCCGGGTAAGGTGTGCTGTCGTCACGAAGGGCGATGAACGAGGCAAGGCCCGTGTCGGTGAGACGAAGCGGCGTGCCGTTGTAGGCGCCATCGATCGAGAGTTTGACCGGGGTGTCGTCGGCGGGAGAGGAAATCGTGCCGCGGGCGATGACGATGTCGATGTCGGGCTTCCCGGCACGGCGGAACAGGATCCGCCCCTTGTTGAGGGTGAAGTCGATGAGGGTGGGAAACTGGCGGCGGTTTTTCGGCACGAGTGCCAGCCCGCTTGCAGATTTGCTATCCGCCGATTTGCCGTTCTGCGCGCCGAACTTCCAGTTCTTCGCGCCATCCGCACCGCGTTCCAGAACGATGGTGGCATCGTCCAACTGCAGCTTTTCGTAGCGGACCACGCCTTTGAGCAGGGAAGGCAGATCGACAATCGCCGAAAGCCGATCGACGCTGATCATGTGGGGCTTGCTGCTCCAGGCCGCATTGGCGACTTTGACGCCGCGCGCTTCGATCGCAATATGCCGGCCCCAGCCGATGTTGAGCGAAGCGATGGTGACGGGACGATCAAGTGATTCTGAGATGCTGCGCTCTACCAGCGGCCTCAGGTCGACAGTCGCGACCGCGATCAGCACGCCGCCAACGATCAGGACAAGAACCCCGAGGACGGCGTAGAGGCTACGGAAGAGCCATTTGGGCTGGATGAGCATCGACATTAACGCGGCAGGGACGGCTCGGGTTGCCTGCGGCTGAACGTCTTGCGCGTCCGGCGGCGCGGCGACAAGGTGGTGCCCGACCCATTGTCATCAGGAGGCAGGCATGCCGCGCGTGAGCGAGATCGAGGAAGACGGCGGCGATCCGACGCTCAAGGCGATTTTCGAGCGCCAGCGCGAGTTGTTCGGCGGGATACTCAACTCCACCAAAGTGCTGGCGCATTGTCCGCCGATCCTGCGGGCGGCCGGCCTGCTTGGCCAGTCGATCGAGCAGTCGGGCCTGCTGCCGAAGTCACTGCCGCCACTGCTCTATGTGCGCGTTGCCACCATCAACGGATGTCCATTTTGAATCGACATCAATTCCAGCCGTGTGCTGGAAACGACGGAAGGCGGGATGGACAAGCTGGCTGAGATCGCGACGTGGCGCGACAGCAAGCTGTTCAGCGAGGCCGAGCGGTTGGCGCTCGAATATGCCGAGTGTATTACCTATACCGACCGGAAGGTCGATGACGCGCTGGTCGACAGCCTGAAGAAGCACTTCAGCGAGGCGCAAATCGTCGAGATGACGGCGGCGATCGCGATGGAGAATTTCCGCTCGAAGTTCAATCCGCCCCTGGGCATCGAGGCCCAGGGCTTCTGCGTGGTGCCGAAGAGAGAGTGACGGCCGCGGCCCGTCACTCCATCTCGATCTTCAGATCCTTGAGCTTCTTGCCCCAGAAAGCGTGCTCTTCGGCCACGAACTTGGTGAACTCCGCGCGGGTGCGTTCCGGCGGCTGCTCGAGGCCGTCCCGGGCCAGAGCCACCTCCCACTTTGAATCCTTCATCGCTTGCTTGGTGGCTTTCTCGATCTTGTCGAGGATGGCTTCAGGTGTCTTGGCCGGCGCGAACAGACCCTGCCAGCTGGTCACGATGACGTCGATGCCCTGTTCCTTGAGCGTCGGCACGTCTGGCAGCGACTTGACGCGCTTGTTGCCGGTCACCGCCAGCGCCTTGAGGTTGCCGCCCTTGATCTGCGACACCGCGGGCGGCAGTGAGGAGAAGTTCATGGTGATCTGGCCGCTGATCACGTCGGCGACTGCCGGCCCGGTGCCCTTGTAGGGGACGTGGATTATCTTGATACCGGCCGCTTCGGCGAACAGCGCGCCGGCGAGGTGATTGTTGCCGCCCACGCCCGACGACGAATAGGTCAGCTTTTCGGGGTCCTTCTTGGCCATTGCCACGAGATCGGCCGCGTTGTTGGCCGGCACCTTGTTGCCCACCACCAGAACGTACTGGTAGTCCGTCACCTGGCAGATCGGTGCCAGGACGGCGAGGGTGTCGATCATACCCTTCTGGACCCACGGGTTGATGATCACGTTAGTGCCGACGGCGACGAACAACGTCTGGCCGTCCGGCTTTGCCGACGCTGCGGAGCGCAGGCCGATCGAGCCTGCCGCACCGCCCTTGTTTTCAATGATGATCTGCTGGCCGATGACCGGCGTCATGACATGTGCCAGCTCGCGGGCATTGATGTCCGTGCTGCCGCCCGCGGCATAGCCCACGACGAAAGTGACGGGAGAAGTCGGCCAAGCTGCCTGCGCCCGCACTGCGCCCGGCATGACGAAAGCGCCGCTGCCCAAGGCAAGCGAGTGACGACGGGTGAGAAATGCCATGAAAACCTCCCTGAACTCGGACCGAGCCCCTTCACATTAACGCGCCAACCGGCAAAAATGGGGCATGGGTGATCGTTTCGACCGTCTAGGCGACCGCCATGCCAATGTCGAGAGCCTGCTGCGCAGACCCGGCATCGGCCATAACAACGGCCCGACCTTCGATATGTCCTGGGAGGCTTGGGTGTGGCGCCGGGCCGCCGCCAAGGCCTGGGCCACGCCCAGGCCCGAGGTGGCGCTGCGCCGGGTCAAGCGGGCCGACAGTCTCGGCATTACCTATCGAGAGTTCACCGCGGCGCTGATGGATACCGGCAGCCATCTTGGCACCGCCGTGCTGCCGCTGTCGCTTGCCGCCCGAGTGCGACGCGGCGCCGACCGCGAAATCATCATCGAGCCGCGCAACAGCATCGCCGACCGGGTCGCGCGCTTCGGTGGCCGGTTGTTCCTGCTGGGCGACATCGACGCCGTGCCCGGCCTGACCGAGGCCGAGCGGCCGGATTTCCTGGCGCTGGCCAACCGGGCCTTCGACGGCAAGGTCGAAGCCATTGGCTGGGGACACGATGCGGCTGCGTTGCGCACCCTGCTCAAGAGCAACGCCGTGGCGCACCAGCAAGCCTTCCTGATCGGCTCCGGCATGGGCCATCGCGTGCTGGGCGAGTCCGCCAGCCTGCCCCTGACCAAGGAAATCGATAGTTGGTTCTAGTCGCTTCGCGCGGGACGACGGGGATATGACCGCCATCGAACCGCCGCTCAAGGGCGTTCGCGTCGTCGAACTCACGCATACGATCCTCGGTCCCTCCTGCGGCATGGTGTTGGCCGATCTCGGCGCCGAGGTCATCAAGGTCGAACCGGTCGATGGCGACCGTACCCGCAAGCTGCGTGGCTTCGGCGCGGGCTTCTTCGGCTACTTCAATCGCAACAAGCGTAGTCTCGCTCTCGATGCCGATTCGAAGACCGGCCGCGAGGTCTTGGTAAAACTCCTGCAGTCGGCCGATGTGCTGATCGAGAATTTCGCGCCGGACTCGATGGCCAAACGCGGGCTGTCGCCGAAGGATCTGGAGAAGATCAACCCGCGGCTCGTCTACTGCTCGCTCAAGGGCTTCCTGCCGGGGCCCTACGAGAAGCGGCCGGCGCTCGACGAGGTCGTGCAGATGATGGGTGGCCTCGCCTATATGACCGGACCCTCCGGGCGGCCGCTGCGGGCGGGCACCTCGGTGGTCGATATCGTGGGCGGGCTGTTCGGCGCCTTCGGCACCGTGCTGGCGCTCAAGACGCGCGAGCGGACGAGTAAAGGCGGGCTGGTCGAAAGCGCGCTCTTCGAGTCGGTGGTGTTCCTGATGGGCCAGCATCTCGCCATCGCGGCGATGAACGGCACGCCACCACCGCCGATGCCGGAGCGGGTGAGTTCCTGGGCGGTCTACGAGATATTCAACAGCGCGGACAGCCAACAGGTCTTCATCGGCATCACCAGCGACGGCCAATGGAAGCGCTTCTGTGAATTCTTCGGCCAGCCAGAGCTGGCGGCCGATCCGAAACTGGCGACCAACAATCTGCGCATCGAGGCGCGGCCGTGGCTGGTCCCCAAGGTCGCCGAGGTGTTCAAGCGGCTCAGCAATGCCGAGATCGAGCGGCTCTGCCTGGAGGCCGATATATCCTTCGCGCCGGTCGCCCGGCCACAGGACCTGTTCACCAATCCGCATCTGTTGGCCAATGGCTCGCTGGCCGATACGACCCTGCCGGGCGGGGTGAAAACCCGCCTGCCGCTGCTGCCCTTCCAGATGTTCGGTTGGCGGCCGCCGCTCGTGCGCGATCCGCCGGAGATCGGCCAGCATAATGACGAGGTTTTGGCTGAAGCGGGCTACGACCCGGCGGGCATCGCGGCACTCAAGGCCGCCGGGGTCGTGGGGCCGAAATAGGGCGTCCCCAGTCCGCGACGACACAGACGACACCATTCTCCCGGCTGGCGACCTCTCGATGACATGGGCTGCCGGTACCTAGGCTCCAGCAGCGATGGCGGCCTCGCCCTCGCCAACCGGGCACCGGGAGATGGAAATGTTCAAGATCATTGGCACCGCCTGCAATCTCACCTTTCTGGTCTGGGTTCTCGCCGGCCAGCCCGCCCGCGCTTCGCTGACCGTCAATGGCGGCGGCGAGAACGGCACCGCCGTGAACATCACGACTTTCGCCATCGACGGTATCGAACTGGCGCCGGCCGGACGCTAGGCCAAAACTTCAAGAGAGACCGAGGCAAGACCATGTTCCAGTTCATCGGCACTCTTCTCGCCGTGGCGACGCTGCTCTGGGTGGCGGTCACCAAGCCGGCGCTTGTCTCGCAGACTTGCGTCGGCAAGGGCTCGAGCGCCAGCATCTGCACGGCGTCGAACGCCCGTTAGCCGCCGATCTCGGCCTGGGCGCGCTGCACTTCGACGGCAAGCGGTCCCATCCCATCTTGACAGGCTGCACGGTCGCCTGCCTTGGCGGCACGTTCGAGCATTGCCGCGGCATCGCCGACCGCGCGCGCGCCGACCGCCATGGCGCTGCCCTTGAGTTTGTGGGCCTCGGAGGCCAGCGCGGCGAGATTGCTGGCGGCCATCGCGGTCTCGATGTCGCGCCGTGAGGTCACCGCGGCGTGCGAGAACCGGCGCAGCAGATTGAGGCGGGCGGTCTCGTCGTCCTGGATCCAGGGATCGAGAACAGAGCGGTCGATCG
>JBBRFD010000087.1:0-17892 GCA_038224985.1 Reyranellales bacterium
CGGCGCAACCGACAATACCATGTCCGGCGGTACGCTGACCGACGTCCTGTCGGGAGCAGCCGGCAACGATTGGCTCTATGGCAACGCCGGCAGCGACACGCTCTACGGCGGCGCCGACAACGACTACCTCTACGGCGGCACCGGCAGCGACACCGCCTTCGGCGGGGCCGGCGACGACTTCTTCGAGGTTCGCGAGAATGGCGATGTCTTTGTCGAGGCCGCGAACGAGGGCGCCGACCGGATCGCTATCTATATCGGCACGGCTTATACCGTGGGTGACAACATCGAGCGCATCCAGGGCTTGGCATCGGGCGGTGTGACCATCACCGGCAATAGCGCCGACAATATAGTGACGGCGGGGACTTCGACTGACGTGCTGTCGGGCGCAGGAGGTGACGATAAGCTTTACGGCTATTCCGGCAACGACACGCTGTATGGTGGGATTGGTACGGACACCCTGGACGGCGGTATCGGCGACGATTTGCTCCACGGCGGTCTGGATGGGGACATCTTCTCCTTCAGCGCCCAGGTTGGCGGCTCAGGCACGGACACGATCGCGGACTTCGGTGACGGTGCCGACATCGTCTCCGTCAACGGCAACACCGTCGACTCGGGCTTGGGAACGTCGGTAGTTATCCTTCATGACGGTACGACGCTCGTAGCCGGCAATGGCCACCTCTGGCTGGCTGAGGATTTCGGTTAACGCACGTCCAAGCGTGGCACGAAGACTTCGTCGGCATTGAATTTAGAAATTCGTAATTGAGACTAAGCCGATTTCGAATTACCAGTCGGGTGACGGTGCCGGAAGGATTTTGCACTGCCTGCGGAACTTGATTGATACGCCAAGGCGCTTGCGCCAACCCAGCCCAATACTCAATATATCGAATTATAGATTGAGTTTATATTTCGTAGACTTGGGGTTGGGGCCATGGCCGTTGTTGATCAAATGGGGCGACTGGAGTCTCGCCTCACTTCAGCAATATCTCTGTTCAACGATGCCATCCGGCGCGGCCGGGTGCGATCGCTGCAGTGCCGATACCAACGTTCGCCAGAGCAGGGGGCGTGGTTCACGCAGCTTTGGATCGTCGAGCCCGCGACACCCGATCACGATCTGCTGTCGCTGCAATCCGACATAAATGTTCTGTGCCAACGGCTTGCCGGCCGGCAGAACGGCGGCGTGATGTCGATGAAGCTGACGAATGGACCCTGGGGTCCCAGCATCGCCATCGACAAGGGCGTGGCGACCGAGCCCGCCAACTAGGCTCGGCGGCCAATTTTTTTTCGAAAAATACCTTGGAATATTAATGGATTAGGTATAAAACCTGATCCATTAACTTAAGCCATTCATAACAAGAACAATCTCCTCGATCGGAGGGTTTTGAAATGTCCGACGCGCCTGTTGGCCTGCGCCAGAAGATCCAGTGGTTTCGCGACGACATGTCAGAGCACATGCAGCGCTTCTACTTTCGCTACAACATCGACATCCCCAGCGTATTCACGAGCATTCTTTCGATCTCGATGATCTGCGTCGCGCTGAGCTTCGTTTTTATCTTCCGCGGCAGCTGACGCTTCGGCCCGGGCTTGCTAGACCGGAACATGATTTTCAGACGGACTGTTATAAGCGGGCTCCTGATGAGCCCTTTTCCTGTTTTCGCGCAAGGCAATGACGCCGCCTTCGCCGCCTTCCTGCAAGGCGTGCGCGCCGAAGCGCTGAAGGGAGGCATCGACGCCGGCACGCTCGACGCAGCACTCGCTTCGGTCGAACAGATCCCCCGCGTCATGGAGCTGGCGCGCAACCAGCCCGAATTCAAAATGACATTCGAACGTTATCTCGAGATCGTCGTGAGCCCCGAGCGCATCGCCCGCGGACGCACGTTGCTCGCCGAGAATCGCGCCCTGATCGAACGCTTCTCCGGTCCCTCGGGCGTGCCCCCTCAGGTCATGACGGCGTTGTGGGGAATCGAGAGCAACTTCGGCACACGTCTGGGCGACTTCGAGGTCATCCCGGCGCTGGCCACGCTCGTGTTCAACAATTTCCGCGCCCAGTTCTTCCGCCAGCAGCTGATCGCGTCGCTGCGCATCCTCTCGCAGGGCCATATCGGCCTGCACGACATGAAGGGCTCCTGGGCGGGCGCCATGGGGCAGTGCCAGTTCATCCCGACGAGCTTCCTCGCCTATGCCGCCGATGGCGATGGCGACGGCCGCCGCGACATCTGGACCAGCAAGCCCGACGTCTTCGCCTCGATCGCGAATTACCTGCAGCGCGTCGGCTGGCGCCGCGACCTGCGCTGGGGCGACGAGGTCGGCGGCAACGCCGCGGTCGGCGCCGGCGAACGCATCGTCAAGCCGGCGGGCCCGAACGGGCCGACATACAAGACCACCGAGAATTTTCGCGCCATCCTGCGCTGGAACCAGTCGGACTTCTTTGCCCTGGCCGTCGGCCTGCTGTCGGACCGGATCGCCGCATAGACCTGTGGTATACAGATGGGGCGCATGCCTTCGCCCGCTTACCTACGTCTCTCCGGCGCCATCCTGATTTTGGCGGCCGCGGCCGCCTGCAGTTCCCCGACCGGCAATTCATCGGGAGGAGGGTCGCGCGGCGCCTACAAGATCGGCACGCCTTATTCGATAGACGGCGTGGCCTACACGCCGACCGAGGAGTTCGGGCATGTCGAAAGCGGCATGGCTTCCTGGTACGGGCCGGGCTTCCACGGCAAGGCGACGGCCAACGGCGAACGCTACGACCAGAACGACCGCACGGCCGCCCATCGCACGCTGCAGATGCCGTCGATCGTCCGCGTCACCAATCTCGACAACGGCAACAGCACGGTGGTGCGCGTCAACGACCGCGGGCCCTTCGCCCGCAACCGCGTGCTCGACCTGTCGCGCGCCGCCGCCACCGATCTCGACATGATAAAAAGCGGCGTCGCCCGAGTGCGCATCGAGCAACTCAGCGCAGAGAGCCAGGCGGTCAAGGATGTGGCCCTCAATGGCGGTGGCCCCATCGAACAGCGAGAGGCCCTCGAAAAGCTGGCTGCCGGAAAACGCAGTGGCACCGCGCCCGTAGTAACGGCTGCGGGGCAAGCGGCAGGTCCCCCGGTCGTGGTCCCGCCGACGGTCCAGGCGGGATGGCCTGAAAATCCACGCAGCCCGGCTGTGACGACCGTCCAGGCCTCGGGCTCGGCCGGGCCGGGCGGGACACCGACCATCGGCACCATTGCCTCGGCCGCGTCGCCGCTCACGCCCTCGGGCAACTTCTACATACAGACCGGCGCATTCTCGACTCTGCAGAATGCCGAGCGACAGCGTGGCGCAATCGCCAGCTACGGTTTGCCGGAGATTTCCCAAGCCTCGACGCCGGGCCGCGAGGTATACCGGGTACGTCTTGGTCCCTACACGACGGCGGACGCCGCCGGCATGGTCGCGGACCGCCTCAAACGATCGGGTTTCGCTGATGCGCGTGTCGTGTCTGACTAGCTTTCGGCGCCTCCTTGGGGCGCTTCTCGCGGTAACGGCGATCGCCGGCGCGTCCGTCGGCGTTTACGCACAACAAGAACAGCCGCGCCGCCAACAGCCGCAGAAGCCGGCCGCCAAGCCACCGGCGCAAAAACCTTCCACCGCCGCCAAGCCGGCGACACCGGCGGTCAAGCCCGAAGCCCTGCCGCCGTCGCAGATCGGCACTGGCACGCTGGCGCGGCAAGCCTTCATGGTCGATCCGCTGACCTCTACGGTCCTGCTGTTCAAGGACGCCGACAAGCCGATGGCGCCGTCTTCGATGTCGAAGATGATGACGATCTACATCCTGTTCGAGGAATTGGCGGCCGGCCGCATCAAACTCGACACCAAATTCCGCGTCAGCGAACGCGCCCGCGCCATGGGCGGTTCGCGCATGTTCGTCGAGATCGGCACGGAAGTGAGCGTCGACGACCTGATCCACGGCATCATCGTGCTCTCGGGCAACGATGCCTGCGTCGTTGTCGCCGAAGGCCTGTCGGGCAGCGAGGAAAGCTTTGCCGAGCGCATGACCAAGCGCGGCAAGGAACTCGGCATGGTTCGCACGGTGTTCAAGAATTCCTCGGGCTGGCCGGCCGACGGCCAGCAAAGCACGGCACGCGATCTCGCCGTCCTGGCCTGGCACACGATCGAGGATTTCCCGAAGTACTACCCGTACTATGCGATCACCGACTGGACCTACAACAACATCAAGCAAGACAACCGCAACCGCCTGTTGCGTCTCGTGCCGGGCACCGACGGCCTGAAGACCGGCCATACGGAAGAGGGCGGTTATGGCCAGGCGACCTCGGCGATCCGCGACGGGCGGCGTCTCGTCCTGGTCGTCAACGGCATGACCTCGATGGCCGAGCGCGCGACGGAAACGGCGCGGTTGATGGAATGGGGGTTCCGCGAATTCAGCAACACCACGGTCTTCCGGGCGGGCGACACCGTGACCGAGGCGTCGGTCTGGCTCGGCACCGCGGAAAAGGTGCCGCTGATCATTCCCAGGGCCGTCGCCGTGACCTTGCCGGTCGGCCAGTCGGCCCAGCCGCGAGTCGTCGCCCGTTTCGAGGGTCCGCTCACCGCGCCCGTCGCCAAGGGCACCAAGGTCGGCACCGTCGCCATCACGCTGTCGGACGGCCGCGTCACCGAATATCCTCTGGAGACGGGGGCCGATGTGCCGCGTCTCGGCACCTTCAGCCGCGTCGCCACCCTGCTCAAGCACTACCTGTTCGGCTGGCTCTCGTGACCGATGCGTTCTCGGGACGCTTCATCACGCTGGAAGGAGGCGAGGGAGCAGGGAAGTCGACCCAGATATCCCGCCTGAGCGACTGGCTGCAAAAGCGCGGCCATGAAGTCATCGCCACGCGCGAACCCGGCGGCTCGGCGGGCGCCGAGATGGTGCGCAAACTCCTCGTCGAGGGCCCGACCGACCGCTGGGACGGCCCGACCGAAGCCCTGCTGCATTTCGCGGCGCGCCGCGATCATCTGCGGGCCACGGTCTGGCCGGCACTCAAGCGCGGCGCCTGGGTGATCAGCGACCGCTTCGCCGATTCGACGGTCGCCTATCAGGGCTACGGCCACGGCGTAGACCGCAACATGCTCGATCGGCTCTATAAAATCGCCGTCGGCGATTTCTCACCCGACCTGACGCTGGTCCTCGACCTGCCGGTCGAGACGGGCCTCGCCCGCGCGGCTGCCCGGCACAGCGCCGAGACGCGCTACGAGAGCCTGCCGATCGAATTTCACCGCCACGTCCGCACGGGCTTTCTGGAGATCGCCGCCAGCGAGCCACACCGTTGCGCCGTCATCGACGCCGCGCGGACAATCGACGCGCTTGCCGCCGAGATCGCGAGCATCGTCGGCGAACGGCTGAAGGCCTGACATGGCGCGCGGCAAGGTTCCCAGCGATCCCAACGAGCTCGAGAAGCTCGAATGGCCCTACGACTGGCCGCCCCCTTGGCGGACCGCCCGGCTGATCGGCCACGAAAGCGCGGAAAAGACCATGCTCGAGGCCCAGCAGAGCGGCCGGCTGCATCATGCCTGGCTGATCACCGGATCGCGCGGCATCGGCAAGGCCACCCTTGCCTGGCGCTTCGCCCGCTTCCTGCTCTGCGGTCAGGATCAGGGCGGGTTGTTCGGCGGCCGTGGCAAGCCCGAAAGCCTCGACGTCGCCGCCGACGCGCCAGGCCGGGCCCTGATCGACGCGCGCTCTCATCCCGACCTGTTCCATCTGCGACGCACGCTTCATTCCAAGGAGGCGCGCATCCAGAACGAGATAACGATCGACGATGTGCGCGATCTTGGTGGATTCATGCATAAGACGCCGGCGATGGGCGATTGGCGCGTGGCCATCGTCGATTCGGCCGACGAGATGAATCGCAACAGCGCCAACGCTGTCTTGAAGATCCTGGAGGAACCGCCACCCAAGGCGGTGCTGCTGATCGTGTCGCATGCGCCGGGGCGGCTTCTGCCAACCATCCGCTCGCGCTGCCGGCGTCTGGCGCTGATGCCGCTCGCCGAGGACTCGGTGGTGAAACTGCTCGGGCAGTTTTCACCGGACAGCCCGACCGATGAACGTGCAGCCCTCGCGCGCCTGAGCGAAGGCAGTATCGGCCGCGCGCTGGAACTGGCCGGGGCCGGCAGCCTCGGCCTCTACCGCGACATGGTCGAGGTGCTGGCGACGCTGCCTGACCTCGACATGCCGCGCCTGCACGGCTTTGCCGAGCGCTTCGCCAAACGCGGCGAGGAGGCCAATGCCGACTGGCGTTCGCTCAACTACCTGTTCGACGGCTGGCTGAAGGCGCTGATGCGCCACAGCGCGGTCGGCGGGGAGGGGGCTCCCGTGGTGGCCAAGGAACGCGGCCTGCATGACAAACTGCTGGCGGCGGCGAGCCTTGATCGCTGGATGGAGGCATGGGAAAAGATCGCCCACCTGTTGTCCCGTGCCGATGCCGTCAATCTCGACCGCAAGCAAACGGTGCTCGGAAGTTTCCTGGTTCTCCAATCGGCGATGCGCTGACGCATTGACCCCGGCGCTCCGGGAGGGGCGACAATCCGGAGTTCTGTCATGTCGGGCCGCGCTACTTATTACGTCACCACGCCGATCTACTACGTGAACGACGTGCCCCATATCGGGCATGCCTACACGAGTCTCGCCTGCGACGTGCTGGCCCGCTTCATGCGCCTCGACGGCCACGACGTTCACTTCCTCACCGGCACCGACGAGCACGGCCAGAAGATCGAGAAGGCGGCTCAGGCCGCCGGTCTGACGCCGCAGGCTTTCACCGACAAGGTGAGCCAGTCGTTCCGCGACCTCGTGGGCAAAATGAACTACACGCCGGACAACTTCATCCGTACCACCGAGCCGCGCCACTACGCCGCCTGCCAGGCGCTGTGGGAGAAGCTCGTCGCGGCAGGTGACATCTACGTCGACAAATATGCCGGCTGGTACTCAGTGCGCGATGAGACCTATTTCACCGAAGCCGAAACCGAAGTCGGTCCCGACGACAAGCGCCGCGCCACCTCGACCGGTGCCGAAGTCGACTGGGTCGAGGAACCCTCGTATTTTTTCAGGCTTTCCGCCTGGGCCGACCGGCTGCTGGCCTTCTACGAAGCCAATCCGCGCTTTATCGGACCCGACAGCCGGCGCAACGAGGTGCTGAGCTTCGTAAGGAGTGGCCTGCAGGATCTGTCGGTATCGCGCACCAGCTTCTCGTGGGGCGTGCCGGTACCGGGCGATCCCAAGCACGTGATGTACGTCTGGCTCGACGCGCTCACCAACTACATCACCGAGTGCGGCTATCCCGACACCAAAGACCCATTGTGGAAGTACTGGCCGGCCGACCTGCACATGGTCGGCAAGGACATCATCCGCTTCCATTGCGTGTTCTGGCCGGCTTTCCTGATGTCGGCGGGCCTCGAGACGCCCCGGCGCGTCTTCGCGCATGGCTGGTGGACCAATGAGGGCCAGAAGATCTCCAAATCGTTGGGCAACACCATCGACACGGTCGATCTCGTGACCGAGTTCGGGCTCGACCCCGTGCGTTACTTTCTGCTGCGCGAAGTACCGTTCGGCAACGATGGCGATTTCCAGAAGAAAGCCTTGGTCGGCCGCCTCAATGGCGACCTCGCCAATGCCTATGGCAACCTCTGCCAGCGCGTGCTGTCGATCGTGGCCAAGAGTTGCGGCGAACAGGTGCCGCCCAAGGGCGCCATGGTCGAAGCCGACAACGCCCTGCTCGATCGGGCGCGCGGCCTGCTGACTGTCGTTCGTGGCGAGTTGAACGATCAAGCCTTTCACAAGGCGCTAATCTCGATCTGGGAAGTGATCGGTGATGCCAACCGCTATGTCGATGCGCAGGCGCCCTGGGCGCTGGCCACGACCGACACGGTGCGCCGCGACACCGTGATGTGGGTGCTGGCCGAGACGATCCGGCGCGTGACACTGCTGGTGCAGCCCTTCATGCCCGACTCGGCGGCCAAGATCCTCGATCAGCTGGCGATACCGGCCGAGAGCAGGGCGTTCACCTCTTTCGACACAGAGCTGGTGTCGGGCACCAGCCTGCCGAAGCCGCAGGGCGTGTTCCCGCGTTTCGTCGAGGCGAAGGCGCCCTGACATGCTGATCGACAGCCACTGCCATCTCGACTTTCCCGAACTGGCTACCGACGAGGTCGGCGTGCTGGCGCGTGCCCGCACCGCCGGGGTCGCCGGCATGCTGACCATCGGCACGCGGCTCGACCAGTTCGACCGCGTGCGGGCGATCGCCGAGCGGCACGACAATGTCTGGTGCTCGGTCGGCGTCCATCCGCACGAGGCCAAGGACGAGGGCCAACGCACCCCCGAGCGCCTGATCGCGGCCACCCTCCATCCCAAGGTCGTCGGCATCGGCGAAACCGGGCTCGATTTCTATTACGAGCACAGCCCGCGCGAGGAACAGGCCGAGAGCTTTCGCACCCATATCGTGGCCACCCGGGAAACCGGCTTGCCGCTGATCGTCCATACTCGCGACGCCGATGCCGAGACGGGCGACCTGCTGGAAGCCGAATACGCCAAGGGCCCCTTTATCGGGCTGCTGCATTGCTTCAGTTCCGGTCCGGAGGTCGCCCGGCGGGCGCTCGATCTCGGCTTCTACATCTCGATTTCGGGCATAGTGACCTTCAAGGCCGCCGAGGAACTGCGCACCATTGTACGCGGCATCCCGCTCGACCGGTTGCTGGTCGAGACCGATGCGCCCTACCTGGCGCCCATCCCCAAGCGCGGCAAGACCAACGAGCCGGCCTTCGTGGCCCATACGGCGGCCAAGGTGGCCGAACTCAAGGGCGTGACGATCGCCGAACTCGAAGCCGCCACGACCGACAATTTCTTCCGGCTGTTCGCCAAGGCGGAGCGTTCGAAATGCGCGTGACCATCCTGGGCTGCGGCACTTCGGCGGGCGTGCCACGGCCGGGAGGCAAGGGCGGGAAGGGTGAGTGGGGGGCGGCCAACCCGGCCGACCCGCGCAACCGCCGCCGGCGCTGCTCCATCCTCGTCCAGGACAAGGGCAAGACCCTGCTCGTGGATACCTCGCCCGACCTCCGGGCGCAGCTTCTCGACGCCGAGGTCGAACGGCTCGACGCCGTGATCTGGAGCCATGAACATGCCGACCAGGTGCACGGCATTGACGATGTCCGGCCCTATGTCATTCGCCATGGCCAGATCGAGAGCTGGGCCAACCGGCATACCTACGACGTCCTGCTGAAGCGCTTCGGCTATTGCTTTCAGAGTGAGGGCAGCTTTTACCAGACGCTCTACGGCGTGAACGTCATCGAGGGGCCCTTCACGCCCGCCGGTATCCCGGTGGTGCCCTTCACCCAGGACCATGGAACGATCCCCTCGCTCGGTTTCCGCTTTGGCCGCATCGGCTATGCCAACGACGTCGTAAGCCTCTCTGAGGAGGCCCTGAGGGCCCTGGAGGGGGTGGAAGTTCTGATCGTCGACGCCATGCGTTATCGGCCTCATCCCACTCACGCCCATCTCGATCTCGCATTGGAGTGGGTGAAGCAGATCGCTCCCCAGCGGGCCTATTTGACCAACCTCCATGTCGACATGGACTATGGGGAAGTGGATCGGATCACCCCTGCGCATGTTCACCCTTGTCATGACGGATTAATAATTGAATTATAACAACATGTTAGAAAATGTTCTTAAACTTATTTGCGAACGGAGACAAAAGGAGTCTGTGCTCGTTTTGGCGCTGGCCGCCGCCATGGCGGTCCAGCCAGTGCAGGCCCAAGACCGTTTGGACGCCGGTAGTGCGACGTACCGGGACTATGCCCGGATCGACAATGGCGCCAGCTTTCTCAAGGTCGAGGGCATGGAAACCGGGGGCAATGCCAGCGACCTCAGCGCCGCCAAGCTGATCGGTACGGACCGCGACAAGGGTACGGCGCGCGTGCGTTTCGACTCGATCAAGACCGAAGTCACGCTGCCCATGGGCTGGCTGGCCAACGAGGACTGGGAGCGGGGCGTTGCCTTCAGTGTCGACCGCCGATATCGCCTGATTGCCTGGCGCGTCGATTTCGCCTTCGAGGGCGTCAAGGACGCCGAGCATTACGTGGCGACCAAGAGCGGCTCGATCCAGGCCAGGCGGCCCCACGTCCAGGCAAAGGCCCGCAAGCTGACCGACGGAACCTTCATGGTGATCTACCAGAACGTGGCGCCGAGCCGTGGCGACACCGAGCAACGGGTTGTCTTCGATGTCCTGCTGACTAAGTCCGCCGGCGCCAAGGAAGGCGCGCTACTGACCCTTGGCGTGCCGGCAAGCGAGACCGAGAAAGGCTTGAGGCTCATGGCGCTGATCAAGGCGTCAGCCAAAGTGGATTGGTAACTAGAGACCTAAGAATTCTAGATTAACATATATTTGTCATAATATATATTATACGATAACCGGAGACGATTATGACGGCTGAGCGACCGGACCCAGCGTTGCTGCCCAAAGAGCCGCTGGCGCGCCTCCTCGCGGTCATGGCGTGGCTGCGCGACCCCCAGCAAGGCTGCCCTTGGGACATCGAGCAGACCTACCGGACCATCGCGCCGTACACCATCGAGGAAGCCTACGAGGTCGCCGACGCCATCGAGCGCAACGACCTGCCAGCGCTCAAGGAAGAACTGGGCGACCTGCTGCTGCAGGTCGTCTATCACGCCCAGATGGCCAGCGAGACCAAGACCTTCACTTTCGACGACGTGGCCGCCGGCATCGCCGAAAAGATGATCGACCGCCATCCGCATGTCTTTGGCGACATGGATATCGTGACCGCCGCTGCCCAAACCATCTCCTGGGAGGCACGCAAGGCCGCCGAACGGACCGCCAAGGCCGAGCCGGGTGCGGCCACCGCGGGGACCCTGGACGGCATCGCCCGCGCCCTGCCCGCCCTGCTGCGTGCCGAGAAGATCCAGAAGCGTGCCGCCCGGGTCGGCTTCGACTGGAAGACCGTCGGACCCGTGATCGACAAGATCGAGGAAGAAATCGGCGAGTTGCGGGCCGAGCTGGCCGCCGGCACACCCGATCCGGCCAAGGTCACCGACGAGATCGGCGACGTGCTCTTCGCCGTGGCCAACCTGGCCCGGCACTACAAGGTCGACCCCGAGGCCGCCCTTCGCTCGACCAACGACAAATTCGAACGCCGTTTCCGCTACATCGAGAAGAAACTGGCCGAGCAAGCCCGCAAGCCGGCCGAAGCCAGCCTTGAGGAGATGGAAACGCTCTGGCAAGCCGCCAAGACCGCCAGCTAACCGTCCCGTTAGCTGCCCTGCAACGTCGCCAGCAGCGGCATGCGGGCCGCCTCGAACACAGCGCGGACCTCGGCTAGGACCGGCGTCGAGGTCGCCCCGATGATCCCGGCCAGGATGTCCTGGTCCGGCGCATAGGGTGGCCCGGCGAAATTCAGCGCCGCGCCGCCCGCTTCCGTCAGCATCAGGGCGCCGGCGGCATGGTCCCAGGGCTTGGTTCGGCGGTAGAGGCTGAAGCTCGCCCGGCCCGCCAGGATATTCATGTATTCAACGCCTGCGCAGCCCAGCGACAGGATATCGCCCAGCCGGCCGCGCTGGGCCGCCGGCAGCTCACGATCGAAGGTCTTGTTCACCTTGTAGCCGACATAGCCGTTAGGACTGGCAACAACGGCGCCTTGGACCGGTACGCCGTCCAGCGTCACACCCTGCCCTTTGGCCGCCACCGCCATCCGATTGCCCGGCACATCGAGGATCCAGCCACCGACGGTCTGCCGGTCGTAGATCAGGGCCACGATGATGGCGAAGGTATCCCGGCCGGCGGCGAAATTGGCCGTGCCATCGAGCGGATCGACGATCCAGCAGGACTCGCGTGGCCGGCCGATCAATTCGACCAGTCCGGGTTCCGCCTCGACCGCCTCCTCACCCACGATCAGGACACCCGGCAGGATTTTGGCCAGGCCCGAGGCGAGCCGTTGCTCGGAGGCGACGTCGGCCACGGTGACGTAGTCACCGGGCCCCTTCAGCCGTATGTCGTCCTTGGAGAGATTGCGGAAGCGCGGCAGCAACTCCGCCGCCGCCACTTCGCGAAGGAGATCGGCGACTCGCTCGGAATCGCCGCTGCTCAGCAACGGCCTCAGCCGATGACGCCGAACAGGTCGTCTTCCTTCAGGATCACATGGTCGACGCCGCCGAGCTTGACCTCGGTACCCGACCACTTGCCGTAGAGAACCTTGTCGCCGACCTTCACGCCAAGCGGCTCGAGACGGCCATCTTCCATGCGCTTGCCCTTGCCGACGGCCACGACCTCACCCTGCACCGGCTTTTCCTGAACCGTGTCGGGGATGATCAGGCCGCCCTTGGTCTTGGTCTCGGCGAGAGCGGGCTTGAGCAGCAGACGGTCGTGCAAAGGCTTGAAATTCATGGTGTTTCCTTTGGAACTGGGTCCGGCGCTTATAGAAAGGCCGTCCAGGGGGTGTCAACGCGCCAGCCGGCGCTCCAGTTGCGCGCTGCACGCGGCATCCAGGGCCACGGTCAGCAGCGCCGATTCGCCGTCGTCCCGTCGGCTGCGGACGTCGCCGTGACGGTAGATCCAGGCGATGGTGGCGCCGTCGCTGAGCGGCACGGCGATCTCACGGGCGGCGTCGGCCTTGCTCAGGAATTCGCCGATGGCTTCCATCAACTGGTCGACACCTTCGCCGGTGACGGCCGAAACCGGGTATTGCCGCGCCCGCTCCACTCCCGTGGCCGAGCGGTTCTGCAGAGTGTCCCGTCCCTCTTCCGTCAGCGCGTCGATCTTGTTCAGCGCCTCGATCATGGGGGTGCTCTTGCCCTCCTCGTCGGCGTTGCGGATCGCGCCCAACTCGCTCAGCACCACTTCGACATCGGCGCGCTGGCGCTCGCTGTCGACATGGGCAACGTCGCGGACATGGACGATGAGGTCGGCTTCGACGACTTCTTCCAGTGTGGCGCGGAAGGCGGCCACGAGATGGGTCGGCAGGTCGGAGATGAACCCCACCGTATCGGACAGCACGCAGTCGCGGCCGTTGGGCAGCTTGATCGAGCGCATGGTCGGATCGAGCGTGGCGAAGAGCAGGTCCTTGGCAATGACGCCGGCACCCGATAGCCGGTTGAACAGCGTCGACTTGCCGGCATTGGTGTAGCCGACCAGCGCCACGGTCGGCAGATGTGCCTTCTTGCGGCCGGCGCGGTTGACGGCGCGGGTGCGGCGCACGCCTTCGAGGTCACGCTTGATCTTGACGATGCGATCGCCGATCAACCGGCGATCGATCTCGATTTGCGATTCGCCGGGACCGCCCATGAAGCCGAAGCCGCCACGCTGGCGCTCGAGATGGGTCCAGGATCGAACGAGCCGGCCGCGCTGGTAATCGAGGGCGGCCAGTTCGACCTGCAGGCGGCCTTCATGCGTGCGGGCACGTGCGCCAAAGATCTCCAGAATCAAGCCGGTGCGGTCGATGACCTTGGTTTCCCAAGCCTTTTCGAGATTGCGCTGTTGCACCGGCGTCAGCTTGTCGTCGACGACGACGAGGCCGATGCCCAGTTCCTTGACCTGCTCGGCCATGCGCTCGACGACGCCCTTGCCGATCAACGTCGCCGGCGTGATCCGACGCAGCGGCGCCGATTGTGCCAGGCGCACGTCGAGATCGATGGCGCGCGACAATCCCACGGCCTCGGCCAGTTTGGCATCGGCGGTGCGACCCTCGCCACGGTTGTTCTTGTCGTAGGGACACAGCACCGCGGCGACCGTCGCGGGGCTAACGGTCTCGTGCGGCTGACGTTTGGCTCTTTCCGTCTCGGGAAGGTCGTTCAAATCAGCCCGCGGCCTCGGCCTTGTCCCCGTCGAACAGCTGGACCGGGGTGACCGGCATGATGGTCGAGATGGCGTGCTTGTAGACGAGCTGGGAATGCCCGTCGCGACGTAGCAACACCGAGAAATTGTCGAACCAGGTGACGATACCCTGCAGTTTGACGCCGTTTACCAGGAAGATCGTAACGGGGGTCTTGTTCTTCCGCAGGTGATTCAGGAACACGTCCTGAACATTTTGTGCCTTTTCGCTCATGTTTTTGGCCTCTTGCTGGGCGTCCGACGACCTTGAGGGCGCCGGTTGGGAAGGTGCGGGTCTCTCCGCTACCGAGTTGCGTCAAATATAGGCGGCGTTCGCTTCAAAGCAATGCCGCCAACTCATGACAATTACGTGCACGCAAACGTGGGGGAAACTTCAGAAGCGCCCCGGATAACGCATCCGGGCCGCCGACAAGAACCGGTATGCAGCCCGCCGCATGGGCACATTCGAGGTCCGCCGGGGTGTCTCCCACCATCCACACAGTGTCGTCAGGGGCAATTCCCGTGCCGTCGAGCACCATGTGGATCGGATCGGGCGCCGGTTTGTCTCGGGCTGCGTCTTTGGCACCCACCGCACGCCTGACCCAGCGGTCCCAGCCGAGATGGCTGACTTCAATCCGGAGGTTCTTGCCCACCTTGTTGCTGACCACACCGACGTAGCAGCCCGCCTCGACGCAGCGCGCGAGCAGGTCCTCGGCACCGGGCAGCGCCGTCAGCCGCTCGAGATGGATGTTGAGGAAGGTCTCGAAGAACACCCGCTCGGCATCGCCGGCGCGGTCGCCGAAAAGGCCGGGAAACACGTCGCGCAAGGAGCCATGGGCACGGTCGCGCACTTCCTGCGCCGTCCACGGCGTCTGGCCGAGTGCCGTGAAGGTCTGGTGATAGCACTCGACGATGGTCGGCCAGGTATCGACCAGGGTGTTGTCCCAGTCGAACAGGACCGCGCGCGGCGGCTTCAATCCTTGGGTGGCGCTCACGTCACCTGCTCACCGCCGCCGGCGAAACGGATATACTCCTCGCGCAGGCGACGCGACATCGGGCCGGGCTTGCCCTCGCCCACCGTGTGGCCGTCGATCTTGACGACCGGCGTCACGAAGGAGGTGGCGCTGGTGATGAAGGCTTCCTTGGCCTTCTTCGCCTCGTCGAGACTGAAGGGCCGCTCGATGAACTTTAGTTGCAGCGAATCGGCCATCTTCTTCAGCGTCATGCGCGTTATGCCGGCCAGGATGCCGTTGTCGGTGTGCCGCGTGATCAACTCGCCTGCCTCGGTGACGATCCAGGCGTTGGTCGAGGCGCCTTCGGTGACGCAGCCCTTCTCATCGAGCATCCAGGCCTCGTAGGCGCCATTCTCACGTGCTTCCTGCTTGGCCAGCACATTGGGCAGCAGCGCCACGGTCTTGATGTCGCAACGCTCCCAACGGATGTCGGGCACGCTCTTCACCGCAACACCGGCGCCGGGGTCGTTCTCGGCGCGCTTGCCGTTCTTGGTGGTGATGACGAGGGCGGGCTTCACCGGCGTCGTCGGAAAGGCAAGGTCGCGCCGCGCCACCCCGCGTGTCACCTGCATGTAGACCAGGCCGTCGCGCAGTCGGTTGCGCCGCATCAGCTCGCGCATGATGAAGCCCAGCGCCGGCCGCGCCACCGGCCAGTCGATGCGCAGCTCACCCAGCGAACGGTTAAGACGGTCGATATGCGGCGCCTCGTCGATCAGCTTGCCATCTCGCACGCCCACGACCTCGTAGACGCCGTCGGCCAACTGATAGCCGCGATCCTCGATATGCACCGAGGCTTCGAGATGATCGACGTAGCTTCCGTTGACGTAGGCATAACGACCCATGACTTTTCTCCGAACTCCTTAAGCGTCGTTTCCGCCGGTACCGCCACTGGCGTCGCGTTCCTCGCCGGCTCCGCCATGAAGTCCGAGCGACTTCAGTTTACGATGCAGCGCAGAGCGTTCCATGCCGACAAAGGTCGCGGTGCGCGAAATATTGCCGCCGAAGCGCGTGACCTGGGCCAGCAGGTATTCGCGCTCGAAAACCTCGCGGGCATCGCGCAGCGGCAGCTGCATGATCTCGCCGCCCTTCTCCCAGCGCAGCACCGACGGGGCGTCCTCGCTCACGTCGTTGGGCAGCACATCGGCGCGGATCGGTCCGCCATCGGCCGGCGCCAGGATCAGCAGCCGCTCGATGACATTGCGCAATTGCCGCACGTTGCCCGGCCAGTCGTGGCCCTGAAGGGCTGCCAGCGTGTCCTCGCCGATCGTGCGCGACGCGAGACCTGTCGCATCGGCGATACGGGCCAGCAGATGGGCCGCGAGTTCCGGGATATCCTCGCGCCGCTCGCTCAGCGCCGGCAGGCGCAACGAGACGACATTGAGCCGGTGGTAAAGTTCTTCGCGGAACGTGCCGGCGGCGATCTCTTCCGTGATCGACCGGCATGTCGTGGCCAGCACGCGGACGTCGACCTCGACCTTGGTCTTGCCGTCGGCACGAATATAGAACTGCTCCTGCAGGAGGCGCGCGAGGCGGGCCTGCAGGTTGAGCGGCATGTCGCCCACTTCCTTCAGCAGCAGGGTGCCGCCATGCGCCATTTCGAAAGCGCCGGAGACTCGCAGGGTGTCGGCGTCGGACTCGCCCTCGGTGCCGAACAACTCCAGTTCCAGGCGCTCCGCCGGCATGGTCGAGCAATTGACCACGACGAAGGGCCCGTCGGCACGCTTCGAACTCTGGTGGATGAGACGCGCCGTCGTCTCCTTGCCGGAGCCCGAGGGGCCGGTGATCAGCACGCGGCTACCGGTCGGCGCGACCTTCTCGATCTGCGTGC
This sequence comes from Reyranellales bacterium, assembly GCA_038224985.1. GTDB lineage: Bacteria > Pseudomonadota > Alphaproteobacteria > Reyranellales > Reyranellaceae > Reyranella. The sequence goes on from JBBRFD010000087.1 coordinate 16,671, forward strand.
GGACAGTGGCTGTGGCACTCGACGAGCCGATCAGGGCGACGTCGCCTCCGGCGCGCCGGCGCAGGCTGGCGTTTTCGCGCTTCAGCCGGTCGGCCTCGATGGCACGCTCGACGACCAGCAGAAGGCGATCGGCCTTGAAAGGCTTTTCGATGAAATCATAGGCGCCTGTCTTGATCGCCGAGACGGCGGTATCGATGGTGCCGTGGCCGCTTATCATCACCACCGGAATCGGCGGATCCTCACGGCGGATCACCTCGAGGAGTTGTAGACCGTCGAGATCGCTGCCCTGCAGCCAGACGTCGAGAATCACCAGCGCCGGCCGGCGCTGGCGCACCGCGTCGATCGCCTCCGAGCTGTTATGCGCGCGGCGTGCGGTATTGCCTTCGTCTTCGAGAATGCCCGCGATCAGCGTGCAGATGTCTCGTTCGTCGTCGACGATCAAAATATCGTGGGCCATGTCTCTATCGATGGTGTCCGCTTGGTCCGCGGATCGTTATGAGGGGGTTCGTCAGTAAGAAAATCATTGTGCGGCAGTCGCCTGCGGCCGCGCCGACGCGACCTCTTTTGCGTCGCGACGGAATACCAGACTGATGCGCGCGCCGCCACCCTCGCGGTCGTCGAGCGCCAGCCATCCGCCATGGTCTTCCATGATCTTCTTCACGATCGCGAGACCGAGGCCCGTGCCCTTGGTGCGCGTCGTCATATAGGGCTCGGTCAGCCGCTCGCGGCCTTCCTTCGGCAATCCCTTGCCGTTGTCCTCGACGACGATCTTCACCGTCGTGCCGTCATCGGTGAGCGCCAGCGAGATCTCGCCCGGCGGCAGCGGCTCATCGTTGCGACTTTCGCGGCCCTCTATGGCCTCGGCCGCGTTCTTCAGGATATTGGTCAAAACCTGGCCGACCTGGCGGCGGTCGCAGGTCAGCGCGACAGCGTGATCGGGCAACGCCGTACGATAACGGATCTCGGAATTGGCATTACGCTGCAGGAAGAGCGCCTGCTGGCAAAGTTCCTTGGCGTCTTCCGGCTGCACGGTCGGTCGCGGCATACGTGCGAAAGAGGAGAACTCGTCGACCATGCGGCCGATATCGCCGACCTGGCGGATGATGGTGTCGGTGCAGATCTTGAAGGTCTCGGGATCGTCGACGATCTGTTTGAGATAGCGGCGGCGCAGCCGCTCGGCTGATAGCTGGATCGGCGTCAGCGGGTTCTTGATCTCGTGTGC
>JBBRFD010000088.1:0-17890 GCA_038224985.1 Reyranellales bacterium
AAATGAAGCTCGCGTAACCGAGAGGGGAAAAGCCATGCCGTTCTATGAAAAGGGCGCTGTCCGCATCAACTATCAAGAGTCGGGCTCGGGCGTCCCGTTGCTCGTCATTCCCGGCGGCGGGCTGAATTCGACGATCGGCGGATTGACGACCACCCATCCGTTCAGCGCCTTCGATGAATTCAAGGGCAGGTTCCGCTGCATCGTCGCCGACCTGCGCAACGCCAATGCTGGGCAGTCGTCGGGACCACTGGAACCCGACCGTCCCTGGGACTCCTTCACCGACGATCATATCGGCCTGATGGACCATCTCGGCATCAAGAAATTCATGGTGCTGGGCTACTGCATCGGCCAGCCGTTCATCTGGAACCTGATCAAGCGCGCCGGCGACCGTGTGATCGCCGCGGTGCTGACGCAGCCGAGCGGCCATCGCGAAGAAATGCCGACCCAGTTCTACGACAACAACATGAAGGGCTGGGGACCCGACTTCGTGAAGAAGCGACCGGAATACACGATGGAGAACGTCAGCGACTTCCTGAGGAAGATGTATCTCGCCAACCCGGACTTCGTGTTCACGGTGACGCGCGACTTCGTCAAGAACTGCAAGACGCCGATCCTGGTGTTGCCCGACGACGTCCCGCCACATCCCTACAAAGTGGCGATGGAAGTAGCGATGCTGGCGCCCAACAGCCAGGTCAGCCTTTATCCGTGGAAGGATACGCCGGACAAGATCCCGCTCGCCGTGCGCCATATCCGCATGTTCCTCGAAGCCAACCGGCCTGCGGCGAATTAGGACACGCACGTACTGTCACGCGCCCACAAGCGCGTCGCTCACGCGCGCCGTTCGGGCCGGTACCTCCGCATCACCTCCTGCAGGAGGTCGAGCGGCAGCGCGTGGATGGTGCGACCGTCCCGGCCGGACATGGTCTCGGCCCTGCACATTGCGTTTAGGATCGCCTCTTCCGTCGCCTCGGCAGCGGCCCGGAAGAGGCTCGTCATCGCGTCGGGCGCGAACATCTTCACGTTGCTGATCCTGTCGTTCTGGCCGATGTGATTGCCCGTCGAAAACGCGATGAAGATATCACCACTTCCATTCGCACCGATGCCGCCAACCCAGGAGAGTCCCGTCGTGGCCCGGCGGGCGAGCCGCTGGCATTGAATCGGAATGAGAGGCGCGTCGGTCGCCAGCACGACGATGATCGAACCTTCCGTTGTCCGTGGCGGAGCGGCGCTCTGCCCCGAGCGATGTGCCGGCACCGCGTCCGGTCCGATCTCGCGACCGACAGGCACGCCATCGACGCGCAACAGATCGCGTGAACCATAGTTCGCCTGCACCAACGCGCCGACCGTATAGCGCTTGCCATTCTCGACGACGACGCGCGATGACGTGCCGGTGCCGCCCTTGAACTCGTGACAGATCATGCCGGTGCCGCCTCCGACATTGCCTTCGGCAATGGCGCAGCCGCCGACCGCACTGTCGAAGGCAGCAAACGCGTGCTCCTGCGTCAGCGTGAAACTCTGGATATCGCTCAGCCAGCCATCGTAGGTTTCGGCGACGACCGGGAGGTGAAAGGCTTGCGAAGCGCCATCGCGAACCGCCAGGGCCGTGATGGCATCACGGACGATTCCGACCTGATAGGTGTTGGTGATTCCAATCGGCGCGCCGAGCAGGCCCTGCTCCGCGAGCCACGGAAGGCCGGTCATCTCGCCGTTGCCATTGAAGGAGAACGTGCCCGCGAAGACGTAGTCGGTCCAGATTTCCTGTCCGCGCGGCCAGATGGCCGTGACCCCCGTCCGGACAATGCTGGGGCTGTCCTGGATGACGGTCGAATAGCCCACTTTGACACCCGCCACGTCGGTAATGGCGTTGAACGGTCCGGACGGCAGAGTGCCGACTGTGAGGCCGAGATCGCGCAGGCGGGCACGGGGCATCGGACTAGCCTTTCTTCGGCGACCAGCCGTAAGCCTTGGCGCAGGCGCCGCCCATCAGCATCGCCCGCTCGGAGTCGCTGAGGCGCTTGGTCTCGAGGAAAGGCGTCACCGCCTGCTCGTAGTTGACGACGGCGAAGGCGCGCGTCCAGTCCGTGCCCCACAGGCAGCGCTCGAAGCCCCAGGCATCGAACACGCGGGCGAGCGGATCCCAGATGTCCGGGAACGGATAGGGCTGCTTCGACAGCGTGCAGGCGCCACTCACCTTGATCACCGCGTTGGGGCGCTTGGCGAGCTCCAGCACCTTTGGCAGGTCGGCCCAGGGCTGCGGCGGCGCCGGCGGATCGCGCGGCTGCAGCAGGCCCAGATGGTCGATGATGAAGCGCACGTTGGGATGGCGATCGACGAGCGCCGTGCCCTCATCCAGCTTGCCCCAGCACAGGAAATTGACCGGGAAGTCGTGCTTCACGGCGGCTTTCAGAATTCGGTCGAAGCCGGGATCGGTCGGCGGGCGCGGGTTCTCCTCGCGGAGGAAGATGCGTATGCCGACGGTTCCTTTTGTCTTCTTCCATTCGGCAATGACGTCGGCCACTGCTGGATCGTCCGGGTCGACCGGCTTGACGATGGCCAGGCGATTGCCGTGCGCGCGCGCCACTTCTACCGCGTAGCTCGCATCGTAGCGGTACATCGAGAAGGAGGAGATGAAGATCGCACCGTCGACGCCGACCTTGTCCATCGCGGCGACCATCTCCTCGCCCGTGACGTGCGGCGGCCAGTTTGGCACGGTGGCCCAAGGTCGCTTCGGTGTGTTCGCCTCATAGGCGTGGACCTGCGAATCGATGATGGGCATCGGAATCTCCTCCGGTCTCGTCAAGTCTTGTTGTTAAGCCGTCTTTTGCGCTTTCAGTCCGAGCTTGGCGATGGTCTGGTCGCGCATGACGAACTTCTGGATCTTGCCGGTGATCGTCATGGGAAACTCCGGCACGAACTCGACATAGCGCGGGATCTTGTAATGGGCGATCTGGCCCTTGCAGAATTCGCGGATCTCCTCGGCCGTGGCGGTCTGGCCGTCACGCAGCTTGATCCAGGCACAAACCTCCTCGCCGTAGCGCGGGTCGGGCACGCCGATGACCTGTACGTCCTGCACCTTGGGATGGCTGTAGAGGAACTCCTCGATCTCGCGCGGATAGACGTTCTCGCCGCCGCGGATGACCATATCTTTGAGGCGGCCGACGATATTGACGTAGCCCTCGGCGTCCATCGTCGCGAGATCGCCGGTATGCATCCAGCCCGCCTCGTCGACGGCATCGGCGGTCTTGGCCGCGTCGTTCCAGTAGCCCTTCATTACCGAATAGCCGCGCGTACAGAATTCGCCGGTCTCGCCGCGCGCCACGGCCTTGCCGTCGGCGTCGACGATCTTGATCTCGATATGCGGCAGCACCTGGCCAACCGTCGAAACGCGTTTCTCCAGCGGATCGTCTGTCGCGCATTGCGTCGACACCGGCGAAGTCTCGGTCATGCCATAGGCAATGGTGACTTCGTGCATGTTCATCTTGCTCTGCACCCGCTTCATCACTTCGATGGGACAGGGCGAGCCCGCCATGATGCCGGTACGCAGGCTCTTGAGGTCGAAAGTGTCGAACTGCGCATGGTCAAGCTGCGCGATGAACATGGTCGGCACGCCGAACAGCGCCGTGCAGCGCTCCTCCGATACGGCCTGCAGCGTCGCCAGCGGATCGAAGGCTTCCGAGGGATAGACCATGGTGGCGCCGTGCGTCAGACAGCCGAGGTTGCCCATGACCATCCCGAAGCAGTGATAGAGCGGCACGGGAATGCAGAGCCGGTCGGCCGGCGTCAGCTTCAGGCCCTCGCCGACGAAATAGCCGTTGTTCAGGATGTTGTGGTGGCTGAGCGTGGCGCCCTTGGGGTGACCCGTGGTGCCCGAGGTGAACTGGATGTTGATGGCGTCGTCGAACTGCAGCTTCGGCGCCAGCTCGGCCAGCTTCACTTTCTCGGCATTGCCGCCGGCCTGCGCCACGTCGTCGAAGTTCAGCATGCCCGGCGTCTTTTCTTTGCCAAGCCGGACGATGTGCTTGAGGTGCGGCAGCTTCTTTGCCTTCACCAGATCCTCGACGATCTCGAGATAGTTCGAGGTCTTGAGCGCCGGCGCGAGAATGAGTGCCTTGCACTCGACCTTGTTCAGCGCGTAGTCGAGTTCGCTCCGGCGATAGGCCGGGTTGACGTTGACCAGCACGAGACCGGCCTTGGCCGTGGCGAACTGCGCCAGCGTCCATTCCGAGGTATTGGGCGACCAGATGCCGATGCGGTCGCCGCGCTCCAGCCCCAGCGCCATCAGGCCGGCGGCAAGATCGTCGACGCGACGGCCCAACTCGCCCCAGCTCCAGCGCACCTTCTGGTGACGCACGACCAGCGCCTCGCGGTCGCGGTATTGTTCGACGGTCCGGTCGAAGAAGGAGCCGATGGTCTCGCCGATCAGCTTCTTGGTCGACACGCCATGGTCATAAGAGATTTGAGGGGCGGCCTGAGCATTGGTCATGCGTCGAGCTTAGACAGGCCGTGCCAGACTTGAAAACATGAAACTCGATTTCGTCACGGTGGACGTCTTCACCGATCGCCCCTTCGGCGGCAACCCATTGGCCGTCGTCCTCAATGCCCAAGGCCTCACGACAGAGCGCATGCAAGCCATCGCCGCCGAGTTCAATCTCGCCGAGACCACCTTCGTGCTGCCGCCGCAGAACCCGGCCCATACCGCCCAGGTCCGCATTTTCACGCCCAAGGCCGAGATGCCCTTCGCCGGTCATCCCAATGTCGGCACCGCCTTCGCACTTGCACGCGCCGGCGAAAGCTATGGCCGCAGCATCACCGGCGACCGGCTGGTCTTCGAGGAAAAGGCCGGGTTGGTGAACATGGACATCACGCGCGAGAACGGCGTGGTCGTGGTCACCCGGCTGGCCGCCCCGGTGCCGCTGAGCTTCGGCGAGGAAATTTCGGTCGAGACAGTGGCCGCCGCCTGCTCGCTCAAGCCCGGCGACATCAAGGTCGATGTCCATCGGCCGCACGTTGCCTCTTGCGGCGCGGGCCTGCTGTTCGCCGAACTGCCGTCGCGCGCCCTGCTGAAAGCCGCGGCGCCACGCGCCGAGGTCTTCGCCCGCGAGCTGCCGCGCGAGCGCATTGTCGGCATCCATCTTTATGTGCAGGCCCAAGAGGGCGAGCTCGACGTGCAGACGCGCATGTTTGCCCCCGAGCACGGCATTCTGGAAGACCCGGCGACGGGAGCCGCCAATGTCGCGCTGATCGGCCTGCTGGCGCATTACCGGCCGGAAGCCGATCTATCGCTCAGCAAGACCATCGGCCAGGGTTTCGACATGGGCCGGCCCAGCGTGCTTCAGGCCCTGGCCGAGAAGAAGGCCGGCACGGTCGTGGCGACCTATCTCGGCGGCCGTTGCGTGCCGATGATGCGCGGCACGATCGATCTCGTATAGGCGCTACGCCAGCGGCAGGGCTGTGCCCTGCTTTACGGGACGCAAGGCAAACGAGCTGCGGATCTGGGCGATGCCGGGGATCTTGGTGAAATCCATGACGAACCGTTCGTAGGCTTCGAGATCGGGAACGACGACACGCAACAGATAATCGCTGTCGCCGGTCATGAGATAGCACTCCATCACCTCGGGCCGCTCCGCCGCTGCCTTCTCGAAAGCCTGCATCACCTTCTCGACCTGTGTCGACAGCGAAACGCTGACGAAGACATTGACCGAGAGGCCGACCGACTTGCCGTCGAGCAGGGCTGCGTAGCCCTTGATAACGCCCGCCTCTTCCAGCGCCTTGACGCGCCGCCAGCACGGCGACGACGACAGGCCGACCTTTTCGGCCAGCTCGGCATTGCTCAGCCGGCCCTCGTGCTGCAGCCGTTCCAGAATGCGCCGGTCGATGGCATCAAGGGAGATCATTGCGCGAATTCCATATTTTTCGTCCAATTCTACCCTATACACAGCTTTCCATGGGTCAAACGCAAGGATTTTCCGCCGGCCGAGGCGTATCCCGGAGAGATGACAACACGGGCTCCCATCCAGCGGCTGACGATCCTGCGCGAGCTGGAGCGCAAGGTGCTGTGGCTCTCGGCCTGGACCATCCATCACGCCAATCATCTGCGGCCCAATCGCGACGGCTTGAAGGTCGGCGGCCATCAGGCCTCCTGTGCCTCGCTGGCGACGGTGATGACGGCGCTCTATTTTTCGGTGCTGCGGCCGCAAGACAGGGTCGCGGTGAAGCCGCATGCCTCGCCGGTCTTCCACGCCATCCAGTACCTGTTCGGCCACCAGACGCGCCAGAAGCTCGAAGACTTCCGCAAGCTCGGTGGCGCGCAGTCCTATCCCTCGCGCACCAAGGATGTCGACGACGTCGACTTCTCGACCGGGTCGGTCGGCCTCGGCGTCGCCATGACGCTGTTCTCCTCGATCGTGCAGGACTATGTGCGCCTCAAGAGTCTGGGCAACGACAAGCGTCCCACCGGTCGCATGGTGGCGCTGGTCGGCGATGCCGAACTCGACGAGGGCAATATCTTCGAAGCGCTGCTCGAAGGCTGGAAGCACGACGTGCGAAACCTGTGGTGGGTGATCGACTACAATCGCCAGAGTCTCGACGGTGTCGTCAACGACCGCCTGTTCGGCCGCATCGGCGAGATGTTCGAGCTGGTGGGCTGGCGCGTCGTCACGCTGAAATACGGCAAGCTGCTGGAAGCGGTCTTTGCCCAGGAAGATGGCGGCCATCTGCGCGACTGGATCGACGCCTGCCCCAACTCGCTCTACTCGGCGCTGGTCTATATGGGTGGCGCCGGCTGGCGCGAGGCGCTGACGCGCGACCTCAACCAGTTCCCCGGCGTGCGCCGCATCCTCGAAGCGCATGACGATGCCGCCCTTCATCGCCTGATGACCAACCTCGCCGGCAACGACATGGAGGCAGTGCTCGACGCCTTCGAAAGCGTCGACGACGACACGCCGACCTGCTTCATTGCCTATACCATCAAGGGCCAGGGCCTGCCCTTCGCCGGCCACAAGGACAACCATTCCGGCTTGATGACGCTCGACCAGATGGCGGGCTTCAAGAAGGGCCTCGGCATCGCCGACGGCCAGGAATGGGACAAATTCGCCGGGCTGAAGGAAACGCCCGCCGTGCTGCAAGGCTTCATCGACAAGGCGCCCTTCAATGCCGAAGGCCGCCGCCGCACCGAGGCGCCAGTCGTGCCGATCCCGGCGGTGCTGGCCCGACCGAACGACAAGGAATCGAGCACGCAGGCGGGCTTCGGCAAGATCCTGAACGCCATCGCCGCCGAAGACAGCGAGATGTCGCGCAGGATCGTCACGACCTCGCCCGACGTCACGGTCTCGACCAATCTCGGCGCCTGGGTCAACCGGCGCGGCCTTTTCGGCCATACCGAGGCCGAGGATGTGTTCCGCGAATTGAAGGTCGTCTCGGCCCAGCTCTGGCGCCAGACCCCCAAGGGCCAGCATATCGAGCTGGGCATCGCCGAGAACAACCTGTTCATCCAGCTCGCCGCCATGGGCCTTTCCCATGAATTGTTCGGTGCGCGCCTGCTGCCGATCGGCACGCTCTACGATCCCTTCATCGCGCGTGGCCTCGATGCGCTGAACTATGCCTGCTATCAGGATGCCCGCTTCATGATCGTGGCGACGCCCTCGGGCGTGACGCTGGCGCCCGAAGGCGGCGCACATCAGAGCATCCATACACCGCTGATCGGCATCGGCCAGCCCGGGCTGCTGAGCTACGAGCCGACCTATGTCGACGAGTTGGCGATCCTGATGCGCTTCGGCCTCGACTACATGCAGCAACCCAAGGGCAGCTCGATCTATCTGCGGCTCTCGACGCGCAGCCTGTTGCAGCCGCAGCGCACGCTGTCGCCCGTGCAGGCGCAATCCGTGATCGACGGCGGTTACTGGTATGCCGAACCGGAGGCCGGCGCCGATATCGCCATCGTCTGCATGGGAGCCGTCACACCCGAAGCCATCGCCGCGCACGAGAGCGTCGTGCGCGACTTCGCTGGCGCCGGATTGCTGGTGCTGACCTCACCCGACCGGCTGCATGGCGACTGGCTCGCCGCCCAGCGCGTCCGTGGCCGCACGGCCGGCCGCGTCGATACCTCGATGAGCCCGGTCGAGCGCCTGCTGGCGCCGCTGTCGCGCGACGCCCGCATCGTCACGGTGATGGACGGCCATCCGCTGGCGCTGTCCTGGCTGGGCAGCGTGCGCGGCCAGCGCGTCATACCACTGGGCATCGAGAATTTCGGTCAGTCGGGCGACATTCCCGACCTCTACCGCACCTACAAGCTCGATGCCGCGGCGATCATCGACGCGGTGGCGCGGGCCGTTTGCTGACGGCTTTAGGCGCTTTCTTCTTCGACTTGCACCGATTGTATTCGACGGCGGCCCGGACGAGCGTCTTCAAGGCGCGCTCGTTGAGCTTGTTGCCCGATGGGGTCATTGGAATTCATGCCTCCGTTTCAAACGGCACAATAGCGGATGGCTTGACCTCCGGTTCGAACGGCCCGACTTTCCGGCCATGAAAGTCGACGGAAAGCCCTATCGCACCATCTGGCTCGGCACCGATGGCGCCACGGTCCAGGTCATCGACCAGACGCTGCTGCCGCATCGCTTCGTGGTGCGCGATTTCAGGCGCATGGAGGATGCCGAGACCGCCATCCGCAGCATGATCGTGCGCGGTGCGCCGCTGATCGGCGCGGCGGCGGCTTACGGCATGGCGCTTGCAATGGCGCAAGACACATCGAACGCCATGCTCGACCGCGCCTATTCCGCTCTCCTCGCCTCACGCCCCACCGCGGTCAACCTGCGCTGGGCGCTCGATTCGATGCGCAGTGTCCTGGCGCCGCTGCCGGCCAGCCAGCGCCGCGACGCGGCCTACCGGCGCGCGGCCGAGATCGCCGACGAGGATGCCGATATCTGCCGCCGCATCGGCCAGCACGGCCTCGGCGAAATCAAAAAGCTCAACCCGCGCGACGGCAAGCGCATCAATGCACTGACCCATTGCAACGCCGGCTGGCTCGCCACCGTCGACTGGGGCACGGCGCTGTCGCCGATCTACCAGGCGCACGATGCCGGCATTGCCCTCCATGTCTGGGTCGACGAAACGCGACCGAGAAATCAAGGCGCCAGCCTGACGGCCTGGGAACTTGGCCAGCACGGCGTGCCGCATACCGTGATCGCCGACAATACCGGCGGCCATCTGATGCAGCACGGCATGGTCGATTTCTGCATCGTCGGCTCGGACCGCACGACGCGGCGCGGCGATGTCTGCAACAAGATCGGCACGTACCTGAAGGCGCTGGCCGCCAAGGACAACGGCGTGCCGTTCTATGCCGCGCTGCCCTACACCACCATCGACTGGACGCTGGCCGATGGCCGCGACATCCTGATCGAGATGCGCGATCCGGCCGAGGTCTCGCGCCTGTCGGGCCGTACCGATGCAGGCGAGATCGCCACGGTGAACATCCTTCCCGAGGGCAGCCCGGCCGCCAACTACGCCTTCGACGTGACGCCAGCGCGGCTGGTCACGGGCATCGTCACCGAACGCGGCGTTTGCGACGCCAGCGAGGCCGGCCTGCTGTCTCTCTACCCGGAACAGAAGACCGCGTGAGCGGCCTGATCGCGGCAATCAAAAGCCCGACCGGGCGCGCGACGCTGGGATTGGGCGTCACGCAGATTGTCGGCTGGGGCACGACCTTCCTGATGCCCTCGGTGCTGGGTCGCCATGTGCAGGACGAGCTCGGCCTGCCGGCGGAGCTCGTCTTTGCCGGCATCACGGTGATGTTCGGCGTCGGTGCGCTGATCGCGCCACGCATCGGGCGCGTCATGGACCGCATCGGTGCGCGGCTGATCATGAGCGTGGGCTCGCTGGTCTATGCCGCGGCCCTCACGGCGCTGGCCTCGAGCCAGGGTCTCGTCACCTATCTCGGCAGCTGGGCCCTGCTCGGCATCGCCTCGGCGCTGGCGCTCAACACGCCGTCGAGCATCGCACTGGTCCAGGTCGCGGGCCCGCAGGCGCGCCAGGCCATCGCCCTGCTGGCCATCCTGGGCGGCTTCGCCTCGACGGTGTTCTGGCCGCTGACCGGCGCACTCGATGTCGCCCTCGGCTGGCGCGGCACGCTGCTGGTCTATGCCGCCGTGCACCTGCTGCTCTGCGCGCCCGTCCATTTCCTCGCGCTGCCCGGTCGCGTCGTGGCGGTAGCGACAACGGGCGGCACCGCAACGGCACCGAGCGGACTCGAGCCGGAGCATCGCAGGCGCGCCTTCCTGCTGCTGGCGATCACGCTCTCCTTCGGCGCCTTCGTCTTCACCGGCGCCATCGTCCATATGATCGAGATCCTGCGCGGGCTGGGCTACACGACGGCGACGGCGGTGCTGCTGGCCACCATGGTCGGGCCGGCGCAGGTCGCCATCCGTCTGGTCGAGCTGCTGTTCGGTCATCGCTATTCGATCATGAACGCCGCCGTCTTCGGCTCCGCCGCCCTGCCGCTCGGCTTCGGGCTGATGCTGATCGCCGGCAATCACTTCGCCGCCGCCCTGATCGGCATCTGCTGCTACGGCCTGGCCAATGGCCTGAAAGCCGTGCAGCGCGCGACACTGCCGCTCGCCCTGTTCGGCCGCAGCCATTTCGGCGCCTATATGGGCCGCCTCGCGTTGCCGCAGGGCATTGTCGCGGCGGCGGCGCCCGTGGTCATGGCCAGCGTGCTCAGCAACTGGGGCTCGATGGCGGCTCTCTGGATCACCTTCATCTTCGGCTCGATTTCGCTGATGGGGATGATCGCGCTGGCCCGACTCGGTAAAGCCATTCGTTAGAAAAAGCAGAAAGCATCATGACCGTCATTTTTCACGCCAAGCGTATCCTCACCATGAACCCGAGCCGGCCCGAGGCGACGCATGTCGCCGTGCGCGACGGGCGCATCCTCGGCGTCGGACCGCTGGAGGAACTGGCGGGTTGGGGCCCCTACACGCTCGACGAACGGCTGGCCGACAAGGTGGTGATGCCGGGCCTCGTCGAAGGCCACAGCCACGCCAGCGAAGGCACCTTCTGGCGCTACCTTTATCTCGGCCGCTTCGACCGCATGGATCCCGACGGCAAGGTCTGGCCGGGCGCCACCTCGATCGAGCAGATCGTCGAACGCATGCAGGCTGGCGTTGGCAAATTGCCGACGGCGGCCGAGCCGCTCGCGGGCTGGGGCCTCGATCCGATCTATTACGGCGACCGGCGCGTGACGCGGCAGGACTTCGACCGTGTCTCGACCACGCGCGCCGTGGGCGTGATGCATGCCAGCGGCCATATCCTGAACGTCAACAGCCGCACGCTCGAACTGGCCGGCCTGCTGCGGCCGGGCGTCAATCATCCCGGCGTGCCGCTGGGCGCCGACGGCCTGCCGACCGGCGAGCTGAAGGGTCCCGACGCCATGACGCTGGCCGGCGGCCATGTCGGCTTCGACCGCGAGACGCTGGCCAACGACGAACCCGGCCTGCGCCGCTTCGCCAAACTTTGTGTGCGCCAGGGCGTGACCACGGCGACCGATCTCGCCAACCTGCTGCCCGACGATGCCGTCGCCATGATGCTGCGCGTGACCGGCGAGGCAAGCTTCCCGGTGCGCATCATGTCGTTCCGCCGCTTCCACGGCGTCTCGCCGACGGATGCCATCGGCCATGTCCGCGCGTTGCGCGAAAAATCGACGGCGATGCTGCGGCTGGGCGCGCTCAAGCTCTTCGTCGACGGCTCGATCCAGGGCTTCTCGGCGCGGCTGCGCTGGCCGGGCTATTACAACGGCGCGCCCAACGGCCTGTGGTACACGCCGCCGGAAACCATCCGCGAGGTCTACAAGCTCGCCCTCGAACACGGCGTGCTGGTGCATAGCCATACCAATGGCGACCAGGCGACCGAGATGGCGCTCGATTGTCTCGAAGCGGCATTGCAGGGACAGCCGGCGCGCGACCATCGCTTCACGCTGCAGCATTGCCAGCTGGCCGATGCCGCGCAGTTCCGCCGCATGAAGGCGCTGGGCTGGTGCGCCAATCTCTTCCCCAACCATCACTTCTACTGGGGCGACCAGCATTACGAGACCACAGTGGGCCCAGAGCGCGCGATGCGCATGAATGCCTGCGCCACCGCACTCGCCACCGGCGTGCCGCTGGCCATCCATTCCGACGCGCCGGTGACGCCGCTCGGGCCGCTGTTCACGGCGTGGTGCGCCGTCAACAGAAAGACCGCGACCGGCCGCACGCTGGGCGCCTCGGAATGCATCGGCGTCGCCGACGCGCTGCGCACCATCACGCTGGGGGCGGCCTATACGCTGCGGCTCGACGGTGAAGTGGGCTCGATCGAGGTCGGCAAGCGCGCCGACTTCGCGGTGCTCGACGACGATCCGCTGGAGATCGGCGCGGAGCGGCTGAAGGACGTGCGCGTCTGGGGCACGGTCCAGGGCGGCCGCGTCTTCCCCGCCGCCGTTCTCTGATGGCAGGCACGCTGATGACAGGCACGCTGCCCGTCACGGTCATCGGCGGCTATCTCGGCGCCGGCAAGACGACGCTGGTCAATCACGTGCTCAGGGCGAGTAACGGCCTGCGCCTCGCCGTGCTGGTCAACGATTTCGGCGCACTGCCGATCGACCGCGACCTGATCGTGGCGGCCGAGGGCGACACCATCGAGATTTCTGGCGGCTGCGTCTGCTGCAGCTATGGCAGCGACCTGATGGACGCGCTGATCGACCTGCCGAGGCGCCGGCCCGGTATCGACCGCGTGCTGCTGGAAACCAGCGGCGTGGCGCTGCCGGCCATGGTGGCGAGCGCGGTCGGCCTGCTGCCGGCCTATTCCGTCGACGGCATCGTCGTGCTGGCCGATGCCGAGACGGTGCGCGGCCAGGCCGCCGACGTCTATATCGGCGACACCATCGCCCGCCAGCTTGCGGCCGCCGACCTGGTGATTTTGAACAAATGCGATCTCGCGAGCGACGCGGCGCGCGCCGAGACGCTGCGCTGGCTCGCCACCCAGGCACCAACGGCGCGCGTCGTGCCGGCGGAGCGCGGCGTCGTTCCCGCAGCGCTGCTGCTCGGCCTAACGACCGCCGCGCCCTCCGCAATGCTGCGCACGCCGGGCGCCATCGCGGCGGACGCGCTCTACGATTCCCTTGCCCTTACGGTCGAGCGCGCCGTCGATGTCGAGGCCGTCCTGCAGGCGCTGGTGGCGGCGGGCTCGGGCGTGCTGCGGGCCAAGGGCTTCCTGCGTGAGGCGACGGGTGGATTGCGGTCGGTAAATGTCGTCGGCCGGCGCTACGAGGTGACGGAGGCTCCGCCGCATGCCCCGGCCGGCGCTTTCGTGGCCATCGGTCTCAGGGGGCAGTTCGACCGGGCGGCGGTCGCGCATGCCCTGGGCGAGCGCTGATCCGGTCCGTTTCCCACAAACTTCCCAGCCGGGTGGGAAACGTTCGATGCATATGGCAGCGGCACTTTTGCCCATTGTTCCCAGTTTCCCACGGCCTGCCCCTCGTGCGCGAATGAGGGATCGGCCATGCACCAATCACGGGCCGGAAAACAACTCCCGGGTGACCTGCTCGCAGGCGATGCCCTTGGCGTTGCCGAACACCGGCGTCGGGATCGGGACGACGCGGCGCAGCGAGACCTTGGGGTCGCGCAGCTTGCCCTCGACGACGACGGGGCCGTGCAGGTCGAGCAGGTCGAAGGACTTGCGGTCGGACTTCACCTCGATCTGCACGACCTGCCGGGGCAGCGAGACCTGGCCATTGACGTGCAGCACCGACTTCTGGGTGTCGAGCAGGGTGCGGTCGAAGACGATATTGCCCTTCTGGAAATTCATCCGGCCGAGCGCGCAGGCGATGGGGATGCGGTTGTCGCCGACGACATAGAGCACCAGCGCGTCGAAGATCTGCAGCCCGGCGAGGCTCACCATCAAACTGCTGACCGAGCCGCCGCCCATCGCCACCTCGACATGGCCATCGGCCCCGCTCATGACCTGGGCCAGCGACTTGCCGTTGCCGGCGAGGTTCACGCGGCCCTGTACCTTGCCCTGCGTCGTGTCGAAGTAGCGCGACTCGCGGAAGAAGTTCTTGAGCTCGACATCGGTCACCCTAAGCGCCGCACTGACGCGCGGATTGTCGGTGCGGGCATCGATGCCCATCTCGCCGGCCACCGTGCCGCCACCCAGCACCGCCAGCGTCAGCGGCTTGACCGTGGCGCGGCCGTTGTCGATCAGCACGCGGAAGCTCAGCGCCTGCACCGGCAGGTAAGACGGCGCGATCACCTTCTTCGCGTCGAGCGTCACGTCCATGTTCATCGCCCGCAGCTTCTCCATATGCAGCGGCACGCTGGGGAAGAGATCGCCCGTGGCCTCGAGCTGTTGCTGCGTCGCGGCCTGCTGCGCCGACATCGGCGCACTGCCGCTCGGGCCGGGCGGCAAGCCGACCAGCGGCGCCAGATCGGCGAAATAGAGGCTCTGCGACACCAGCTTGGCGGTCAGAAGCGTCGGCTTCTTGCGTTGGTCGACGACGACGTCGCCAGTGAGGTCGCTGCGGCCGACCCGCCATTTGGTCTGGGTGAAGCGCCAGACGCCGGGCTCGCCCTCAAGCTTGCCGGTGATCTGGTAAGGCGGCGTCGGCGGGCCGGGAATGCCGAGGAGCGGATAGATCTCCGACATATTCGGTCCCGAAATCGAGAGCTGCACATTGGGGCCGGTCCACAGGAAGGGATCCTGCAGCGTGCCCTTCAGCTTGAGCTTGGTGGCGCCGAAGGCGACGTCGAGATCGACCGGATAGGGCTGCGTGGTGTCGCGCAGCATCAGGGCCGAGCCGCCGACGAATTTCACGGTGAGCGGCTGGCCCTCCAGCTTGCCCTTGAGCGAGAGCTCGGCCTGCGGGTCGTCGCCCGCCTTGCCCGTTGCCGTCGAGATCGCGCCGTCGAGTTCGAGCTTGCGCTTGGGATCGCGGTAGCTGAGCTTGCCCTCGGAGACCTCGATCTTGCCGATCAGCGGCATCTGGAAGCGGTCGCTGGGCGCCAGGGCCTTGGCCGCGCCCACCGTTACCGGCGATTCCGAGAAGCTCCAGTTCGACTGCTCGTTTTCGCCGGTCTCGACGAAGACTTCCGGCTTGTCGAGCTTGAGCGACGAGAGCACCAGATCGCCCTTGAGCAGCGGCCACAGGCGCAGCTCGAAATCGACGCCCGCTGCCTTCAGCATATGGTCGCCGCCCTTGGCCCAGGCGGGATTGGCGATCTCGACGCCCGAGAGATGGACATGCGCCGTGGTGCCCCAGTCGATGGTGACCTTGGCGATATGCGTCTTGCGGCCGGTATAGGCGCCGGCGTAATTCGCCGCCTCGCCGCGGAAATAGTCGGAGGTGACGAAGAAGTAGAGCCCGCCGGCCGCGACCACAACGAGCGAGACGAGCACGCCCGCCGTCCACGCCGCGATCTTTGCCGCGAGGCGCAGCCCTTTGGAGCCGCGCAGGGTCGTGGCGGTGTGCTGGAGACCGGCCAGCCAGCCGGGCGCTTGAACAGTTCTTTTCATGGGTTTTTAGACAACGCATCTGTGGAGCCTTGGGTTCCTCTTTGCCGGGAGCGCGCCTCCCGCAAAGCCCCTGATTCTCATGCGGTTTCTCACGATCTTCTCACCCCGGTGAGAAGCCTCCGATGCGCATGGCATCGACCTTTCAGGCGATTCTTCTCACTTTTCCCCCACCCCCTCCCCCTGGATGACTTTCACCGACATTACGGAGGTTTCGATGAGGTCACACAAATAGACGCTGCTGTCCGCGCTCCTGCCCGCACTGATGTCCGCTTCGGTCCTCGCCCTGTCGAGCGGGCCGGCGCGGGCCGACGCCATCGACGGCGACTGGTGCCACCCCGACGGCCGCAAGCTCACGATCAACGGCCCGGAGATCGTGACGCCGGGCGGCGCCCGGATGAAGGGCGACTACGACCGCCATCATTTCAATTACGTCGTGCCGGCCGCCGAGCCCGGCGCCGGCGGCCCCGTGGCGATGGTCCTGCAGGGCGAGCTGCAGATGAACCTCAAGCCCCCGGCGGGCGCCGACCAGACATGGCGGCGCTGCGGCAAGCCGGTGAGCTGATCCCGATACACCGAGGCAACAAGACACAACAAGGAAGCGGAGAACCCCATGGCCTATACACTTGAACAATTGAGCGGCGACATCCGCAACGCCCTCAAGGCCGACGCCGGCGCCGCCGGCAAGGAAGCCGTCTGCGGGCTGGTCTCCAAGGTCCTGCTCGACCAGGATTTCATCGCCCGCCACCTGACCGCCGAGCAGTGCAAGCCGCGCAAGGTGCTCTACGAGGACCCCGAGCTGGGCTTCTGCATCTGCGGCCATGTCTACGAGAAGCCGGCGCACGGCGCGCCGCACGATCACGGCTCGAGCTGGGCGGTCTATGGCCTGGCGGTCGGCGACACCGAGATGACCGACTGGCGCATCGTCCAGAAGGGCGACGGCACCGCGCCGTCCCTGGTCGAGCCGGTCACGAGCTACGTCATGAAGCCGGGCGACAGCCACCTCTACGACGTCGGCGACGTCCATTCACCGAAGCGCGACAGCCTGACGAAGCTGGTGCGGATTGAGGGTGCCAATCTGGATCGGGTAAAGAGGTCGAATATCAAGGCGGCTTAACTTAAGCAGATGGTACCGAATAGCGGCTCCAATTGAGGCGCAGGTAGTCGGCCATACCCTTAGCGGGAGTGAAGGGCGGATAAATTTGAACGAATTTTCCAGCTGCCCCCGTGAAGTCCAATCCACTGAACGCAGTGGAATGTCTCGCCAGATACAGAAGCCCTATCGAAGGGGAACGGGAATGGCCCTGATTGCAATGCAAAAGCACTTTGCGTGTTGCGATATTGGCTTCAATTGCTTCTAAAGCAGCGTCGATTATTAGTGGAGAGACATAGGCAACGTCGTCAACATCAACCAAGTTCAATATAATTCGCCCTTCGCGCTTGGCGATTAGATACTCTGGATCGGCTTTGGATGCCGCACGACCAGTATAGCCGAGCGCCTGACGATGATAAGGCTCTTTGCAGGCATGCACGATGAACCAGCCACTCTGACCGCGGATGCTTTTTTCATCACCCTCATCTCCCACTAGAAGGTTAGGAAAAATCTCGATCATGGTGCCCCTGATTGCTGGAACTCTAGTGCGCGGCGTTAAAGGGGGGCGAGTCGAAGAGAACGCCGATGACCGGCCAAAACTTCAACCGATCACCGAGTGCTACGGCTTCCTCTGGTGAGACGATCACCGGAGGATGTCGACCTGCAGCATCAAGGCTCTCTAAGACAATTGGTCGGCCTTGCCTTGTTAGTCGGAGCCTCTTGAACAGAACTCGGCCGCCTAAGTCCGCCACAATTGGGCGACCATCGTATTCAAGCAAATCTTGCAGATTCGGCACTTGAGGGGCCGATATCAAGTACTGCCCTTGGAGCGCCACGGGCTCGGCACTATCGCCAAATACCTGTATGCGGCCAATCGACAGAGATATCAGCTTATCGAAAGCCGCTGCTTCAGTCATCGCCGCTGTCTCATCTTCGGTAACGGCAGGGACGCTCCAATTGCCGCGATAGACAATGCCGACAATTTTTCGAAACCGTTCTAGTCGCTTCTCAACAAGTATTGGATGTCGAATTTCTCTCGGATTCACTGCATTCGCTACGAGCACCGCATGCTCAGCCGATGTGCCAAGGCTGCCAAACCTTCGAGCGCGCCAAGCTCCGTCCGCATGACAAACGACGAGACTGTTCTCTGTCGGTGACAATGTTGGTGACAACAGCAATACGTCACCAATCTGCGCTGCTGGCTCCAGCGTAGCCGCTGCTAATATCAAGACTTCTAGCGATCCGATGTCTGGCAATGCCCGATCGTCC
>JBBRFD010000089.1:0-17870 GCA_038224985.1 Reyranellales bacterium
CTTCGAGAAGGTTGGCGCCGCCGATGAAGCTCGCGACGAAGCGCGAGGCCGGACGCTCGTAGATGTCCGAAGGCGAGCCCGCCTGCTCGATCCGGCCCTGGTTCATGACCACGATCACGTCCGCCGCGGTCATCGCCTCGGTCTGGTCGTGGGTGACGTAGATCGTCGTATAGCGGTAATCGTCGTGCAGGCGGCGGATCTCGAAACGCATCTCCTCGCGCAGATTGGCGTCGAGGTTGGAGAGCGGCTCGTCGAGCAGCAGCGTCTCGGGCTCGACGACCAGCGCGCGCGCCAGCGACACGCGCTGCTGCTGCCCGCCCGACAATTCACCGGGATAGCGCTCGGCCAGCGACGCCAGGCGCGTGGTCGCCAGGATGGCGTTCAGCTTCTCGGCGACGATGGCGGCCGGCAGTTTTCGGATGCGAAGTCCATAGGCCACGTTCTCGGCTACGGTCATATGCGGCCACAGGGCGTAGCTCTGGAAGATCATCGACATGTTGCGGCCTTCCGGCGGCACTGTCTTGGTCGGCGAGGACAAAACCCTCCCACCGACCGTGATTTCGCCTGCCGAGGGCTCGATGAAGCCGGCAAGCAGGCGCAGCGTCGTCGTCTTGCCGCAGCCCGAAGGGCCCAGCAGGCAGACGAGTTGTCCGTGCTCTATGGCCAGCGACACGCGATCGACCGCGGTCGAATTGCCGTAGCTCTTGCTCAGGCCTTTCAGTTCTACTGCGGCCACGGGTCCTCCCTGTTGCGCTTACCTTATTCAAATCGGTGCAGGCGCGCTATATTCCCGGCCTTACCGGAGGATCGGCGTATGGACGAGAAAAAGCTTTTCGGGCGGCGCGAGAGCCATGTCGGCCATGTCGTCTTCAACAACCCGGCGAAGCTGAACGCCGTCTCACTCGATATGTGGGATGGCCTGATCGAGATCATGCAGGGCTACGAGAAGGATCCCGAGATCCGCTGCGTCGTCGTCAGCGGCGAAGGCGGCAAGGCCTTCGTGTCGGGCGCCGATATCTCCAAGTTCGAGAATGAGCGCGCCAATGCCGAGGCCCAGGTGCGCTACGACGCCATTTCCAAGCGCGGCTACGAGGCGATCTACGACTGCTCCAAGCCCACCATCGCCAAGATCAACGGCTATTGCATCGGCGGCGGCATGAACCTCGCGGCCTGCTGCGACATGCGTTTCTGCAACGAGGGTGCGCGTTTCGGCGTGCCGGCGGCCAAGCTCGGCCTCGGCTACGGCTTCCTGCGCATCGAACGGCTATCGCGCATCGTCGGCTTGCCGCGCGCCATGGAGTTTCTGTTTACTGCCCGGCAGTATTCCTCGAAGGAGGCCTACGACATGGGTCTGGTGAACGCCGTCGCCTCCGATGCCGAACTCGACGCGCTGGTCGCCAGGACGACCGACGCCATCGGCCAGAACGCTCCGCTCACCATTGCGCTCGCCAAGGCCTCCGCCCGCGAGATCGCCAAGCCGGAATCGCAGCAGGACCACAAGAAGCTCGAGCGCATGGCCGTTGCCTGCTTTGACAGCCAGGACTTCCAGGAAGGCCGCCGCGCCTTCATGGAGAAACGCAAACCTGCCTTCAAGGGACGGTGATCGATATGGCAAAGCTCCCGCTCTCCCACATCAAGGTCCTCGACCTCACCGCCCACCGCGCCGGTCCGACCGCGGTGCGCCAGCTCGCCGACTGGGGCGCGCAGGTCATCAAGATCGAGCAGCCGCCGCCCAGCGACGGCAGCGCCAAGTCGGACTCGATGGGCGGCAACCGCCACGGCTTCGACTTCCAGAACCTGCACCGCAACAAGCAGGCGATGACGCTGAACCTGAAGAGCAAGGAAGGCCACGCGATCTTCATGAAGCTCGCGAAGAAGGCCGATGTCATTGTCGAGAACTACCGCTCCGACGTGAAGCATCGCCTCAAGATCGACTACAAGTCGGTCAAGAAGGTGAATCCGAAAATCGTCTATGGCTCGATTGCCGGCTTCGGCCAGAGCGGGCCCGATGCGGCACGTCCCGGCGTCGACCAGATCGCGCAGGGCATGGGCGGGTTGATGTCGATCACCGGCGAGCCCGGCCGCGGACCGATGCGCGTCGGCATTCCCATCGCCGACCTGACCTCGGGCCTGCTGCTCGCCCAGGCGATCATCCTGGCGCTCTACGACCGCGAGCGCACCAAAAAGGGACAATGGGTCCATACCTCGCTGATCGAGGCGCAGATCTTCATGCTCGACTTCCAGGCCTCGCGCTGGCTGATGAAGGGCGAGGTCGCCAAGCAGGCCGGCAACGACCATCCGACCTCGATCCCGACCGGCGTTTTCGCCACCAGCGACGGCTACATCAACATCGCCGCGGCCGGCGACAAAATGTGGAAGCGCGCGGCCGAAGCGCTCGGCGCCAAGTCGCTGATCGACCATCCCGAGCACGCGACGTCTGCCTTGCGATCGCAGAACCGCAAGGCGCTGAACGAGCGCCTTGCCGAAGTGACGAAGACGCAAAGCTCGGCCCATTGGATCTCAGCCCTCAACAAGGCCGGCGTGCCCTGCGGACCGATCAACACCATCGACATGACCTTCGCCGAGCCGCAGGTGAAGCACCTCGGCATCGCCCGCGCGGTCAAGCATCCCAAGCTGGGCAACATCAGGGTGGTGGGCCAGCCGATCAATCTGTCGGCCTCGCCGCAACCCAAACGGCTCAAGCCGACCCCGGAACTCGGCCAGCATACCAACGCCGTCCTGAAGGGCATCGGCCTGTCGTCCAAGAAGATAAAGGCGCTGCGCGCCGGCGGCGTCGTCTAGGAGGCTCTACTCCCTCTGGACGTTGGCGGCCCTCGCGGTCCGGTCCGGCGAGCAGGCCGGCCAGGGGTCGCGCGGCGTGTGAAACAGGTCGTGCGCAAAATCTACCTGACCTCCCCCAAGGTCGCTAATCTCCCTCGCGACATCATCCTCACGGGAGACAGGCCAATGGCCGGAACGAAGAAGACGGCGCTGATCACCGGCGCCGGCCGCAACATCGGCCGCGCCTGTGCACTCGACCTGGCGCGCGACGGCTACAATGTCGTGATCAACGGCTCGTCCAATCGGGCAGCCTGCGATGCCGTGGCGGCGGAAGCCGTCCATCTAGGCGCGGCGGCACTGGTGGTGATGGGCGATGTCGGTGTGCCGGACGACTGCCACCGTATTGTACAGCAGGCGATCGACGGCTTCGGCGGCGTCGACGTGCTGATCAACAACGCCGCACTGCGGCCGCAGAAAGCCTTCCTCGAAATGACGGATGCCGAGTGGCGGCGCGTCATGTCGGTCGATCTCGAAGCCGCGGTCTGGCTGTCGCGCGCCTGCCTGCATGGCATGGTCGAGCGCAAATGGGGCCGCATCGTCAACTTCACCGGCATGAACGCGATCCATGGCTACGCCGGCCGAGCGCCGGTCTCGGTCGCCAAGCACGGACTCTGGGGCCTGACCAAGGCACTGGCCAAGGAGTTCGGACCGATGGGCATTACCGTCAACGCCATCTCGCCCGGCCCGATCGCCGGCGACCGTGAGAACGACGACCCCGCCTCGCTGCATCACCGCCAGGAAACGGTGAAGCGTGTGCCGCTCGGCCGCATGGGCACGCCGCAGGAAGTCTCGGGCACCATGCGCCTGCTGGTCTCCGATTCAGGCGCCTTCATCAACGGCCAGATGCTGCAGGTGAATGGCGGTGCCGAGACATGACCGGCCGATGCTCGGTCGAGGGCGTGTTCCTGGTGGATTGACACGATGCTCGGACGCAATGCCTTCCTGCGACTGGCCGGCGCCGCTTCGGTGCTCGGTAGCCCGGCTTATGGACAGACCAAGATGATGACACGCGCCATTCCCTCGACCGGCGAGGCGCTTCCGGTGATCGGGCTCGGCACCTGGCAGACCTTCGACATCGGCGAGAAGCCGGCGGAACGGGCGCAACGCGCCGAGGTCCTGCGCGCGCTGTTCGAGGCCGGCGGCTCGGTCATCGACTCCTCGCCGATGTATGGCGCGGCCGAAGCGGTCGTCGGCGATCTGCTGACGGCGGCCAGGTCGCGCGACAAGGCCTTCGTCGCCACCAAGGTCTGGACCTCGGGCCGCGACGCCGGCATCGAGCAGATGAAGCGCTCGATGCAGCGCATGGCGGCCGATCCCATCGACCTGATCCAGGTGCACAATCTTGTCGACTGGCGCACCCATCTCGCCACCCTGCGCGCCTGGAAGGCCGAGAAGCGCGTGCGCTACATCGGCGTCACGCATTACACGCCCAGCGCCTATGCCGAACTCGAAGCGGCGATGCGCGCCGAGACATTCGACGTCGTGCAGCTCAACTACGCCATCGACGACCGCCTGGCCGAGGAGCGCCTGCTGCCGTTCGCCGCCGAACGCGGCATGGCGGTGCTGGTCAATCAGCCCTTCGGCGGCGGCGGATTGATCCGCAAGCTGAGTGGCCGTCCGCTGCCCGGCTGGGCGGCCGAGATCGGCGCGGCGAGCTGGGTGCAGATCCTGCTCAAGTTCGTGCTCGCGCATCCCGCCGTGACCTGCGTCATCCCGGGCACCAGCCGGCCCGAGCATATGAAGGACAATGCCGCCGCCGGCTCCGGCCCGCTGCCCGACGCGGCGCTGCGCAAGCGCATGGCCGCCGAAATCGGCGCCTGAAAGATCCCCCATGCCCGCGGCTTCCCGCCGACTTCCCACTCGAGTGGGAACTCTCCGATGCAGGCGGGCCGGGCTTTCAGCCCATTGTTCCCACTTTCCCACCCACCCCCGTCGAGGCGTGCGGAGTGGATCCGCCCTGCGCCCGGCGCATTACTCCAGCTGGACGTTGGCGGCCTTGGCGATGCGGCGCCAGCGTTCGGTGTCGACGGCAAGGAAGCGGGCGAAGTCGGCGCGGCTTTCGAGTTCGACGCGGGCGCCCTGCTCGCGCCATTGCTTCTCGACCTCCGGCGCCTTGAGCGCCTGCTGCACGGCGCCATGCAAGCGGTCGAGGACGGGTTCGGGCGTCCGTGACGGCGCGAACAGACCCAGCCACGTGGTCATGCGGAAATCCGCGAGGCCGGCGTCATGCGCCGTCGGCACACCGGGCAGCAGCTCGGGCTCCTGCCGGCGGCCGGCAATCGCCAGTGCGCGCAGCTTGCCCGACTTCACGTGGCCCGAGACGGCGCTGATCAGCACAAAGGCGGCCGCGACCTGCCCTGCCAGCAGGTCTTGCAGCATCGGCGCGCCGCCCCGATAGGGAATGTGGTGGAGTTGCGCGCCGGCGCGCGCCTCGAAGAGACCAATGGCAAGATGCGTGATGGTCCCGAGGCCCGCCGATCCGATATCGATCGAGCCGGGCTGCTTCTTCGCGGCATCGATAAACCCTTTCAGGTCCGCGACATCGAGGCGCGCCGGATTGATCACCAGCACATAAGGCACGCGCGCGAAGGCGCTGACCGGGGCGAAGTCGCGGGCGAAGTCGAAACCGGCCTTGGGGTAGACCTCCGGCGCATAGGTAAGGCCGGTGTCGCCGACCAGCAACGTATAGCCATCGGCCGGCGCGCGGGCTGCGACGGCCGTGCCGACAGTGCCACCGGCCCCGCTCTTGTTGTCGATCACCATCGACTGACCCAGGCGATCGGCGACGCGCGCCGCGATCGGCCGCGCGAACATGTCGGAACCGCCGCCGGCGGGAAACGGCACGATCCAGGTGACGGAGCGCTCAGGCCAGTCGCGGGCTCGCGCTGGCACGGACAACGCCGTACCGAGCACCCCACCAAGTGCCAGACGTCTCGTGGTCTTCATACGCTTTCTCCCGATGACGTCGGCAGTTCGATCAAGGTGGCCTTGTCGCCGCCGCTGTGAATTGTCAGTACCGGTGGCCGTCCGTGCGGTGTCTGGACGAAATGGTCGGCGTCGCCGCCCGAGATCGAGAGGCGAATGCGGCTGCCTTTGGTGAAGCGCCAGGCCGTCGGCAGCAGCGCGAATTTCAGGAGCTGTGGCTTACCGATCGGCATCGGCTTGGCGTCCTTGCGGGAGAAGGTGCGCCACGGCCAGGTCGTGCGGATGTCGCGCGGCGCGGTGCCTTCCTTGCGATGGAGGGCGCGCAGCACGCCTTCGGTGATGTAGCGCGGCGCGCCATCGGCCTCGATCTCGGAGAGATAGACGAAGACCGCGGCGTCGGGCTCGCTCGACGACAGCCAGAGCGAAACGACGGGGTGGCCGGCAATCTCCAGGTCGTCGTCGAGTGTCGGCCCGGTGAAATTGAGAAGCTGTGGCATACGGCTCGGCCAGTCGGCGTAGTAGGACTGCGCATCGATGCCGGCGATACGCTCGTAGCGCGTTTGCCTGCCCGTCCCCGCCGTGAAGTCGGCCTGGTACTTGTCCTCGCTCGCCGCTTTTGGTTGCAATGTCGCGAGCTGCGTTCCGGGCGCCGTGTAGAGCAGCGCCTTGCCTGTCAGCGGTGGCCAGTTCTTGGTCGAGCGCCATTCCTCGGCGTGAACGGTGAAGTAATGGATCGGATCTTCCTCGAGCAGACCGGTGTCGCGGCCGGCCAGATGCTGGTCGAAGAAGCGCAGCACTTCGCCCAGTACCGGCAGCTCCGGCTCGACGCGCGAGCGCCACGGCGAAGCATTGACGCGCGCCCCGTGATCCCAGGGGCCCAGCAGGACGCGGCGATGGGCGTTGGGCAGCGTCAGATAACGCGACAACGCGCCGTTGGCGTAGCCCGCGCCATCCATCCAGCCGGAGACGGCATAGACCGCGACATCCTTGGGGATCTCGTCGAGATATTTGTAGGGGCTGAACGAGGCGCTGGTGAAATCGGGATCGTAGGGCAGCGGATCGTCGCGGAATTTAAACTCAGTGATGAAGTCGGGCATGCGGAAATTGGCCAGATGGCCTTTCACCGCCTCGACCGCCAGCGATCCGTCCTTGTCGTCGTCGACCGGCATCGGCCCCAGCAGCGCCGGATTGGCGAAGTAGCTGAACTGTCCGCGCAGTTCGCGCTTGTCGTGGTCGAGCGCCAGCATCAGCTCGTCATAGACCAGCGCCAGCCGCTTGATCAGCATGCCGCCGGGATAATAGTTGTCGGTCCAGGTGTCCCAGACGGCGAAGAGCGGCGCGATCGCCTTGACCGCCTTGTGGCCGGTGCTGGCGAGGAAATCGCAGGCCGCACCCAGATAGGAAATGCCGGTGGCGCCGATGGCGCCGTCGCTCCACGGCTGGGCCACGATCCAGTCGGCGATGACGCGATAATCGTCGCGTTCGCGCGGTGAGCGGAAGGAATCGCGCGTACCGAAGCTCGCCCCCGTGCCACGCGCATCGACCACAACGACGGCATAGCCGCGCGCCGTGAACATGTCGCGGTAACGATAGGAGTTGGGCGAAGCCTCGACATCGTTGACGCCGGGCTTGAGCGCGAAGCGGCGGATGTACGGCGTCAGGATCAGCACGGTGGGCCAGCGCCGCGTGGCATCGCCATTCGGCAGATGAACGTCGACGGCAATGCGGCAGCCGTCGGTCATCGACACATAGACCGAGGACGGATGTCCGACCGTGTACTCCGCCGGCCGGCTCGCGAGATAGCGGCTGGGCGAAACCTTCCAGGCCGAACCGAGATCGTCACGATCCGGCATTCCCACTCTCTCCCTGCATATCGCAATTACGCAATCGTGCCGCCGAGACTATCGCGGAAGTGTTTGGGAGGACACCGACAAGGTGAAGCGGCTTGGCGTCACCTTGCTGGAGAGCGAGGGTGTGAAGCAGGCCACATCGAGAACGGCGCGACGCCGGTCTGGCTCACCCCAGCCGATACGGCCACATACCGCCGCGACGACGAGCAGCGCCCGGCGCCGGCGATCAAGGCCCCGGACGTCAAGGTCGACCGATCAGCCGCCAAACTTGCGGCGGGATGTACGCACGCCGGTCTCCCGTTGCATCGTCATCCGTTGCATCGTCATCCAGCTTGGCGGCAGAGCGTCGATCATGCGTTCGTCGGCGTCGCAGGAGGTCGCCGTCAGGATCCAGCGCATCTCCGGAAAGCGCGACGACATCTTGCGAAAGAAACCGACACCGTCGCCATCGGCCAAGAACACATCCGACATGATCGCATCGGGCGCGATGGCAGCCGGCAGATTGGCCAGCACTTCCGATGCCTCGGCGATCGAACCGCAGACCGTCACGCGATGGCGGCGACAGAGCAGGTATTCGACGATCGCACCCCGAAGTTCGTCATCGTCTTCAATCAGGAGAACATGGCTGGACATGGTAGCCTCTCGGGAAATAATCGACGGAAATGAATGGGCAATACAGGCTCGACAATTATTGGGATTGGCGCTTCCGCCAAGCGGCAACTGGAAGTTGTGACCGCCCCTAGGTAACGTAGTCCTGCAATCGCGGTTGCGTCTCTAATTGCACAGCCGCGGAACAGCACAACAACAAGCAGTTGAGGTTTGCCTTTGCCCAATCGCTAGCAATTGTCGGGCGGCGACGCCGAATCTCTTGGGTGAGCTATTGCGCCTCGATCTTCGCCATCTCGATATCCGGTCCAAAGCTCGCGTTCCGGCACCACGAAGACGCCGCGCCTGGCGATGTTCCAGTTCGGCAATGGCCACGATTGATAACTGCAGACAAAAGAAAGCCCTCTCCCGCCACCGCGGGAGAGGGCTGCTGTGTTCGTTACATGCCGAGCTGGCTGACGAACTTGGTGTTGAGATAGGCCTCGAGCGCTTCGGTGCCGCCTTCCGATCCGTAGCCCGAATCCTTCATGCCGCCGAAAGGCACTTCCGGCAGGGCAAGACCGTGATGGTTGATCGACACCATGCCGCTTTCGAAGGCGGCGCCGACCGCGGCCGCTGTCTTGGTGTTCCTGGTATAAGCATAGGCCGCGAGGCCCCAGGGCAGCCGGTTGGCCTCCTTCATGACGCTGTCGAAATCCTTGAACGACGAGATCGGCGCCAGCGGGCCGAAAGGCTCGTCGTTCATGATCTTGGCGTCGAGCGGCACGTCGGTCATGACGGTGGGCTCATAGAAGTAGCCCTTGTTGCCCTTGCGCTGGCCGCCGGTATGGATCTTGGCGCCCTTGGCGATGGCGTCGCTCACGAAGGAATCCATGGCATGCAGGCGGCGCTCGGCGACGAGCGGACCCATCTTGGTATCGGCATCGAGGCCGTTGCCCACCTTCATGTTCTTGGCGAAGGCGGTGAAGCGCTCGACGAACTCCGGATAGACCTTCTCGTGCACCAGGAAACGCGTCGGCGCGACGCAGACCTGGCCGGCGTTCCTGAACTTGTTGGCGCCCAGGATATTCACCGCCTGTTCGAGATCGGCATCCTCGAAGACGATGGCCGGGGCATGGCCGCCCAACTCCATGGTGGCGCGCTTCATGTGCAGACCGGCGAGGGCGGCGAGCTGCTTGCCGACAGGGGTCGAGCCGGTGAAGGTCACCTTCTTGATGATCGGATGGGGGATCAGGTATTCGCTGATTTCAGAGGGCACACCGTAGACGAGCTGGATGACGCCCGCCGGCACCCCGGCATCGACGAAGGCCTTGATGAGCTGGGCGCAGGAGCCGGGCGTGTCTTCCGGCCCCTTGATGATGATCGAGCAGCCCGTCGCCAGCGCCGCCGATGCCTTGCGCACGACCTGGTTGATCGGGAAGTTCCACGGCGTGAAGGCCGCGACCGGACCGACCGGCTCCTTGAAGACAAGCTGGTAGACGTTCTCGGCGCGGGCCGGAACGATGCGGCCATAGGTGCGGCGGCCTTCCTCGGCCATCCAGTCGATGATGTCGGCGGCGAGATTGGTCTCGACTCGCGCTTCATAGAGCGGCTTGCCCTGCTCCATGGTCATGATCGCGCAAATCTCTTCGAGGCGATCGCGCATCAGGTTGGCGGCCTTGCGCATGATCTTGTAGCGCTCGAAGGCCGAGACCTTCTTCCACTGCTTGAAGCCTTTGTCGGCGGCGGCCAATGCGCGGTCGAGGTCGGCCTTCTCGGCATGCGCGACGTGACCGATCACTTCTTCCGTCGCCGGATTGATGATGGGAATGGTGCGGCCGTTGGCACCCTTGGTCCAGGCACCGTCGATCATCATTGAGACATCGCTATAGGTCATCACTTCCTCCGATTTTCCTTAACTTCCACGATAGGTCGAATAGCTCCAGGGCGTGCAGAGCAAGGGGACGTGATAATGCGCCTCCGGCTCGGCGATGGAAAAGCGCAAAGGCACAATGTCGAGGAACGGCGGATTGCCCTGCTCGATACCCCTGCTGCGAAAATGGTCACCAACGGCGAAGCGCAACTCGTAGCGCCCGATGGGCAGTGGCCGGTCGGCGATCAGCGGCGCATCGGTGCGTCCATCGCCGTTAGTGACGGCGCGGCCGATGCGATGCGCCTGTTCACCCGACAGTTCGAGGAGCTCGATGGCGACGCCGACCGCCGGGCGGCCGGACACGGTGTCGAGCACATGGGTGCTGAGACGGCCCGCGACTTTGGGCATGCCCTCGCCCGTCACCGTACCGACGATGCGCAGGCGCGTGATGTAAAACACCTCCTGCAGGGCGGCGGCGAATTCCGTCGCGGCGTCGTTGCCCAGGCGGCGCTCGAACTGCGTCAGGATCGAATCGCGGGTGTGGCGGCGCACGCAAATCATGAAGGGAAAGCCGAACTTCGCCTTATAGGCGTCGTTCAGACGATGGAAGCGGGCGTAGTCTTCCTCGGACAGGGTATCGAGGCCGACACTGGCCTGCTCGCGCTTGCTGTCCGCGGTCACGGCGCCCGCCCGCGCCGCCTTGCCGGCAAGGTCGGGGTGATTGCGCAGGAACTTGAGCTGCTCGTCGCGCGGGGCGGCCCGCACGGCGCCGAACATGGCTTCGTGCAGCACCGTCACGGTCGCAAAAGGCCGCCGGGCATGGGCCGCCTCGGCAACCCAGGGGGCCAATTCGAAAGTCTCGCCGATGACAGCGGCAAACCCGGGTAGATTCATTCCGTTCAGGGTAGCCAAGGTCACGCTCATGCCCGCCAACTAGCATGCCCGGCGCGCGGCCTCTATAGTCCGTCCACTCAGGATCAGGAGGTCACATGACCAAGCGCATTTCCATCGGCCGTCGCCGCCTCGGCCAGGCCGCCCTCGCCGGCGCCACCCTTATCGGCGCGCCAATGCCGCTGCGGTACGGCTTTGCGCAAACGCGTCCCGCCGACCTCAAGATCGCGTTGCTGTTGCCGACCTCGGGCATCCAGGCGCAGATCGGCCAGGCCTGCAAGCGCGGCGCCGACGTCGCCAACGATGTCTTCACCGATATGAAGATGCCAGTGCGCGTCGAGGTGGTGAACTACGACACCGAATCCAAGCCCGACGTGGCGCGCACGCAGGCCGAGAAGGCGATCGATGCCGGCGCCCATATCCTGGTCGGCGCCTTCGATTCCGGCCAGACCATCGCCATCGCCCAGGTGGCCGAGCAGCGCGGCATCCCGCTGATCGTCAATATCGCGGCGGCACCGCAGATCACCGAGCAGGGCTACAAGTTCGTCGTGCGCAACTTCCCGACGGCGCCGATGCTGATCACCGGCGCGCTGGCGCTGCACAAGGAAATCTTCAAGGCCTCGGGCAAGACGCCGAAGACCGCCGTGCTGATGAGCGTCAACGATACCTTCGGCACCTCGATGATCAACGGCATCAAGGCGCTCTTCCCCAAGCTCGACATGCCCTACGAGCTGGTCGACACCATCAGCTACGACCCCGCCGCCAAGGACCTCTCGGTCGAAGTGGCCAAGGCCAAAGCCACCAAGGCCGAGATGCTGATGCCGGTAAGCCGCCTCAACGACGCCAAGCTGCTGATTCAGGAATTGGTCAAGCAGCGCTGGGAGCCGATGGCGGTGATGAATCCTGGCGCGCCCGGCCTCTACGAGCAGGATTTCCTCAAGACCATGGGCAAGTATGGCGAGTTCCATATCTCCAACGTGCCGTGGCTCGATCCCAAGTCGGCGATGACGGCGTCGCTGGAGAAGCATCATCTGGCGAAGTTTCCCAACGACCAGCTCGATCTCAACGGCGGCTTCACCTACGAGGCCATCCTGATCGCGGCACAGGCCTTCCTCACCGCCAAGGCGACGCATCCCAATGCGCTGCTTGAGGCGCTGCGCAAGACCAGGATCGACCAGCACGTCATGATCGGCGGGCCGATCCAGTTCGATTCCAAGGGCCAGAACATCAACATCAAGTCCGCCGGCGTGCAGAACCTCAAGCGCAAGCCGACTGTCGTGATGCCGACGGAATCGGCGGCCGCGGCACTGGTCTTCCCGATGCCGGGCTGGAACGACAAGCGCCGCGCCTGAGGCTTTCTTGACCGCTGATTTCGCCCTGGCGCTCGCCCAGGCGATCACCAAGGGCCTGTTGACCGGCATGGTCTACGGGCTGATGGCGCTTGGCCTGTCGGTGATCTTCGGCGTCATGCGCGTGGTCAATTTCGCCCATGGCGAGATCATGGTCGTGGGCATGTACTTCGCCTGGGCGGCCTTCGAATATCTCGGCGTCTCGCCGCTGCTCAGCCTGCCGGCGATCGCGGCACTGTTCTTCGTGCTGGGCTACGCCCTGCAGCGCACGCTGATCTCGCCCTTCATCAACCGCCCGGAACACCAGCAGTTCCTGCTGCTGCTCGCCATCGCTCTGGTGATGGTCAATATCTGCCTCGCCATCGCCGGCCCCGACTCGCGCGGCGTCCAGCTCGAGTCGCAGTTCGATTCCTACGAGTTGGGACCGCTGGTCTTCGATGCCGTGCGCCTGCATGCCGCCATCGCCGCCGTCGTCATCGCCACGCTGCTCTGGCTGTTCTTCGCCCATACGCGCATCGGTAAGTCGATCCGTGCCGCCGCCGACAACCACATGGGCGCGCTGGTGGTCGGCCTCGACGTGCGCCGGCTTTATGCCTTCACCTTCGGCGTCGGTGCGGCCTGCGTCGGAGCGGCGGGCGCACTGATGATCACCATCATCCCGGTGACGCCCTTCCTCGCCGCCGAATACACCCTGCTGGCCTTTGTCATCGTCATCGTCGGCGGCTTGGGCAGCATGACCGGCGCGCTGATGGGTGGATTGCTGATCGGCGTCAGCGAGGCGGTCGCCGGGTTGCTGCTGCAGCCCTCGCTCAAGAGCATGTTCAGCTTCGGCCTGCTGATCCTCGTCCTGCTGCTGCGTCCGCAGGGCCTGTTCGGCCGCAAGAACACATGAGCCTGCTCACGCGCCTGACCGCCGGCGTCCCGCCGCGCGCCTTGTGGGGTTTGGGCCTGCTGCTGGCGGCCCTGCTCGTGGCGCCGTCGCTGCTCGGAAAATACGGCCTCTCCGTCCTGATCCTGATGCTCTACTTCGCCTATGTGGGCCAAGCCTGGAACATCATGATGGGCTTCGCCGGCCAGCTCTCGCTCGGCCACGCGCTCTATGCCGGGCTGGGCGGCTACATCGCCGCCGGGCTCTTCTTTCATTACGGCATCGGTCCCTGGGTCGGCGTCTTCGCAGCGGTCGCCGTCGCCGTGCTGGCGGGCAGCATCGTCGGCTATCTCGGCTTTCGCTTCTCGTTGGCGGGTGTCTACTTCGCCCTGCTGACCATCGCCTTCTCGGAATTCACGCGCATCGCCTTCGACAACTGGGATTGGGTCAACGGCTCGGGCGGTCTCTTCCTCAAGGTCGATCCCACCGTCGATGTGCTGAACCTGCGCGGCGGGCCGCTGCTCTTCTATTATGCGATCCTGGCGCTCACGGTCGGCGTTTTCATCCTGTGCCGCGCCCTGCTCGAAAGCCGCCTCGGCCGCTATTGGCTGGCCATCCGCGAGGACGCCGAAGCCGCACAGGCCGTCGGCGTGCCGGTCCTGCGCTGCAAGATGTATGCGGTGATGATCTCGGCGGCGCTGACGGCGCTGGCCGGCGTGTGGAATGCCTTCTATTACAACAACCTCTTTCCCGAGACGGCCTTCGCCATGGGCCGCTCCATCGAGATGACGCTGGCGCCGATCATCGGTGGCCTCGGCACGCTGTTCGGCCCCATCGTCGGCGCCGTGGTGCTGACGGGCCTGGGCGAAATCTTCACCGACCTCAGCGAGTTCACCCATATCGCCGGCATGAAGCAGATCTTCTATGGCGTTGCCCTGATGATCATCATCATGTACCGGCCCGCCGGCGTCTGGCCCTGGCTCGCCGCCAAGCTCGGCATCGTGGAGAAGAAGCCGTGAGCGGCGCGTGGCTCGAGATCGAGGGGCTGGGCAAGAGTTTCCGGGGCCTGCGTGCCGTGCACGATGTCGGCTTCAGCGTGCCCGCCGGTGCCATCCATGCGCTGATCGGACCGAACGGTGCGGGCAAGACCACGATCTTCAACATGATCGCCGGCGTCTTTGCACCCAATTCCGGCAGCGTGACGCTCGACGGCCGGAAGATCTCCGGCCTGCGCCCCGACCGTGTCTGTGCCGCTGGCGTCGGCCGCACTTTCCAGATCGTGAAACCTTTCAAGGGCCTGAGCGTGCTGGAGAACGTCACCGTCGGCGCCCTGCATCGCGACGCCGACCTCGTCCGCGCCCGCGCGCGCGCCGGGGTCATCCTCTACCGGCTCGTCCTGGGCGACCGCCGCCATCAGGCCGCCGAGAACCTGACCCTGCCCGACCGCAAGCGGCTGGAGGTGGCGCGCGCGCTGGCAACCGGTCCGAGGCTACTGCTGCTCGACGAGGTCATGGCGGGACTGCGCCCCACCGAGGTCGACCGCATGGTGGCCTTCCTGCGCGAGCTCAATGCCAGCAGCGGCATCACCATCCTGCTGATCGAGCATGTCATGCGCGCCGTCATGGCGCTGGCCGCCCATGTCACCGTGGTCAGCTATGGCGAGAAGATCGCCGAGGGCACGCCGCAGGAGATCTCCCGCAACAAGGCCGTGCTCGACGTCTATCTCGGCGAGCCAGAGCCCGCATGAGGGCGCCGCTCCTCGAGGTCGATGCGCTCGACCTCTACTATGGCGATGCCCAGGCGCTGGCCGGCGTCTCGCTGGAAATCGCCGCGGGCGAGATCGTCGCCATCGTCGGCGCCAATGGCGCAGGCAAGAGTTCGCTCATTCGCACCATCCACGGCATCGAGAAGCCCGCCGCGGGCCGGATCGTCTTCGACGGCGACGACATTGCCGGCTGGCCGATCCATCGCGTCTGCGAGATCGGCATCGGCCATGTCGCCGAAGGCCGCCAGGTTTTCCCCAATCTCTCGGTGCGCGAGAACCTCGAAATGGGCGCCACGCCCAAGCGCGCCCGTGCCCTCGAAAAGACGACGCTCGACCGTGTGCTGACGATGTTTCCACGCCTCGCCGAGCGCTCGAAGCAGGCCGCCGGCACCCTTTCGGGCGGCGAGCAGCAGATGCTGGCGATCGGCCGCTGCCTGATGGGCCAGCCGCGCCTCATCATGTTCGACGAACCTTCGCTCGGCCTCGCCCCGGCAATCGTGCAGGAGGTGCTGCGCATCATCCGCCGCCTCAACGAGGACGGTCTCACCATCCTGCTCATCGAGCAGAATGTCGTGGCCTCGCTCAAGATCGCCCATCGAGGTTATGTGCTGGAAAACGGCCGTATCGAGCTCTCCGGCACAGGTGCTGAGCTGCTCAATAACGATCGCGTGAGACAGGCCTATCTCGGGCTCTAGCCACCGTTGACGGCGGCCCGCCCGCTCTGCACTCTCCCGCCCATTCGGTACAGACTGCTGCCGCGTGCGGTGCAGGTCGGTCCGGGATGGTCTCCGGAATGTCTTGCCCACAGGATTTTCCGCCCCTCCCCGACTTGAAAACCCATGGGGAGAACCAGGATGAATCGTCGCGACATTCTCAAGACCGGCATGGCCGCCGGCATCGCGGGCTTCGCGCCCGGAATGGCGCCCGGAATGGCGTTTGCGCAAGGCGCCCTCTTCAGCCCCATGCCCAAGGGCTGGCGCACCTTCGTGCTGACCGCGCGCGTCGAGCCGCAGGCCGGCGCCACCAAGGCCTGGATTCCGCTGCCGACCTTCGAGGCGGCCGACTGGCAGCGTGCCGGCACCGTGAGCTGGACCGGCAATGCCAAGTCGGCGGAACGCCTGCGCGATCCCAAGTACGGCGCCGAGATGCTGCGCGTCGAATGGGCCGCCGACCAGCAGAACCCCGTCGTCGAGGTCACGACACAAGTGCAGACGCAGAACCGTTCCGTCTACGGCGCCAAGCCCGCCTCGGTGACGCCGCTCAGCGAGGCGGAGCGCAAGCAGAACCTCGCCGGCACGGATTTGATTCCGGTCGATGGCCTGGTGAAGGAAACCGCCGAAGACATCGTGCGCGGAACGAAGGGCGACGTCGCCAAGGCGCGCGCGCTCTACGAATGGGTGGTCGAGAACACCTTCCGCAACGCCAAGACCGAGGGCTGCGGCGTTGGCGACATCACGGCCATGATCAAGACCGGCAACCTCAACGGCAAATGCGCCGACCTCAATGCGCTCTATGTCGGCCTTGCCCGCTCGGTCGGCCTGCCGGCGCGCGACGTCTACGGCATCCGGGTCGTTGCCTCGGAATTCGGCTTCAAGGCGCTGGGCGCCGGTTCGGCGAACGTCACCAAGGCGCAGCATTGCCGCGCCGAGGTCTGGCTCTCCGATACCGGCTGGACGCCGGTCGATCCGGCAGACGTGCGCAAGGTCGTGTTGGAAGAGCCGCCGGCCAACCTCGCCATGACCGATCCCAAGGTCGTGGCTGCACGCAAGGCGCTGTTCGGCGCCTGGGAAGGCAACTGGCTGGCCTTCAACGTCGCCCATGACGTGAAGCTGCCGGGCTCGGCCCAGCCGCCAATCGGCTTCCTGATGTACCCGCAGGCCGAGACCAAGGCCGGCCCGCTCGATTCGCTCGACCCCGACAAGTTCAAGTACCGCCTCACGGCGCGCGAACTGACGGTCTGAGCCGACAGGCTGACCCAAGCCATCGGGCGAAGCGGGATGGTTCCGCTTCACCCGATTTGTCTTTATACCCGCCTGCATGAACGCGGCCGTTCCAGCCACCGCGGCGGAGATTGCCGCCATCCGCCGGCGCTATCTCCTGATGGCGACGTCGGTCTGCCTGCTCGATCTCGCTATCACCGTGATCTTCACGCTGTCCGCCAGTTCGTGGGTGAATCTCTGGCGCACGGCCGGCATCGGCCTGCTTCTGCTCTTCGGCGTCAATTTCTGGATCGCGCGCTGGCTGTTCGAGCCGATCCAGCGCTTTCTCAAGGGCGAGGCGAGTTTCGATCAAACGCAGCGCCGCCTCACCCAGCTCCCCCTGCTCTCGGCTCGCGCCGTCCTGCCTCTGGCGCTGATCGCGACGGTTTTCCGGCTGTCGACGCCGTGGTGGCTCGATGCCGGGGATATAGTGCTGCCCAAGTCATCGGTCGCCGACTTCATCGCCGTCAGCATCATCATCCCGGTCTTCTATTTTACGTACACCTACTTCGTCGTCAGCGATTACCTGTCCAATCTCTGCGACTTCATCTACCGGCACTTCGGCCGCAACCTGCAACTCTTCTTCGGCAGCTACGCGCTCAAGCTGCTGGTGGCGCTGCTGGTGATCTCGATCCTGCCGCTGATCGCCATCCTGGTCGATCTCTTCTCCTATACCGGCGAGCGGCTGCAGTCGGAAATCATGGTCGACGGCGCCTCGGCGCTGGTCGGTGTCGCCCTCTCCGCCTACTTCATCAGCCGGTCGTTCATGCGCCCGCTGCGTGTCCTGTCCGGCGCCATGTCCAAGGTGGCGGGCGGCGACCTTGCCGTGCAGGTGCCGGTCACCTCGAACGACGAGATCGGCGAGGTCACCGGCCGGTTCAACGACATGGTCGACGGCTTGCGCGAACGCGAGCG
The DNA here is from genome assembly GCA_038224985.1 of Reyranellales bacterium. GTDB lineage: Bacteria > Pseudomonadota > Alphaproteobacteria > Reyranellales > Reyranellaceae > Reyranella. The sequence continues at coordinate 17,842 of JBBRFD010000089.1, forward strand.
CATCCGCGAGACCTTCGGCCGCTATGTCG
>JBBRFD010000090.1:0-17780 GCA_038224985.1 Reyranellales bacterium
AGATCGTCGGCCGATAGGTCGCTACGCGTAATCGCCAATGCCATGAAGAGGCTCCCTCGCGATACCATCGCTCCAGGGAATCACATCCTCATCTCAATGCCGATTCACATCCGAGTCATTAGTTCTGACGGTTGGTATAAGTCCTCGCCCGCGCAGAAAGTCGCGAACAGAAAATCGAAGGGGCGGACCAGCCAAGGTCCGCCCCTCTCTTTTTGCGCAGGTTCGGGCGCTACGGAGTTACAGCCCCTGACCGCCCGCCACCGCGATCGTCTGACCCGTCACCCAGGACGCCTGCGACGAGGCGAGGAACAACGCGACATTGGCCACTTCCTCGGCATGACCCATGCGGCCGAACGGGATCGAGGCCAGCGTGCCGTTGTAGAGTGCGGGATTGTCGGTCTTGCGGCGGTCCCAGACGCCACCGGGAAACTCGATCGATCCGGGCGCGATGCAATTCACCCGGATGCGGTCCTTGGCGTACATCGCGGCCTGCGTGACGGTGTAGTGGATTACCGCCGCCTTGATGGCGCCGTAGGGCGGCTGACGCGCCGCCGGATGATGCGCGGAGATCGAGGAGATGTTGACCACGCTGCCCTGCGACTTCTTCAGCGCCGGCAGCGCTTCCTGCGTGGCATGGACGATGGACAGCATGTCGACGGCGAGACTGCTGGTCCAACCGTTGTCGTCATCCGTCGAACCGAAGGCCGAGGCATTGTTGATCAGCAGATCGACGCCTCCCAAGGCCGCAATGGCCTCGCGCACATAGCCGCGCACCGAATCGCCCTTGGCGAGATCGGCACTGGCGGCATGGGCCTTGTGGCCGAGCCTGGCGATCTCCGCCCGCGTCTCCTCCAGGGTCTTGGCGTCGCGGGCGCAGATCGACACGTCGCCGCCACAGGCCGCGAAACCCAGTGCGATCGCCCTGCCAATGCCGCGACTGCCACCGCAAACGATGGCCTTCTTGCCCGTGAAATCGATCTTCATCGCGTCATCTCCCTGTCCTCTGCCGAACCGGCCCGCACCGTGGCGACCGCTCCATGGGAAAGCAAGCAAGGCGCCCGCCCCTTGCACCCTCAAACCGCACGGTGCGCGTTGTTCGAGATGCGGAATCTCAGTTATAATGCAGTGCATGATCGTGAAGCAGGAAGTCGAAGAACTCTTTCCCACGCCGCTCTGGGTCGTCGACGTTGGCGCGGCGGCGGCCGAGGCCTTCAATGCCGGGCTCAAGTCCGAAATAGAGAAGATCATCTCGCGCCCCAAGGTGCCGAGTGGCAGCAACTGGCAGACGCCGCAGGATCTGCACACGCGCCCGGCCTTCGCCGAATTCACCAAGCTGATCGAGAAGGCGGCACGAGGCGTCGGCCGCTACATGCAGATCGATCAGTTTCCGCTGATGATCACGGGCTGCTGGGCCAATATCAATCCACCCGGCGCCTACCATCCGACACACAATCACCCGAACAATTTCCTGAGCGGCGTCTATTACGTCGCCATCCCCGAGACCGGCTCCAAGATCGTTTTCCAGGACCCGCGGCCCGTCAGCATCATGCCGCGCAGCGGCAAGATCGACCGCATCACCGCCAACGCCTCGGTCACGGAGGTCCGGCCGGGCCGCATGGTGCTGTTCCCGTCCTGGCTGCGCCATCACGTACCTTCCAACGAAGGCACGACCGAGCGCATCAGCATCTCTTTCAATCTCATGTTCACGAATTTCGCCGAGACGGTCGCCGCGCCAAGATGGAAGCCGACCGCCGGCAACGGCTAGGCAAGCAGCCGGCCCTATCCACTCCGCGACAATATCGGATATAGTTCGACCTCCAACTGTCGGAGGTCCTGATTCCAATGGCTGAACACGATCACGGGCATGGGCACGACCACGAGCATGGCTCGGAGCTGTCGGAGACGGAACTCCGCGTGCGCGCCCTGGAAACGGTCCTGACCGAGAAGGGCTACATCGATCCGGCGGCGCTCGACGCCATCATCGAGGCCTACGAGACCAAGATCGGCCCGCGCAACGGCGCCGTCGTCGTCGCCAAGGCCTGGACCCATCCCGCCTTCAGGCAGGCCTTGCTGGAGGACGCAACGAAGGCGGTCGCGACGCTCGGCCATGTCAGCCGCGTCGGCGATCACCTCGTCGCCGTCGAGAACACGCCTCAGCGCCACAACATGATCGTCTGCACGCTGTGCTCCTGCTACCCTTGGGAAGTGCTCGGGTTGCCGCCGGTCTGGTACAAGTCGGCGCCCTACCGCTCACGCGCGGTCAAGGATCCGCGCGGCGTGCTCGCCGATTTCGGCGTCAGCCTGCCCAAGGAGACCGAGCTGCGCGTCTGGGACTCGACCGCCGAGACGCGCTTCCTGGTGCTGCCGATGCGGCCCGCGGGAACCGAAGGCTGGAGCGAGGAGAAGCTCGCCGACCTGGTGACCCGCGATTCGATGATCGGCACCGGCCTCGCCCTGAAGCCTGGGGAGATCGCGCAATGAACAGCGTGCACGACATGGGCGGCATGGACGGCTTCGGCAAGGTCGTGGTCGAGACCAACGAGCCGCCGTTCCACGCCACCTGGGAGGGCCGCGTGCTCGCCATGCAGCGGGCCATGGGATATGCCGGCGCCTGGCACATCGACGACTCGCGCTTCGCCCAGGAAGAGCTGCCGCCGCAGGTCTATCTCACCGTGTCCTATTACCAGCGCTGGGCGCTGGCGATGGAAAGCAACCTGCTGAAACGCGGCTATCTCACGCCCGAGGAGATCGCCGCCGGCCATGCGCTCCAGCCGACAAAGCCCCTCGCCCGCAAGCTCACGCTCGACGCCGTGCCCAAGAGCATGATGCGCAACTCCTTCTTCCGGCCGCAGCAGGGCCCGGCCCGCTTCAAGCCGGGCGACCGCGTGCGCACGACGAACATTCATCCGCGGACCCACACCCGGCTGCCGCGCTACGCCCGCGACAAGACCGGCACGGTCGAACGGATCCACGGTTGCCATGCCTATCCCGATTCGGTGGCGACCGGCCGCGGTGACGATCCGCAATGGCTCTACACCGTGGTGTTCGACGGCCGCGAGATCTGGGGCGCGGATGCCGATCCGACTCTCACGGTCTCGATCGACGCCTTCGAACCCTATCTCGAACTGGCCTGATGTCGGCGATCGATCCCGCCGCCGTGCGACAGGCGGCAGCAGCCGTTCCCGGCATTCCTTGCGATGCCGAAGGGCCGGTCTTTCGCGAACCCTGGGAAGCGCATGCCTTCGCCATGGCCCTGGCCCTCCACGCGCGCGGCGTCTTTGCCTGGCCGGAATGGGCGGCAACGCTCAGCGACGAGATCAAGCGCGCCCAGGCCGCCGGCGATCCCGATACCGGCGAGACCTATTACCGACATTGGCTCAAGACGCTCGAACGCCTGGTGACGGAAAAGGGCGTCGCCGATGCCAGTACTCTGGCGCGCTACTACGACGCCTGGGATCACGCCGCCGACCGCACCGCGCATGGCGCGCCGATCGAGTTGCGACCGGAAGACTTCGACTAGCCGCTCTTAGCGGTTCGCCCGGGCGACGGCGGCATTCAGCAGCAGATTGGCGCCCGGCACCGAGCGCGTGAGTTCGATGTTCTCGTTCACATTGTGGCTAATGCCCTCGAAGCAGGGCGTGAAGATCATCGCCGTCGGCGCCATGGTCGCCACGGCATAGGCGTCGTGGCCGGCCTGGCTGCGCATCTCGCGATAAGGCATGCCGAGTTCCTTGGCCGTGGTCTTCAGGAGCTCGATACATTCCGGCGCGAAGAGTTCGCTGCCCCAGCTCCAACCTTCGGCGACGTCGATATCGACATTGCCCTTCTTTGCCGCCGCGACGATGGCGGCATCGACGTCCTTGCGCATGGCCTTGAAACGCGCCTCCTCGATATGCCGGAAATCGATGGTGAGCTTGACCTGCTCGGCATAGGTACCGGCCAGGTTGGGAAAGCTTTCGATCCGCGTCGTCGTGGTGCGCCCTTCGTCGGCGGCATAGGCGAGGCCGATATCGTTGACCGCGGCGATGACATAGCCCGCACCGACCAGAGCGTTGCGCCGCATCGCCATCGGCGTGCCGCCGGCATGGCCGGTGTCGCCGTTGATGGTGAGCCGGAGCGCCTGCGTCTTGTAGCCGCCGACGACAATGCCGATGTCGCAGCCCTCGCGGTCGAGCACCGGCGCCTGCTCGATGTGCAATTCCAGATAGGCATCGAATTCGCGGCCAATCGGGGCGGAGCCGGCATAGCCGATCGAGTCGAGCGCCTGCTCGACGGTGATGCCGGCATCGTCGGTGGTGGCCAGCACGCTTTCGAGCGTCAGCACCTTGGCGAAGGCCATCGAACCCATCATCGGCGGATTGAAGCGCGCGCCTTCCTCGTTGGTCCAGCAAATGACCTCGATGCCGCGCTTTGTCGTGAGCCCACGGTCGTTCAGCGTACGCACGACCTCCAGTCCGCAGAGCACCCCCAGGATGCCATCGTAACGGCCGCCGCAGATCTGCGTATCGAGATGGCTGCCGATGGCGACCGGCGGCAGCGATGTGTCGGTGCCGGCGCGGCGCGCGAAGATATTCCCCAGCCGGTCGATCTCGACGCTGCAGCCTGCTTTCTTAGCCCAGTCGACGAACAGGTCGCGCATTTCCTTGTCCTCGGCCGAGAGCGCGAGGCGGCGCAAACCGACATCGCGGAAGCGGCCGATCTCCGCCGACCGCTCCAGGCTGTCCCACAGCCGTTCGGGATTGATCTCCAGGACATTGGTGGCCACGCGGCATCTCCTTTTGTTTGCAACAGCCTGCGGAAGTGACGACAGTCTACCAAGAAGCGTGCCAGCCGAGAGTGAGAAGCGACAGATGTCCCCGCCCGTTCAAGCCATTCCCAGCGACCCCAAACTGCCAAAATCGGTCGATGTCGTGGTCATCGGCGCCGGTATCGCCGGCAGCGCCGCTGCCTATGCTTTGGCCAAGAAGGGCATCTCCGTGGCCCTGCTCGACAAAGGCAATGTCGGCGGCGAGCAGACCAGCCGGAACTGGGGCTGGTGCCGTGCCCAGCATCGCGATCTGCGCGAGTTGCCGCTGGCGATGAAGAGCGTGGATCTCTGGGCCGAACTGAGTGCCGAGTTGAACGTCGAAACCGGCTTTCGACGCACCGGCCTCGTCTATGTCACGACGCGGCCGGACGATCTGGCACTCTGGGAGGCCTGGACGCTGCGGGCGCAGGAATACCAGATGCGTAGCCACGTATTGAGCGCCTCCGAGGCCAAGGCGCTGACGCCGAGCAGCATGCAGGACTGGATCGGCGGCGTCCAGTCGCCGACCGACGGGCGCGCCGAGCCCTCGCTTGCCGGCCCGGCTATCGCCGAGGGCGCACGGCGGCTGGGCGCCACGATCCACCAGAACTGCGCGGTGCGGGGCCTCGAACTGGAAGCCGGAAAGGTTGCCGGCGTGGTCACGGAGAAAGGTCCCATCCGCGCGCAAGCGGTGCTCTGTGCCGGTGGCGCTTGGAGTTCGCTGTTCTGCCGCCGCCATGGCGTCCGCCTGCCGCAGGCCAGTGTCCGCTCCACATCCTTTGCCACTGTTGCAGCGCCTTCCGTGACCGAGGGCGGGTTGTCGATGCCCGACGTCACCATTCGCCGGCGCCTCGACGGCGGCTATTCGGTCGGATTGGGCGGGCGCGGGCTGGTCGAGCTGTCGCCGCAGGGACTGCTCTACGCGCTGCCCTTCTGGCCGACCTTCAAGAAGCGACGCGCAGGTCTGACGTTCGGTATCGGCCGGTCGTTCTTCGACGGTCCTGAAGCCATCGCCAGTTGGTCGCTCGACCGGAAGACTCCTTTCGAACGCCATCGCACCCTCGATCCGGCGGCCGACCCGGCACTGGTGCAGCTCGGCCTCGCGCGGCTCGCCGAATACTATCCGGTGCTGGCCGGCCTCAAGGTCGCCCATGCCTGGGGCGGCATGATCGATTCCACACCCGATGGCTTCCCGGTAATTTCGGCGGTTGGCAGCCTGCCCGGCCTCTATCTCTCGACGGGCTATAGCGGCCACGGTTTCGGCATCGGCCCGGCCGCCGGACGCCTTGCCGCCGACCTGATCGCCGGCGATCCGCCGATCGTCGATCCGCATCCCTATCGCTATAGCCGCATGATCGACGGCACCGATTTGGGCGAGCCCGGAATGATGTAGCCCGGCCATGGCGAGCGCGCCAAGATGCGCGAGCGCCAGATGAGCTGGCTGACACAACAGGACACTAATGCTCGTCACTTACGCCGAGGCGGCGCATTGGCCCGTCGACCCGACACGCCTCGACCTCGTCGAGGAATTCCGCCGCGCGCCGCGCGGTCCGCATGGCGACGAACTGCAGAAGCTGCTCCACCGCATGCGCTGGGCCGGTGATTTCGAGACCGGCGGTGGGCGTTACGTGCTCGTCGTCAAGACGCCAGGCAAGGAATGGGTGCTGGGCCGCCTGCCGCGTGAGCGCGGCAAGGCCATCGAGGTGATGGGCAACCGTGTCTTCACCTCTATCGCCGAAGCCGAGTGGGAAGTCTTCAAACTGCGCTGGGAAACACTGACCAGCACGACGTTGCCGGAGCACCTGAAGGACGCGCGGGCATGACCGATACCAACGCCGTTCTCGGCTATGCCTGGCCGATGATCGTCTCGGCGGGCGAGAAGATCGCCTTCCATCTCTCGAGCCCGACACTCAAGACCGCCGAGGCCACGCTGGTGCGCGTGCGCTGCGCCGACCCCGACCCGGCAGGCCCCGGTATTCGCGTGACCGAGATGGCGGCTCCGATCAACGGCGCGGTCGGTCTCACGCAACAGCCGCTCCTGCCCGGCTCCTGCGCCGTGGTCGCGGACGCCCCTGCGCTCATCGATTTCCAGTCTTTCACCGTCGGTGCCTTCATCTGGCCGACGATGCCCGGCGCGCGTGCCCAGACTCTGATCTCACGGTGGCACGACGGCAGCGGCGGCTGGCGTCTCGGCCTCGACGAGCACGGCCATCTCGAATTCGTTCTGTCGGTCAAAAGCGAGACATGGCGCGTGGCGACAGCGCAACCTCTCGTCGTGCGCGAATGGGCGCTGGTCGGCGGCGCCTGGGACGCCCAGGCTCGTATTCTGCGTGTCATGATCCGCAGTCTCGACAACCAGGGCGGCCGAGAACGCCGTGCGACGGTCGAGGGAAAAGGACCGGCGGCGATGCAGTGGCCGATGGACCTGCCGTTGGTCATCGCCGCACAGGCGACCAAGGATGTGGCCTCCTTCGGCGCCTTCTACGACGGCAAGATCGACCGGCCACGTCTTTATGCCGAAGCGCTCGGCATCGACGCCCTGCGCCAGCTTTGCGACAGCTACGAGATCACGCCGGCCGATGCACAGCTCGTCGCGGCGTGGAATTTCTCGCTGGGCGTTGCCACCAGCATCGTCACCGACCTCTCGACTAACCGCCTGCAGGGCGCCCTGCGGCAAATGCCGGCGCGCGGCATGACGGGCGCCAACTGGGACGGCAGCAGCGACCGCTGGACCGAACGGCCCGATCAGTACGGCGCCATCCACTTCCATAGCGACGACATGGCCGATGCCGGCTGGACACCTACCGCCAAGTTCACGATCCCCAAGGACTGGCGCAGCGGCTTCTATGCCCTGCGCCTACGGGCGCAGCCGGCAGGCGGCGATCCGGTCGAGAGCTTCGTCGGCTTCTTCCTCCGCGCCGATATCGGCAAGCCGCGCGCACCGCTGGCCTTCGTCGCCAGCACCGGCACCTTCCTCGCCTATGCCAACAGCGCGCTGCGCATGGACCAGGTCCATGCCGAGGCGATGCTGGAAGGCCTGCTGACGCTGTCACGCGACGATCTCTATCTGCAGGAGCATCGCGAGCTTGGCCTCTCGACCTACGACACCCATGCCGATGGCAGCGGCTGGTGCATCAGCACGGGCAAACGGCCGATCCTCAACATGCGGCCGCGCGGCAATGTCTTCAATTACGGCAACGACACGCACTTCATCGACTGGCTGGAAGAGACCGGACAGGACTACGACATCGTCACCGACGACGACATCCATTGGCACGGCCTGCAGGTGCTGAAGCCCTATCGCTGCGTCGTCACCGGCTCGCATCCCGAATACATCAGCCGCGAGATCTGGGATGCCTTCGACGCCTATCAGCAGGGCGGCGGCCGCCACATGTATCTCGGCGGCAACGGCTTCTACTGGCGCATCGCCTATCATCCGACCGAGCCACATATCATCGAGATGCGGCGCGGCATGACGGGCTTGCGCACCTGGGAAGGCGAAGCGGGCGAAACGGCGCTGGCCTTCACCGGTGAGCCGTCCTCGACCTGGCGCAGCAACGGCCGGCCGCCACAGCGGCTGGTCGGCGTCGGCTTCGACGCCCAGGTCTTCATGCATTCTTCGCCGTATCGCTGGCTCGAAGGTGCAAAGCAAGCCAACCTGAAATGGCTGACCGACGGCATCGATCTCGACAAGCCGCTGGGTGACTTCGGTTTGCGTGGCAATGGCGCCGCCGGCGTCGAGGTCGATCGCTTCGAGCTGACGCTGGGTACGCCACCGGAGGCAGTCTGGCTCGCGACCGCAGATCGCCTGGGCTACGGCGGCACGCCGGCACCCGAGGAAGTACGCACTCTGCATCGCGGCGTCATGGGCGACCAGAACGCCCAGGTCCGCGCCGACCTGGTCTATTTTCCCACGGCGAACGGTGGCGGTGTCTTTTCGACCGGCTCCATCGCCTATGTCTGTGCGCTGTCGCATGCCAATTACGACAACAACATCAGCCGATTGACCGGCAACGTGCTGAAGCGCTTTCTCGACGAGCGGCCGCTTTGACCTGAACGGGAGACCATCGTGACCGACCAGCCGAGCAAGTACCGCTTCCTGCTGATCAACGCTTTCAGCCTGAAGCCGGGCAGCGAGTTCCGGCTGCGCTCCTTTTCCGGCCCCAAGGAGACCCAGCTTCACAACTACGACGACGTGAAGCCGTTCCTGGCTGGAATCGACTGGGACCTTCATCCCGGCGCGCCCTCGACGCATGGCAACTGGCCGGTGACGACCAAACAGGAGTTTCTTTCGGTCGGCCGCAATCGCCAGTCGCTGGTCGAGGAAGGCTGCGCCAGCGGCAAGTACAACGCCATCGTGCTGCTGGGCGGTGGCGATCCGGGCTACATGGAATCGCGCGAGATCGGCCGCAAGTACCGCATCCCCATCACCTCCTGCGCCCATGCCCAGATGCATGTCGCGGGACTGCTCGGCAACAAGTTCAGCATCGTCGACATCGGCGAGACGCATAGCATGCAGATGTACAATCTCGTCGTGCAGTATCGCATGACCGAGCGCTGCGCCTCGATCCGCAACATCAACTATCCGCTGCCCAGCCCGAACTTCTCCAACGACAAACCCATCGAGGTCGAGCGCGACCGCGCGCTGAACGGCGCGCAGTCCGGCATGCTCGATGCCGCCGTGCAGGAATCGATCGCCGCCATCGAGGACGACGGTGCCGACTCGATCATCCTCGGTTGTTCGGCTGCGTTCTGGATGCAGCCGCTGCTGCAAAAGAAACTGAACGAGATCGGCTGGGAAGTGCCGGTGCTCGAGGGCTACCGCTGTGCTCTCGAGGTCGCCAAGACCTTGGTCGATCTCGGCATCGACGCCAGCGGGTTGGCTTTTCCCAGCGAACGCCCGGTCAAATGGCGGCGACGCAAGACCTTCTAGGTACCGGATTTTGCATGCGTAGGGACGACATAGGGGGAACATCATGATCGGCAAACGCAGGCTTCTCGCCTCCACGGCGGGTCTTCTCTTCGCAGGCACGACGACCGCCCGGGCGCAGGCGAAATATCCCTCCGAGCCTATCCGCATCATCGTGCCGCGTGCCCCGGGCGGCGGGACGGACAATCTGGTGCGCCTGCTCGCGCCGTCGCTGGAGAAGAAATTCGGCGTGCCGATCATCGTCGACAACCGGCCCGATGCCACCACCGTACTGGGCGCTCAGCTCGTCACCAAGGCCAAGCCCGACGGGTACACAATCTTAGCCGCCGACAATTCCTACTATCAGAACCCGGCGATCCTCGACTCACTGCCCTACGATACGCTGAAGGATTTCAGCACCATCACCATGATGGCGCAGGGGCCCGTCATCCTGATCGTCCATCCCGACGTGCCGGCAAAGAACCTGATGGAGCTTCTGGCGCTCGCCAGGAAGACCAACCTCATCTATGCCTCCGGCGGCATCGGCGCCTCGACGCATCTGGTGGGCGTCATGGTGAACTTCCGGGCCGGCACCACGATCCAGCACATCCCCTTCAAGGGCTCGGGGCCGGCGCTGCTGGCGCTGCTCGGCGGCCATGTCTCCATGCAATACGGCGGCATCAATTCGGCTGCCCCTTACGTCAAGGATGGCAAGGTGCGCGCGATCGCTGTCACCGGGGCGCATCGCGATGCTTCCATGCCCGATGTGCCGACGCTGACCGAGGCTGGACTGAAGGACGCCGATGTCTCCAGCATCTGGGGTCTGCACGCCCCACCGGCAACGCCGATCGAGATTCGCCGTGTGTTGCGCGATGCCGTGGCCGAGGCGTTGCGCGAGCCCGAGATGGTGAAGAAGCTGGCCGAGCGCGGCTATGAAGTCGTCGCCAATACGCCGGAAGAGCACCAAGCCCAGACCGCCGCTCTCGTCGCGCAATGGATCGAGATCGGCAAGAAAGTGAACCTCAAGGAATAAGCCGATAGCAGGACGTCTGGCGGGCAAGGTCGCGCTGGTCACCGGCGCGGGCTCGGTCGGCCCGGGCTGCGGTAACGGGCGTGCCGCTGCCGTGCCGTTTGCCCGTGAGGGCGCACGGGTCGTGGTCGTCGACCGCGATTCCGTAGCAGCGACCGAGACCGCCCACCTGATCGGCGAAGAGAATGGTGAGGCCCTCGTCCTCGAAGCCGAGGTCACCGACCGCCGTGGAGATGCCTGGGACGTCGCGCATGCAGTTCTTTTTCTCGCCTCCGACGATTGCCAAGTACATCACCGGCACCGAGATTCTGGTCGATGGCGGGTTGATGGCGCACAGCGCCTGATCAGGCGCCGCGATTATCGGCGAACTCGGCTTTCATCGCGGCCAGCAGGCCGGCATCGCAGACGAGATCGATGCCCGTCATCGCCATCGCCTTGGCCGAGTCGAGAATGCAGGTCTCCGCCGCCAGACCGATCGAGGCGGCGTGAAATTCGTGGCTGTGGGGCGACACGGTGCGGTCGGTCAGCGCCATCTGCGGCTGGATGGTGGGCACGAACCAGCTCACGTTGCCGGTGTCGCCCGACCAGGCGCCTGACAGCTCGTCGCGCGGCCGCGTCTTGAGGCCGAGATCGCGCATGTTGCAGTCGTAGCTTGCCGCCAGAGCGGCATTGCTCAGCAATTCACGGCCGGGCTTGTCGCGCCAGATGCGTTCCAGCCGCGCGCCGGTCATCTGCGCGGCACCCGTGAGGCAGGCGTCGATGCGCGGGATCACGGCGGCCAGTGTCCCGGCATTGTTGGCGCGCACCGTCAGCACGGCGGTGGTGTGATCGGGCACGACCTGCGGGAGGGTGCCGCCCTTGGTGATGATACTGTGCACGCGCACGTCGGAGGGCAGTTGCTGGCGCAGCGCACTGATGCCGTTGAAGGCCAGCAGCAGCGCATCGAGCGCATTGATGCCGAGTTCGGGACGCGCCGCCGCATGGGCGGCTTTGCCGAAATAGGCCACCTGCACGCGCGTGGCGCCGACGGTGCGCGAATGGGCGATGTTGTCCATGCCGGGATAGACCAGCATCATCGCATCGATACCCTCGAAGAAGCCTTCGCGGTACATGATGTCCTTGCCGCCGCCGCCCTCTTCGCCCGGCGTGCCGAGCGCCACGACCTCGCCGCCGATTTCCTTGATGACTTTTGCAAGTCCGATCGCGGCGCCGACACCGGCCGCCGCCACGATGTTGTGGCCGCAGCTCTGGCCATAAACCGGCAGACCGTCATATTCGCAGAGGAAGGCGATGCGCGGGCCGGGCTTGCCCGACGTCACGGTGGCGCGGAACGCCGTCTTGAGCGAGCCTAGGCCCTCCTCGACGGCGAAGCCCGCCGCCTTGAGCGCGGCGCATTGCCAAGCCTGTGCCTTCCATTCCTCGAAGGCGAGTTCGACCTCGCCATGCATCTTCGTGCTGATGTCGAACAGGGCGGGCGCCGCCGCATCGATCGCGGCGCGCGCGGTGGCCTTCAGGGAAGCTGTGTCGGTCACGCGGGGTTCTCTTACCTCAGAAGGCGAAGAGATTGTCACGGAAGTGCTTGTGCTCATAGGCCTTGCGCACGAGCCCCCTGCGCTGCAGCACCGGCACGACGCCATCGGTGACCTCGGCGACATATCGGCGACTCAAGGCGCCCGAGAACATGAATCCGTCGCCACCGACCTCTTCCATCATCTCGGCCATGGCGCCGGCGACGTGGTCGGCCGTGCCGATGACCATGTCCTCCAGACCGTACCGGTAGTTGCCGGCGATCTCACGCAGCGTACGGCCCTGGGCCAGGAAGCGCTTGAGCGTACCCTGCTGGCCGTTGGTGCTGAGGTCGCCCACCGGGGCATCGAGATCGAAGGTCGAGAAATCGATGTCTGTCAGACTGCCCATCTGCGCCAGCGTGACCTCCGGCGCGGCCTCGCGCTGCTTTTGCCGGCGGGCGAAGCGATCCTTCGCCTCGTCGTTCGTCTCGCCCAGCGTCGGCGAAATGACGAAGAACAGCTTGCAGCTTTCGGGATCGCGGCCTTCGGCAATCAGCCGGGCACGCAGGTCGCTTCGAAACGTCTTCATTTCGGGCACGGTGCTGACCGCCGCGATGACGGAGTCCATGTGCTTGGCGGCGAATTGCTGGCCCTGCGGCGAGCCGCCCGCCTGCACCAGTACGGGGCGGCCCTGCGGCGGCCGCGCGGTGTTGAGTGGGCCCCGCGAGGAAAAGAAACGGCCTTTGAAATTGATGGGGTGGACCTTGGTGTGATCGACGAAGATGCCGGACTCGCGATCCATGACGATGGCGTCGGTATCCCAGGACTCCCAGAGCTGCGTCACCAGGTCGACGAACTCGGCGGCCATCTCGTAGCGCGTGTCATGTTCGAGATGACTATCGAGGCCGAAGTTCTGCGCCGCGCGCACCGCCGTCGAAGTCACGAAGTTGCAGCCCACCCGGCCCTTCGACATCAGGTCGAGCGTGGCGATCAGACGGGCCAGCAGATAGGGCGGATAGAAGCTGGTCGAGATTGTCGGCACGATGCCGAGATGCTTCGTCGCCTGGGCAATCAGCGGGACCAACGGCAGCGGATCGTTCTTGGGCGCGCGCAGGGCACGCGACAGATAGAATTCCATCGAGTTGCCGTAGTTGTCGGGGACGAAGAGCGAGTCCTCGAGCAGCAGATAGTCGAAGCGGGCGCGCTCGAGCGCCTTGGCGAGTTCGATATGAATATCGGGCTGCGTCCAGTCCTGCGCGTCGGTGCCGCTCCAGTTCTGGTTCCAGCCATGGACGCCATAGCTGTTGCCGAGGAACCAACCGAGATGAAAGGGCTTTGCCGTCAAAACGTGCTTCTCCGGTGCTGTTACGGATCTCGATGCAATCCACGGACCAGTCGCGGTGGGTCTTCCGGCTCAGCTCCTCAAATTCTCCCGCAGGGTGCGGCCGGTGTATTCGGTGCGGAACAGCCCTCGGCGCTGCAACTCGGGCACGACGCTGCGGCAGAACTGCTCGAACATGGTGGGATAGGTCACGGGCGAGACGACAAAGCCGTCGCAGGCGCCAGTTTCGAAGATCTCCTGCAGACGATCGGCCACCATCGAGGCCGTGCCGACGATCTCGCGACCCTTGCCGCGCTTCACGGCGGCCTGCTCGAAGCTCAGCTTCTCGGCCTTCATGGTCTGGGCCAGCGCTTCCTCCGAGCCCTTCATGCCCTGGTTGCCCTGCAGCTCGGCCAACGTGACGCCGCCCTTCAGCTTGGTGATATCGGCGCCGAGATTGCTCGATGTCGCAGCACGATTGAGTTCGGGATTGATCAGGCTGTCGAGATACTCGGCGCGTTCGCGGGCGATCGACTCAGTCTCGCCGAGAACGACCGAGACGGCGGGCAGGATGGCGCATTCGTTGGGCGCGCGGCCATTGTCCTGCAGGCGCCTCTTGATGTCGGCATAGAATTCGCGCATCTCCTCCGGCCCACGCTGGATGGTGAAGATCACCTCGGCCCAGCGCGCCGCGAACTGACGGCCGCGATCGGAGCTGCCCGCCTGCATGATCACGGGGCGTCCCTGCGGGCTGCGCGGAATGGACAGCGGACCGCGACTCTTGATCCATTTGCCCTGGTAGTTGGCGTAATGGACCTTGGAGGGATCGGCGAAGACGCCGGCCTTCTTGTCGAGGACGAAGGCACCCTCGTCCCAGCCGTTCCACAGCGCGAAGCAGGCTTCGAGCACTTCATCGGCCCGGTCGTAACGCAACTCGCGCGGCGGCAGCTCGTCGAGGCCGGCATTCTGCGCCTCGAGATCGGTGGCCGAGGTCACGACATTCCAGGCCACGCGTCCCTTGCTCATGACATCGAGCGAGGCCAGCCAGCGCGCGAGGTGATAGGCCGAATGGAAGCTGGTCGACAGCGTGGCGCCGAGGCCGAGACGCGTTGTCACCGCCGCCATGACCGGCAGCACCACGGTCGGATCGAGGAAGCTGATCTGGCCGCCGCCGCGCACATAGGCGTCGTAGCTGCCATCATGGATGTCGTAGAGGCCGAAGAGATCGGCGAAGAAGCAGCCGTCGAACTTCGCCGCCTCCAGCAGGCGCGCGATGTCCTGATAGCGGCTGGCATCGAGGATATCGTCGAGTGTCGCTTCGGGATGTCGCCAGCCGCCGGTATGCTGGGCCGTGGGGCCAGTCTTGAGATAGGCGATCAGGTGCATCTGGCGTTTTGTCATCAGGACGACCCTAGGAAGGCCGGCCGGTGGCGTCCAGTGCGGCACGGCGGAGCGAAATGCCGGATGCGGCAGGCGTTCATTTGCCCTTCCCGGCCGGTATAATCGCGGGATGCGTCTCGAAACCCTCCTGCCCCTCGGCAAGGTCGACCCCGGTCTGCGGGCGCCGGAAGTGCCGCTCGATCTGCACAGCATTGGCGCCGATGCCCGCCTGCTGGAGGAGATCGGCTACGACGGCCTCGTCGTCGAGGAGACAAAGGACGATCCTTTCGTCCTTCTGACGCTCGCGGCACAGACGACGCGCACGCTGAAGCTCGGCACCTCGGTCGCCATCGCCTTCCCGCGCAGCCCCACCGTGACCGCGCTCAGCGCCTGGACGCTGCAGAAACTGTCGCGCGGCCGCTTTACGCTCGGTCTCGGCACGCAGGTAAAGGCGCATATCGAACGGCGCTACGGCATGACCTGGACGCCGGCGGGACCGTGGATGCGCGAATACGTGCGCGCGGTGCGGGCGGTCTGGGGCAACTGGCAGAACGGCACGCCGCTCGACGTCAAGGGCGAGCACTACAACATCAATCTGATGGTGCCGCTGTTCAATCCCGGCCCGATCGAGCACCCGCAGATTCCGATCCAGATCGCCGCCGTCAATTCGGTGATGTGTCAGGTTGCCGGTGAAGTGGCCGATGGCCTGCGCCCCCATCCGGTCTGCACGCCCTCCTATATCGAGAAGGTGATGATGCCGGCGGTGCGTACAGGTGCCGCCAAGACCGGCCGCCCGCTCGACGGCTTCCAGATCGGCATGAAACCGCTGGTCGCCACCGCCGCGACCGAAGCCGAATTGGTGCCCAAGATACGCGACACCCGCGCCCGCATCGCTTTCTATGCCTCGACGCCGCAATACCGCGCCGCCTTCGAGCATCTCGGCCTGGGCGACCTCGCCGACCGGCTGAAGCTGCTGTCGCGGGCCCAGCGCTGGGAAGAACTGCCGCAGCATATCAACGACGATATCCTCAAAACCTTCGTGACCATCGGCACTTACGACACCATCGCGAAGAAGCTGTGCGATCGCTTCGGCAAAGTCGTTACGCATTGCGAGTTCTCGATCGCGGTCAAGAACGACGCCGACCGCGAGATCCTGCGCGGCCTCGCGCAGGACATTCAATCCAACGGAGCCAAGTCATGAAACTGGGAAGACTGGGTGTTTGGTACCCGACGGATCGCCTCGACGGCACGCAGCTCGCCGACTTCGCCCGACTGGTCGAGAAATCCGGTTACGCCGCGCTGTGGTATCCCGAGTCGCGCGGCTACGAGTCGATGTCGCTGGCCGCATTCCTGCTGTCGAAGAGCGAGAAGCTCATGATCGGCAGCTCGATTGCCAATATCTATGCCCGCGACGCCTATACGGCGCAGCGCGCCATGGTCTCGATGAACAGCTGGTACGGCGACCGCTTCATCCTCGGCCTCGGCGTCAGCCACATCCCCATGGTCGAAGGCCTGCGCGGCCATCGCTACGACAAGCCCTTGGGCGCCATGCGCGCCTATCTCGACGGTATCCACAAGGATCTGGCCAAGGGCACGGAGGCGCCGGTGATGGTGGCGGCTCTCGGGCCCAAGATGCTGGCACTCAGCGCCGAGAAGTCGATGGGCGCGGTGCCCTATAACGTCACGCCCAAGCACACGGCGCAGGCGGCGGCCATCCTCGGCCCCCAGAAGGTGCTGGCTGTCGAGCAGAAGGTCACCATCGAAACCGATCCGGTGAAAGCGCGCGCGCTCGGCCGCAAGGAGTTGGCGCGCTACATGGTACTGCCCAACTATCGCAACAACTGGCTGCGCGAGGGCTTCAGCGAGGCCGATCTCGCCGACGGCGGCAGCGACAGGTTCATCGACGCCATGTGCCTCTGGGGCGATGCGGCGACCGTGAAGAAGGGCCTGCGGGCACATTTCGAAGCGGGCGCCACGCATGTCTGCCTGCAGCCGGTTCATGACGAGGGCGACTTCGCCGCCCGCGACCGCATGATCGCCGCACTCGCCGATACCTGAGGGAGACGGTCATGGATTTCGGCATCGCGCTGCCGACGGCGGCTGATTCGTGGAAATGGGCGAAGCGGGCGGAGGAACTGGGCTTCAGCCATGCCTGGTTCTACGACACGCAGATGCTGAGCGCCGACTGCTTCGTCGCCATGGGCGCCGCCGCCGTCAATACGAGCCGCATCCGCCTCGGCACCGGCGTGCTCGTGCCGTCCAACCGCATCGCCCCCGTCGCCGCCAATGCGCTGGCGACGCTCAACAGCCTGGCGCCCGGCCGCATCGATTTCGGCGTCGGCACCGGCTTCACGGCGCGGCGCGCCATGGGCTTCGGCGCCATCAAGATCAAGGACATGGCAACCTATATCCATCAGGTCTACGGCCTGTTGAAGGGCGATACCATCGACTTCGAGATGGAAGGCCAGAGCCGCAAGATCCGCTTCCTCAATCCCGAACTCGATCTCTTCAACACGCGCGATCCCATCGCGCTGCACCTCTCGGCCTTCGGCCCGCGCACCCGCGCGATGACGGCAAGGCTCAAGGCCGGCTGGATCGACTTCGTCGGCAATGTCGAGACGGGCATCAAGGAAGTCACCGCCATGCGCGAGGAATGGCAGAAAGCCGGCCATGCGATGGGCGATCTCCAGGCCACCGCCTTCGCCCTGGGCTGCGTGCTGCAGGACGGCGAGGCAGCAGACTCCGAGCGCGCCATGGCGCAGGCCGGACCGCGCGCCGCCGTGATGCTGCACCGCGCCGCCGACGAGGCGATCCTCAATCTGAAGTCGACTCAGGCTTTGCTCTCG
>JBBRFD010000091.1:0-17690 GCA_038224985.1 Reyranellales bacterium
GTCCAGCCTCCTCATGGCGTAACGTAGCAGAAACCAAAATGGCGGAGAATGCCGAGGCCCCGTCAACAGCGCCGTCAACTGCGTCTATAGCATGTTGCATGGCGAGGTCTGGCGGTCGGCCCCTTCCGTTTCAAGTGGTGAGGGCCGGCGTTTCCATGCGCGAGACCTTGCTCTACGCTCTCTTCAATCCGAAGAGCGGGCGCAGGAACGGGACGGGGCGCACGACGAAGGCATAGAGCAGGCCCGTCACGGCGAAGGTGATGAAGGCCGCCGCGAGGAAGCCGGCGACTGGCGGAACGCCGAACGACAGCAGCCAGAAGACCGCAATCACGGTCACGGTCTGATGCAGCATGTAGAAAGGGTAGACCGCCTCGGTGGCATAGGCGAGGAACCGCGGTCGCATCGTCAGGTAACGATTGGCGAAACCGAGGGCAGCGAACAGCCAGGCCAGCGTATTGATTGCGGCAAGCAGAGCGTAGACGGGACGATCAGCCGGCGAGATCGCGGGCAACACGGCGCCCTTGAAATACACCGCATACAGCGCGGCATAGGCCGCGATGCCGAGGACGAGCGACAGCCAGCGCTGGTGATTGAGCAGGCCGAGCAGGATCGGCGATCCGAAGATAAAGGCGCCGTAGAGCAGGAACGCACCGTAATAGGCAAGACCGTGCCAGTCTCCGGCCAGACCGTTGGTGTTTCGCGAGATCGGCAGCAGCCAGAGGATCGACGCGGCGGGCGGCAGGACCAACAGCCAGTGCAGACCGAAACGGCTCAGCCCCCGCGTCGCCGTCTCGAGTGCCGCCTGCCCTTTTTCCGTGCGCGCCCAAAGAAAGAGCGGCAGCAGCACGAAGGTGAAGGCCAGCACATAGGCCACGAACCAGAGATGATGCCAGCTCATGTTTCCGGCGGGATAGATGCCGCGCCAGGCCTCGGGCAGCCAGTCTATGAACGAGCCGGCGAAGCGGCCCGACTGAACACGTTCGAGATAGACTTGAGGCGGTATCAGCACGGCCATGCCGAAGCCCAGCGGCAGCAGCAGGCGCTTCAGCCGGTCGAGCGCGAAGGCGCCCGCCGTGCGGCTGCCCAGCGCCAGCATGATGGCGCCACCCGAGACCATGAAGATCAACGGCATGCGCCAGCGGTTGGTGAAGCGCATCGCCTCGCGCAGCCAGTCGATGCTCTGGGGGCTGGTGACGTGCCAATTCCAGCCCGACCAGGCCATGCCGGAGTGATAGAGGATCAACAGGCCGAAGGCGATGACACGGAGCCAATCGAGATCGGCGCGGCGCACGGCCGGGGAGACGATGGATCGTTGCAGCGCCGTCATCAACGCCGCTTGGCCGGCATGTCGCGCAACCACTCGATCAGGGGCGTCCAGCAAAGCTCGCGGGCGCGGCCGCTCACCACCATGCCGATATGGCCGAGCGGCAGGTCGAGCCGCGTGGCGTTCTTCAGACCTTTCTTGGGATCGGCGAGCGCTGCGGCCGAGAGCGGTGGCACGATGCGATCGCCCGAGGGAATCATCACCAGCGCCGGCACCTTTATTTTGGACGGCACGATGCGCTTGCCGCCGACGACCCATTTGCCGGCGCCGGGAATATTCTCGCCATACCAGCCGACGAGGCATTCGCGCGCCATCGGCCCGGCCAGCGGCGCGCCCTCGTTCAGCCAATCCTCGAGCAGCACGAAATCCCGCGCCGAGGAGCTCTGTTGATCCATGCCGAGGAAGCGGCCGAATTTCTTCACCGCGAGCCAGGGGTCGAGCGACCAGAACAGCGTCTGCAATACATCGACCGGCAACTCGCCCAGCTTGTCGGCGACTTCAGCCAGCATCGGTCCGGCCGAGACGAGCAGTGCCTGCCCCGTGCGGTCGGCATGGAAGTCCCAGGGTGCGGCGAGCAAAGCGAGACCCGCAACGCGGCGCGGCCGGCGCGCGGCCAGCGCCACCGCCAAGGTGCCGCCCATGCAATAGCCCATCACCGCCGGCGCGCGGCGGGCGCGCTTGGCAATGAAGGCGAGCGCGCGTTCAAGACGGGCGACATAGGCGGTGGTGTCGAAGCGCCGCTCCTCGTCGTCGGGCGTGCCCCAGTCGACGAGATAGGGCCGCAGGCCCTGCGCCGCCATCTCGCGCAACAGGCTCTTCTCGGCAGTGAGGTCGAGCACTTCCCAGCGATTGATCAGCGAGGGTACGACCAGCACGGCGCGGGTGCGACGCACGCGGGCATGGCGATGCGTGGCGCCGTAATCGAGCAGGCGCGTATTGCCTTCGCTCCAGACCGCCGGCGGATTTTCCAGCGCGCGTTCGACCGGGCTCTGGCGATAGGCCAGCACGCCGTCGGCCAGCCGGTGCATGCGCCGCGCGATCTCGCGGTGAAGCGCCTTGTCGAACCGGCCGGCGCCAGCCTTGCCTTCGAGGGCGACGACTTCGCCAAAAAGGGCTTCGATGGACTCAGGCGTTGTTGCGGAGTTGCTCTTCGAGCTCGGCGATGCGCGCTTCCAGAGTTGCCACGCGCTGTCGGAGCTCGCCCAGGTCATCAGCGCCGTCCCCAGATGGAGCGGCAGCGGGCGGGGACCCATTCTGGGCGGATGTTCCATGCGAAGCTCCTTGCGGCTGAACCGCTTGCAGTGCAACCGCAACCTGCGCGTTCGCGGCCGCGAACAGCCGGGCGATCTGCTCGGTCAGCGACTGGTCGGCCGCCAGACCCGACAACTGGTTCTGCCACAGATCGAGATAGCGCCGCGCCAGGCGGTCGAAATCGCCGGTTTCCCGATCGGTCTGCGGGTCGGTCTCGTCAGCCATGCGAAGCACTATAGCCTATCGCCACCTTCGGCGCGTTCGCAGGCGCAAACCGATCCTTGTCGCACTGCGGCATCGGCGCTAAGGTTTCTCGAGAGAGTAAACGATCGTTTACCGTGCGGTAGCTTCCAGTTGAGTGAGGCGTCAATGGCCGAACAGGCAGCCGAGGGTGGGCCAAAACCGGCTCCGGTGGTGATCAAGAAGTACGCCAACCGGCGGCTCTACAATACCGCGACATCGTCCTATGTGACGCTTGAACATCTGGCGACGATGGTCAAAGGCAAAACCGATTTTGTCGTCTACGACGCCAAGACCGGCGACGACATCACGCGCTCGGTGCTGACGCAGATCATCGTCGAGGAAGAGAACAAGGGCGGCCAGACGATGTTGCCCATCCCCTTCCTGCGCCAGCTCATCTCGTTCTACGGCGACAGCCTGCAGGGCGTCGTGCCGCAGTATCTCGAGATGTCGATGACGCAGTTCGCGCGCAACCAGGATCAGATGCGCCACTACATGCAGAACGCCTTCGGCTTCAACCCGTTCCAGCAGTTCGAGTCGATGGGCAAGCAGAACATGGCAATGTTCGAGAATGCCATGCGCATGTTCAATCCGTTCCGCCCCGGCCAGCCGGGTCAGCCCGGTCAAGCTTCGCAGGAACCGCCCACGGCAAACGGCACGCCGGCCGATCCGCGGGCCGCTGCGCCGGGGGACGACCAGGCGATCGACGATCTCAAGCGCAAGCTCGACGAATTGCAGACGCAGCTCGCGCTGCTCAGCAAGAAGCCCTGATACCGGCCATGGCCGTCGATCCCCTGCCCTATCGGCCGCGCCGCGTGATGTCGCCCTGCATCGGCATCTGCAAGCTCGACACCCAGAGCGGCTTTTGCCTCGGCTGCAAACGCACCCTCGACGAGATCGGCCGCTGGCAGATGCTCGACGATCCCGCGCGCCAGGCCATCATCGACCAGCTGCCGGCACGCAAGCTCTGATCAACGCCCCTTGAACACCGGCTTGCGTTTTTCGCGGAAGGCGGAGGTGCCTTCAGTGTAATCCTCGGTGAGGCCGGTCAGGACGTTCTGGTCGGCGTCCATGTGCGCTGCGAGGTCGTCGAGCGCGTGGGCGAGGCGGTTGACCGATGTCTTGGTCATGCGCACCGGGATGGGCGGCTGGCGGGCGATGCGTTCGGCGAATTTCATCGATTCGGCCAGTGCCTGGCCATCGGGCACGACGTTTTCGACCAAGCCCCAGTCGAGCGCCTCGGCGGCACCCACTCGATCGGAGGCCAGGATCACGGCCTGCTTGGTGCGGGCCGGACCCATCAGCGCCAGCATTCGCGGGATCGAGCCCCAGCTCATGTTCATGCCGAGCTCGACCTCGGGAATGCGGAAATGCGCACTCTTCCCGCAGGTGCGGAAATCCAGCGCCACCACCAGCGCGGCGCCACCGCCAATGCAGTGGCCCTCGATGGCGGCGATGGTGACCTGGTCCATGTCCTGCCAAGCCTTGCACATCTTGGGGCCAAGGCGGCCGCGCTGGAGGCGCTCCCCGACCGGCAGCGCGTCGCGCTTGCGGCCTTCGGGGTCCTTGAGGTCGAAGCCGGCGCAGAAGGCCTTGGCCGAGCCGGTCAGGATCACCACCGAGGTCTGGAGGTCGTCCTCGAACTGGCGCGGCACATCGCGCAATTCGCGCATTGCCTGCTGACTCAAGGCATTGATGTTGTCGCCGCGGTCGAAGCGCACGACCGCGATGCGGCCCTCGGGGCCCAAACCCTTCTCGATACTGACGAATTGCGGACTCATGCGGCCTATTCCTCCCGATTTGCTCCGAAACTAGCGCTCCAACTGGACAAGAGCGAGTTGCTTCGGTTGACTGTCTGCCATGGCAAAATCGGTGGATTCTCTCGTTCTCGAACGGCGCGTCGATGCGCTGTTTTCCCGCTATACCCAGCCCGGCTCGCCCGGCGCGGTCGTCGCCGTCATGCGCGGCACCAGCATCGAGATCTGCAAGGGCTATGGGTTGGCCAGTATCGAGCACGGGGTGCCGATCGGCCCGCAGACGCGCTTTCGCATCGCCTCGGTCAGCAAGCAGTTCACCGTCTCGGCGGCGCTGATGCTGGGCCTCGAGGGCAAGCTCCACCTCGGCGACCATCCGCACAAGTATCTGCCCGAACTGGCGCCGCTCGACGTCACCATCGACCAGATGATGCGCAATTGCAGCGGCCTGCCCGACTTCCTCGAGCTGCTGCGGCTGGGCGGCCATGGCCTCGACAAGCAGGCGCGGCCGGCCGACTTGCTGGCCGCCTGCGCGCTCAACAAGCACCTGAACTTCGAGCCGGGCAGCCGCTTCCTTTACAGCAACAGCAACTTCCTGCTGCTCGGCCTGATCATCGAGTGCATCGAGGGCAAGCCGCTGGGCCAGGTCCTGGCCGAGCGCATCTTCAAGCCCCTGGGCATGACCAGCACCCAGCTCGTGGCCGAAATCGATTCAGTGGTTCCCCATCTGGCGGCCGGCTATCTCGGCGACGCCGAGAAAGGTTACCGCCGCGCGGCACATGGCTATCCGCAGGGTGGCGAAGGCGGCCTGACCTCCTCGGTCGAGGATCTGCTGGTGTGGAGCCGTCACTTCGACAAGCCGATGCTGGAGCCCAAGGACCTGCCGCAACAGCTCGCCTCCGAAGCCCTGCTGAGCGGCGGCTACGCCAATGCCTACCGGCGCGGCGTCGGCGTCGGCGAACTGCGCGGTCTTGCAACCATGGGCCATGGTGGCTTGTGGCCGGGCTATCGCACCGAGTTCCTGCGCATCCCCTCGGCCGATCTCACCGTCGTCATCATCGCCAACCTGGCCAGCATCGATCCCTGGCGTCTCGCGCATACCGTTGCCGCCGAGGCGCTGGCCGGCGACAAGCGCCTGGAAGCGGCCCTGTCGCCGGTGAAGGAGAGCGAGATCGCGCCCTTGGCCGGCACCTGGTTCAGCGCCGCCGAACCTTCGCTGTTCGACCTCGCCTGGAGCAATGGCGAGCCCACCGTCACCCAGAACGGCGCGCCCTTCGTGCTGGCCCGCCGGGCCGGCCGCTGGCTCGGCGCCGAACGTGGCTCCTTCGAGTTCAAGCTGCATCCGGTCGATGCCAATACCGTCGAAGTCGATCTCGGCGCCGGCCGCATCGTGCCGTTCAAGCGCCTGGCACGCGCCGCGATCCCCGACGGGATCGAGGGCACCTATGTTTCATCGGATTGCGGCGCCACCTGGCGCGTGGTCAAGGCCGGCGGCGGCTACGAGATCGAGGTCGGCGGACCGCTGATCGCCAGCGGCGCGCCGTGGAAGCTCACCGGCATCGATGCCGACACCGTCGAGATCGAATCGCCGATGGGCTGGATCGCCGCCACCCAGCTTGCCCGCCTCGAACGCGATGCCGCGGGCAAGATCAAGACCCTCCTCGTCTCGACAGGCCGCATCAAGAACATGCGGTTCGAGCGGAAGGTGTAGTCCTTCATGCTCCTCTCCCCTGCTTAGGGGAGACGTAAGATGAGGGTTTGCGCCGAACTATCCCTATTTCTCAGGCAATCCTATTCGTTCGAAACTGCTGTGCGGGCATATTTGCGGAACCGTCCGGCTGCGTCGCGAGCGGCGGTTACTGCAAGCGTCGGACCGGCCGAGGCCATAACAGCTATATTTTGCAGGCCACTCCGTTAATTTGCCTGTCTTTCCGATCAGCGATTGTTGCTTCAATCATCTTACGCCATTCGCTTGGGAACCGTCCCTTAGTTCCTTTGGCGGCGTTGACTTCAGCAGCAATCATCCGCTGCTCATCATCGTTCATTGCCTCGAAGGATTTCAGCATCCGGCCAAACATCGCCGACTGGTCGATACACGTCGGCATTGCCAGGATTCCGTCGTAAACCCTTTGGAAGTAGTTCGCTCTCAACCCTCGGACCCTAGCGATTGCGTCCTTGAATTGCTGTCGAGAGTTGCCTGTCGCTGCGGCGTACCATTGATCGCTATATTGTGGCCAATTGGCGAAGCGAGTGAGTAATCTGGTAACGTCGCTTACGTGCTCATCTGAAGGAAGGAATCTGTAGTCCTTCCGGTCGGCGACCACTATCCATGCGTTCAGATGTTGATAGAGAATTTGCGCGGTCTTCGGATCCGGAATCGAGCTTGGCCCATTAAGCTTGACAGTCCTGCGCGCGACCTCGAAGGCAGACAGACCGAGATATTCGTACAGTTCATCCGCATCGAACTCGAATTTCTGAACCCGCTTGTCGTGCACAAGCTTGTTGTAGTTCGCGTCGCTTAACTCACCATCGAATGGATACACAGAAAAGTTAGCCTTACCCGATGTTAAGGCGTTGGCGCGAAGCATCAACCGCGGATATACGTACGTGGCTGGGCATCCGAACTCGAGGATTTTCGTTGTGTCCAGCACTTCGTCAGGGACCGACAACTTCACAACGTAGCCTGATGGGCCATTGTCCTTGATCTGACATATCGTTTTGAATTGTGAAGGAATGACGTCGAACGCAAACTCCGTCGCGACTTGTGCCAATGAGGAGTTTGCTATCAGCGCAAGATAAGCCACGATGAATAATCCAAGAAATGCGAGGTTGCGCCGCATCGAATGCCTCATTGGAAGGTTATTTCTTCTCAATTCGAATGATCCCCGCCAGTACAAGGGCATTTGAGATAGCCATTTGAAGTGTTTTTGTATTCGACTCGGCTATCAGCTTCGTGAGCTGAGTATTACCAATCAGTCCACTCATATCGTGGTACTGAGGGGAATCGGTGCTTGAACCGAAGAAGTTGAGGTTAATCAACGCAACGACGGCGAAGACGACGAAGACGCCGCCAAATATCCGTCTGAGCATGAGCAAGCTTCTGTCCGGCGGATCGGTCTGCTTCTCCGCGACTAATGCCAGAGTGGCCAAACCGACCGACATGACAGGAGCTAGTATCTGGAACAATGGATTCAATTGCGGGCTGACGTCGACGATGAGAAAGCCCGATATCCCCTGAAGTGCATCGAAGAAGGATTTCCAGAATCCCGGTATTGCGCAACTGCCGGCCTTGCACGCGACTATGACCAGCAAGCCGAGAAGAGTGGGCGCCACACTAATGGTCGTTACGATCGCGAAAATCCACCAGAATTCACGACGTTTCGGATCCGCCGCGAGCGCAAGTCCCTGCATCCCCATTCTCCGGCTAGCCCCTCGCCCGCAATAATAGACTTTCTCGAGGGATATTCAACAAACTAGAACCGAGCAGAAAGTGTCTAAGCGAATATCGCGCTCGTCACCTCGTCTTGCGTTTGATCTCCTGTGGTCTTTAATAAATAGCTCCCGCAGCTTGGACCACTCGAAACTATCGAAACACAAGAGCATAGGCCTCCGCTAACGGTATGCGCTTCGCCGAATCTTCTATAGGTTTTTGTGGGCGTTCATACTCGGTGCAAACAATCCTTGCGGCGTTTGCGGGGGTTGCAACTTTCCTGAGAAGATCTCCCGCGTCCTTTTCTTTGTGGTTCATTTCAAAAGTGATAAAATCTACCTGCTCATCAAGTGTCGCTGCCGCAATCGTCTTACCGAACTGGGCCGTGAAATGCGCCTGCCGATCGGGATGCCATTGGCAGATGCCGTGGGCTTGGCCGCCGTCACCCGTGGTGTTCTTGAAGTCGAAGCCGCTCTCGGCTTGAATATTCGCTAGTATTCCGCACGCCTGTGCCGCGGTCCACCCCGCTCCACGAAGCCTAGTGAAAGCCTGCTGGGCCATTGGCACCGTTCCCTTGATTTGTGCGGGAGCGTTGGCCAGCGCTGTCGGGTCGACGGCGAGGGCCCCGCCGGTGATGTCGAGCCAGCGCGTTGCTTTGACCTTAGCCTTGGCGATGGTCTTGATGCCGACCTTGACCGTATCGGTCTCGCTGCAGAAGTAGACCTTGTAGTTGTCGTCCGTCGGCGTCTCAGCCAGAAGGCCGACGCTCTCCTTGCCGTCCTCGGCATCGACGACGACGACGGTGCCCGGCCGCATCGGATCGGTCGCGGCCGGCGCCCAGTTGCCCTTCCAGGTGGCGGGCAAGCCGGCGGTATTGTCCATGGCCAGCACCTTCGCCTTTGCGTCGGCGATGCCGCTTCCGATGAGGCAGAAGGCGACGAACGCCGCGGAGCGCCTGTCGTTGGCACCGAGGGCCGGCTGGAACGTCATGAATTGCCCGGCGAGCGTCGTCGGATCGATGGCCACGTTCTCGCTGGTCATCAGCCGCGCCACGGTGAGCCACGGGGCGATGTCCTCGTCGTTGAAGAAGCGCCTGTGCGGCTCCAACCGCTCGACATCGGGGCGAGAAGCAACGAAGCCGCCAATCAAACCCTTTGTCACTTCCTTGATCACCTCGTCGCTCGGGCGATCCTTGATTTCAGTGCGATAGCTAAGGGAACTGCGGGCGGGCGGCACGGCGGCGAAAGCGGCTGCGCAGGTTTGGCCAGGACTGAGCTTGAGCAGCGCCAGCCCCTCCTCATCGAGACGCTCGTAGAAAAACAGTTCTACCGGAATCGGAAAACGACCGTGGGCGGCCTTGAAATCCTTCATCGCTTTACCGGTGCGGATCGCTGCCACCGTCACCTGCCGGCCCGGATCGAACAGATCCTCCGGCTCGAGTGATGGATGGCCGGCCTTTTTGGCCTCAGCTACAGCAGGGAACCATTCCTCCGCGTTATAGCGAAACGGCCCGTATCGAAGATCTTCCGGCTTGCCGAAGTTTCCGAGCTTCTCGGATCGAAAGTAGGCGACCGACAGGAGATAGTTGCGGTCCGCCATTTCCGCGGCTGCCGCGTCCGTTACCGCCAAGCAGAAAGCGGTTTTGCCGACCTCTGTTGTAATCGGCAGCAGAGTGGCAGGCACCGCAACCAAACAATCCCGATCAACGACACCCGTCGGGGGCGGCGCCGTCTTGTCGATCAGCTGGTTGACGGCCGCCGAGAACCCACCGTCGAACCGATCAAAGACTTGGAGCTTGGGCGTGCCGGCGGGAGCGGGGGGGTGCAGTGCCGTCGCCGCATCCGGGAACAGGAAACATAATGTCTTGACGATATAGACTGTCATCAGAACCGTCCTTCTGCGGGTGCCTACGGGCGATCAATTTTGATTACAGCCGGGCGTTGGTCGTACAGCTTCGAATCTAGGACGCTGGCGGGCTCAGGCATGTTCAATTCCGTGCGCCGCGCATCGATCGCTCCCCGCAGGATAGCCATGCATTTCGGAGGATCGGTCTCTGTGACCACCGGTCCTTTCACGGCGTCGATATATTTGCGGATTGTGTCACAGGTCGGCTGATCGCCGAGCAGGGCGCGCTCGAACGGCGATTTGACGCCACTTGTCGCCAAGGGCGCGCCTCGGAGGATCAAGGCACGATAAGCGGAGAGATCGCCGTCCATGACGTCGCTACCCGCTTCCGTCTTGCTGGAGCGGCGTAGCAGACCCGCATTGTACTCGGATATTGCCAGACGCGTGGAGGCGGGACGGAGAGGCTTGAGGCCAACCGGGCCAAAATCGCCGTCTGGGTCCGCACCGAGCGCGCTCTGCAGTGCCATAGCTTCGCGCTTATTCTGGAAGACAGTCATTTCGGCCGCGGTAGCGTTGACCGGCAAGTCGGACCGCGGAACCATCGGGGGATTATTCGTCGGCGGCGTGACCGGCGAGGTCATAACGACCTCTGGCTTCTGCAAGATCGACGACGCCGGCGAGGCCAGCGCTGCGGCCTTCAGCGCGGTTCCGATATTGGACACCGACGGCGCGCCAGTCGCGGCATTGTCGATGTTAGCCTCGATGGCGGCGGGCGTACACTGTGCGAGATATCCCTGCACGACGATCATCATGCGCGGTCGCGAGTTGACGCGCTCCCACTTGATGCCATCGAGGAAGGCCTGTCGGCCACGAACCGCTACGGCACGGACAGCCGTCGGACTCACTGTAAACAGCACCGAATTGGCTCCAGCGTCGAAGACGTTGGCCCCCAGCCCAAAGGCGGCAGCGACCAGGGCGACCGTAGCTCCCGTGGCGCCGGTCAGGCCGAGGATGGCAGCGGTGCTGGCGCCAGCCGCGGTCAGGATCTGGCGGCCGGCCCGCTGCTCGCGGTTGAAGGCAAAGAGGGCCGCGAGGTAGCGGTCGCACAGAATGTCGACCTCCAAAAGGCCGGCGTCAGCCACCTCCTGCCAGCGTGCCGGTTCCACTCTGAGAATCTCGGAAGACAGGCCGGCTTTCTCGACCAGCGAATCGACCATCTGAGTTTGCAGTACTCGCTCATTCAAGAGATTCGATTGTTGCAGGGAAGGCGGTACACCTATCAGCTGCGTTGATGGGCTACCGCAACCGGCAAGAGTGCCCGCGCACAGAAGTGCGACAAATGTCGAAAATCTCACGGCAAACTCCCCCGATGTCGCCTTGCGGATGGTACCCACGGGATCCCGCCGCACGCAATATGAAACTTGTATTTGTTACTAGCGTCTCGCCCGGAGGTAAGGGGCCGAAAACCGCTCGCGAACCACTCGCGCGCGCCGTTTGGCAGATTACAGGCAACATACGGGCCTTATGGCATGGATCGACGGCGCTCTGACTGATGTGCATTCCGACACACTAGCATAGCAGGCGGCGCGGCCGAGTATCATGAAGCAAGCACCCGTGACCTAAAGGTATGTAGGGAGAACGAACGTGATTGCTCCAAGTTCATCATGAATATGCAGGACTAACCACCCTCCAATCCGCTTTCCTGTCGATGCCCGCAAAACGCAAGTAAAATCAACCCGCTAAAATGTGCGGTAGTTGCGCGCAATCGTCGAAGCCCCTCACCTAGCCTCTCCCCCTCGCGGTGAAGAGGAACACGAGATCACCGGAACGGGATGGCGTACATCAGGCCACCGTTGGTCCACAGCGCGTTCATGCCCCGCTCGAGCTTGAGCGGAGTGGCCGGGCCGACATGGCGCTCGAAGCTCTCGCCGTAGTTACCGACCTGCTTGATGACGTTGTACATCCACTTCTCGTCGACGCCGACGGCCTTGCCGAATCCCGGCGTGACGCCCAGGAAGCGCTTGATGGCGGGGTCGTCACTCTTCAGCATTTCGTCGACGTTCTTGGACGTGATGCCCAATTCCTCGGCCTCGATCGTGCCCGAGAGCACCCATTTCACCAGGTCGAACCACTGGTCGTCGCCATGGCGCACCATCGGACCCAGCGGTTCCTTGGAGACGCGCTCGGGCAGGATGACATGCTCACCCTTGCCGGCGAGCTGGCCGACGCGCACCGCAGCAAGGCCCGAGGCGTCGGTGGTGTAGCTGTCGCAGCGGCCCGAGGCATAGGCCTGCATCAGCTCGTCGAGTTTCTCGATCAGCACCGGCTTGAAAGTCATCTTGTGCTTGCGGAAATAGTCCGCGAGGTTGAGCTCGGTCGAAGTGCCGGGCTGCACGCAGATGGTGGCGCCGTTCAACTCCCTGGCGCTCTTGATGTTGCTCTTGGCCGGTACCAGGAAGCCCTGGCCGTCGTAGAAGTTGATGCCGGCGCTGTTGAACCCCAGCGAGGTGTCGCGCAGCAGCGTTTGCGTGGCGTTACGGGTGATGACGTCGACTTCACCCGACTGCAGGGCGATGAAGCGCTGCTGGGCCGTGGTCGGGGTGTACTTGGTCTTTTCCGAATCGCCGAACATAGCGGCGGCGATGGCGCGGCAGAGATCGACGTCGAGCCCCGTCCACTTGCCCTGGCTGTCGGGGATGGAAAACCCCGCGAGGCCGGTATTGACCGCGCATTGCACGAAGCCCTTGGCCTTGACCGAGTCGAAAGTCGTGCCGGCAAAAGCCGGCGCTGCCGCCATCAGCGCTACCGCCGTGGCCATCAGTGTTTTCTTGATCATCTGGACCCCCTGCTTGATCTCTGTGCAGGGGAGCATAGCAAAAGCCGCGCCGGTTAGCTCCCGGCGCCAGCCACAATCAGACCGTCCGTTCGACCATGAGCTTCTTGATCTCGGCGATGGCTTTGGCCGGATTGAGGCTCTTCGGGCAGGTCTTGGTGCAGTTCATGATGGTATGGCAGCGATAGAGCCGGAACGGGTCCTCGAGATTGTCGAGGCGCTCGCCCTTGGCTTCGTCGCGGCTGTCGGCGATCCAGCGATAGGCCTGCAGCAGCACGGCCGGACCGAGGTAGCGGTCGCCGCTCCACCAGTAGGACGGGCACGAGGTCGTGCAGCAGAAGCACAGGATGCATTCCCACAATCCGTCGAGCTTGGCGCGTTCCTCCGGCGACTGCAGGCGCTCGCGCGTCGGCGGCTGGCTCGTCGACTTCAGCCACGGCTCGATCGAGGCGAGCTGGGCATAGGGCACCTTGAGGTCGGGCACCAGGTCGCGCACCACCGGCATGTGCGGCAGCGGGTAGATCCTGATGTCGCCCTTCACGTCGGCGATGTACTTGGTGCAGGCCAGCGTATTGGTGCCATCGATGTTCATGGCGCAGGAGCCGCAGACGCCCTCGCGGCACGAGCGGCGGAAGGTGAGCGAGCTGTCGATCTCGTTCTTGATCTTGATCAGCGCGTCGAGAATCATCGGGCCGCAGCTGTCCATGTCGACTTCATAGGTGTCGACGCTGGGCTTCTTGCCGTCGTCCGGCGTCCAGCGATAGACCTTGAACGTCTTGATGTTCTTGGTGCCAGCCGCCGCCTTGTAGGTCTCGCCGACGCCGATCTTTGAATTGGCGGGCAGGGTAAACTCAGCCATCGCTTCCTCTCGAACTCAGTACACGCGTGCTTTTGGCGGGAACGACTGAACGTCGTTGCTCATCGGCTGCAGGTTGACCGGACGGTAGTCGATGCGGGTCTTGCCGGTGTTGGTGTCGACCCAGACCGCGGTGTGCTTCAGCCAGTTCTTGTCGTCGCGATCGGGATAGTCCTCGTGCGCATGAGCGCCGCGACTCTCCTTGCGGTTGGCGGCTGAATAAATCGTGGCCTGGGCCTGCACGATCAGGTTCTCGAACTCCAGCGTCTCCATGAGATCGGAGTTCCAGATCATCGAGCGGTCCTTGATGCGGATATCGTCCTTGCCGGCGAAGACCTTGTCCATGTTGGCGCAGCCTTCGGCCAGCGTCTTGCTGGTGCGGAACACCGCGCAATCGTTCTGCATGGTGCGCTGCATATTGGCGCGCAGCTGTGCCGTGCCGGTGCTGCCGTTGGAATGGCGCGCCTTGTCGAGGCGGGCGATCGCTTCCTCGCCGGCATTGCGGATCTGCTTGTGCGTCTCGCCCGGCGTCATGGTGGCGCCGACACGGTTGGCGGCGGAGCGGCCGAAGACCACCAGTTCGAGCAGCGAGTTGGAGCCCAGGCGATTGGCGCCGTGCACGCCGACCGACGCGGCCTCGCCCAGCGCCATCAGGCCTTGCACGACGGTGTAGGGATCGCCGTCCTTCACCGTCAGCACTTCGCAGTGATAATTCGCGGGGATGCCGCCCATGTTGTAGTGGCAGGTCGGCAGGATCGGGATCGGCTGGCGCGTGACATCGACGCCGGCGAAGATGCGCGCCGTCTCGGCGATGCCGGGCAGGCGCTCGTGAATGACCTTGGGATCGAGATGCTCGACATGCAGCTCGATGTAATCCTTGTTGGGGCCGCAGCCGCGGCCTTCGCGAATTTCCATGGTCATGGAACGCGAGACGACGTCGCGCGAGGCGAGGTCCTTGGCCGACGGCGCGTAACGCTCCATGAAGCGCTCACCATTGCCGTTGGTGACGTAGCCGCCTTCGCCGCGCACGCCCTCGGTGATCAGGCAGCCCGCGCCATAGACCCCGGTCGGGTGGAACTGGATGAATTCCAGGTCCTGCAGCGGCAGGCCGGCGCGCAACGCCATGGCGCCGCCGTCACCGGTGCAGGTATGCGCCGAAGTCGCCGTCGCAAAGACGCGACCATAGCCGCCCGTCGCCAGCACGACCTTGTGGGCGCGGAAGCGATGGATGGTGCCGTCGTCGAGGTTCCAGGCCATGACGCCGCGGCAGACGCCTTCGTCCATGATCAGGTCGAGGGCGAAATACTCGATGAAGAACTCGGCGT
The DNA here is from genome assembly GCA_038224985.1 of Reyranellales bacterium. Taxonomy (GTDB): domain Bacteria; phylum Pseudomonadota; class Alphaproteobacteria; order Reyranellales; family Reyranellaceae; genus Reyranella. The sequence continues at coordinate 14,859 of JBBRFD010000091.1, forward strand.
TGTTGCGCAGCGATTGCTGGTAGAGCGTGTGCAGTATGGCGTGGCCGGTACGGTCGGCGGCGGCGCAGGTGCGCTGGGCGATGCCCTTGCCGTATTCCGTCGTCATGCCGCCAAATGGGCGCTGGTAGATCTTGCCCTCGGCGGTGCGGCTGAAGGGCACGCCAAAATGCTCCAGTTCGATGATCGCCGGGATGCCGTCGCGGCACATGTATTCGATCGAGTCCTGGTCGCCCAGCCAGTCCGAGCCCTTGACGGTGTCGTACATGTGCCAGCGCCAGTCGTCGGGACCCATGTTGCCGAGCGCCGCCGAGATGCCGCCCTGCGCCGCCACCGTGTGGCTGCGCGTCGGGAAGACCTTGGTGATGCAGGCCGTCTTGAAGCCCTTGTTGGCCATGCCGAAGGTGGCGCGCAATCCCGCACCACCGGCGCCCACGACCACGACGTCGTATTCGTGCTCGATGATCTTGTAGGCCCGGCCGCCGATGTTGACGGTACCGGCGACCTCGCCCTTGCTCTCCTCAGCCATGACTAGACTCCGAAACCGATGCGCAGGATCGACACGATGGCGGCGAGGCCAAAGAGCACTGCGATGAACTTGGTGATGATGATAAGCGCGAGCCGCAGGCCGCCGCTGGTGTAATCCTCGTAGACCACCTGCATGCCGAGCTGGCCGTGATGCAGGCCGACGACGATGGTCAGGATCAACAGCACGCTGACGAAGGGCGAGCCGATCCAGGCGCGCACGGTGGCATGGTCGGCGCCGCTCATCATGACGAGCGAGATGGCGAACCAGACGACCAGCGGCACCAGGGCCACGGCGGTCAGGCGCTGGGCCGTCCAGTGATGCAGGCCGTCCTTGGCCGTGCCGAGGCCGCGGGCGCGGGCGAGAGGTGTGCGAAGATCCTTGTCCATGGTCCCTGCCCTCAGATCAGCCGCAGGCCGACAACCCAGGACACCACGGTGGCGACCAGGGAAACGGCGACGACGATCCAGCCGCTGCGATAGGCATCCTTCAGTTCGAAGCCGTAGCCGGCGTCCCAGAACAGGTGCCGGATGCCGTTGCAGAGGTGAAAAAAGGCGCAAAACAACCAGCCGCCGAGGATGAACCGGCCGACGATCCCGCCATTGAAGGCCTGGAACATCGCATAGGCCTTGGGAGTGGAGGCGGCATAGATCACCCAGGTCGCGAGGTAGAGGGCCCCGACCGAAAGTGCCATCCCGGTCGCCCGGTGCAGGATCGAAAGCATGGAAGTGAGCTGCGGCTTGTAGACCTGCAGATGCGGGGAAAGCGGCCGGTTGGACGGCCCGTTAACAACGCTCATCGCGTAAAAATACCTCTCAGCCGTGACGGCGACACGGTTTTAGCGCCGATGGGCCTTTAGTCAAAGCAGCTCTATCGACGCGGCATCAATAGCCAGTAGTCGAGGTCGAGCACGACCGCAGGGTGATATTTGCCGTCGGCGCCCTTGCCCGGGAAGGACCCGGCGAGGCAGTCCTTGATCGCAATAGTTCTCATTCGCAATGCACCGAGGTCGTCCCGGCTGGGCAGGGGCGCCGCCTCCAGCACCTCCGACCAGGCATAGATCGTGTCGCCACCGAAGGTCGGGGCGACATGGCTGCCGGCATTGATCGCCGCCATGCGAAAGCCGTTGGCCAAGCCGTTGAAGGAGAGCGAGCGGGCCAGCGAAATGACATGGCCGCCATAGGCCAGGCGACGACCAAAGCGCGTGTCCCGGGCCGTGAAGGCCTCGAAATGGACGCGCGCGGTATTCTGATAGAGCCGCGTCGAGAACATGTGATCGGAATCCTCGAGCGTGTAGCCCGAGACATGGTCGAGGCGTTCACCGGCCGCATAATCCTCCCAGCGATATGGCGAACCGGCAGCGGCATCGTCGTAGCGCGAGAGATCGAGTCCGGCCGGCACGACCAGATCGGCCACGGCGACCGAGGGTGCGGTTTTGGGCACGACAACCGGCTGCACGGCGGCGGCGGGATCGCGTTTGCGCACCATCACCCAGCGCACATAGTCGAGTACCATCTCGCCGCGCTGGTTGCTGCCGATCGAACGCACCCAGACGACGCCGCTTTCGCGGTTGGAATTTTCACGCAGGCCCAGCACCGTCGACCGCACCGACAGCGTGTCGCCGGGATAGACCAGCGCCCCCCAGCGGAAGTCGGCATAGCCGAGATTGGCGACGGCATTGGCGGAGATGTCGGGCACGGTCTTGGCGATGACGACATGGAAGACCAGCAGATCGTCGAGCGGCGCGCGCGGCAGGCCGAGGCCGCGGGCGAATTCGTCGGAACAGTTGATCGCGAAGCGCGATCCGAACAGGCCGATGTTGAGCGCGGCATCGGCCTCGGTCAGCGTGCGCGGCGTGGCGTGAGGGAACTCCTGTCCGACACGGAAGTCCTCGAAGAAGTTGCCGGCGGTGGTTTTGCTCATCAGACGGCCTGCAGCTCCTTGATGGCCGCCGCCATGGCGAGCGCGCGTTCAGCCTGCTCGACATGCAGGTTCTCGATCATGCGGCCATCGACCGTGACCACGCCCTTGCCCTCGGCTTGCGCGGCCTTGAACGCAGCGACGATCTTCTCCGACATCGCCAGTTCGCCAGCCGACGGTGCGAAGACATCGTTGCAGAGCTCGACCTGGCTCGGATGAATCAGCGTCTTGCCGTCGAAGCCCATCTCGAGGCCCTGCTGGCAAACGGCGCGGAAACCTTCGGTGTCCTGGAGGTCGTTGTAGACGCCGTCGAGAATGGTGAGGCCATAGGCACGCGCCGCCAGCATGCCGATGCCAAGGGCTGCCACCATCGGCAGGCGCATCGGCGT
>JBBRFD010000092.1:0-17610 GCA_038224985.1 Reyranellales bacterium
CGGCCGCCTTGGCCTGTTCGAGCAGCTCGGCCAGGCCGCCGTCGCCCTCACCGACGCCGCCCGAGGCCTCGATCAGCTTGTCGACGAAGGCCTTCACCTGGCTCTCGGGCACGGCGCCCATGAAGCCGTCGACCGGCCGGCCGCCGAAGAAGGCATAGACCGCCGGAATCGACTGGATGCGCAGCTGCTGGGCCAGCATCTGGTTTTTGTCGATGTCGATCTTGACCAGCTTCACTTTGCCGTTGGCCGCACGCACGACCTTTTCAATGATCGGCTGCAAGGTCTTGCAGGGGCCGCACCACGGCGCCCAGAAATCGACGACGACCGGGACGGTGCGCGAGGCTTCGAGCACATCCTTGGCGAATTTGTTCTGGTCGCTGTCCATGACGAGATCGGCGGGGGCGGCCTGCGGCGTGGCGCCCTTCAACAAAGCTTCCATAGGTCCTCTGGCGGGAAATTCAGGTTCCCTGCCAATGTGGCCTCCGACCCCTACCGACGCAAGGGGCGGGGTTTGGGGTGGGGTTAGCGGTCGTCGACCTTGGCCGCGATGCGGTGGACCTCGCCGGCGTCGAAGACCGGGATCGAGCAGGCGCCGTTGGCACAGGCGAAGGCTGCAGCCTGCGGCATTTCGGGATATTCGATGTCGCTGGCGGGCAGCGGACCCTCACGGGCGTCGAACCACTCGATACGGAGGTATCGCGTCGGGTAGGTGCGGGCGGCGGCGTAGAGGGACTGGGCGGCGGGGTCGTTCTTGCGGCCGACGATGGTGACATGGGCCGGCTCACGGCCAAGCTCGCGGTCGGCCAGCAGGGCGCCCGGCACGACGAGATCGTCCTCGGCCAGCGAGATCAGGTAGCGCATGCCGTGTTCGGCGGCGGCGCGGTAGGACGGGCTGCCCAAATTGCGGGAAAGCAGGTTGAACAGGCGCACGGTGGCGACATTCTCGTCGAGCTGCTTCACCGGCCTGGCCAGCACGCCCTTCGCGCCGGGATCGGGCTGGCGCACCATATAGCCGCCCATCGGGTCACGATGATCGCGCGCGATCACGTCGGCCAGTTCGGCGGCGATCTTGATATAGCGGCGCTCGGCGGTGCTGCGGTAGAGCGCCAGGGCCGCTTCCGCCATGGCGAGCGTGTCGCCGAGGTGGGTGTCGTCATCGGCGGCGCGTCCATGGCCGAAGCCGCCATGGGGCGCACGGCGGTTTGCCAGTGTCCAGTCGAAGGCCTTCTGTGCGGCGTCGATCAGCGGCTTCTCGCCGGTCACGTCGTAGAGTGCTGCGATGCTGGCGATCGCCCAGCCATTCTCGCGGGCATAGAGATTGCGGTCGATCGGCGGCTGCGCGCCGGCGCGGCGTTCGGCATCGCTCCTGGCGTAGAAGACATCGCCATGCTCCTTGCCGGCATCGGCATCCTGGCTCGTATAGAAAGCGCCCTCGGGGCTGCGCATGAAATCCATCAGCCAGCGGGCGATGTCCTTGGCCGAGGCGAGATCGGCCTCGTTGCGCGTGACCTGATACGCCAGCACATAGGCACGCATGCCGTCGCGCTGGATGTTGAGCAGTTTCTCGAAATGCGGGCCCGACCAGTCGAGCTTGTCGGAATACTGGAACAACCCGCCCCACACCGGATCCATGATGCGCCGCGAGCCCGCCAGCGTCTTGGCCACCACGCCGCGCCAGGTCTCGACATCGGTGTTGCGCTGGAGCGGCCGGCCGCGCTCGATCGCCCATTCGACCGTGTCGCCATGGATGTAGCGATGCGTGCTGCCGAAGCCGCCATGCTCCTTGTCGTAGGCCTGCAGCATCAGCGCCTCGGTCTTGGCGCGGCGGTCGGCGGAGAGAGCGACGGCATTGGGATCGACGGCGGCGCCGGCATTGGCGTCGGGCAGCGCCGAGGGATCCTCGATCACCGCGGCCAGCAGTCTGTTGAACAGCTCGGGCGGGATATAGCCGCGGCGCTTGAAGATCTCGTTGCCGTCCTTGTCGAGCATGATGGTGGCGGGCCACCCCCAGTTCTCGTAGCGGTAGGACAGCGCCGGGTCGGCATCCTGGTCGACGCGCACGGCGATGAATTTCTCGGCGATCTTCTTCTGCACGTCGGCGTCGCGGTAAGTCGTGCCTTCCATGACGTGGCACCAGTGGCACCAGACCGCCGCCATATGCAGCAGGATGTACTTGTCCTCTTTGGCGGCCCGGTCGAACAGCGCCGGCTCGAATTTCTGCCAGTTGAGGGATGGCGTCTCGGCCCGGGCAGCGGGGGCGGCGAAGACGAGCAGCAGCAGGGCGAGGAATTTCCGCATGGACCCTCTACGCGGCCGCTTCAGCCGCGGATTTGATGCCTCATCATTTCGTGACCGAGCCGGCCGGTCAAAAACAACCCGCACATGCGATAATCGCTGATCAGGGACCAGAACGGCGCCTCGAAGGTCGCGGGCTTGTTCTTTTCGACGAAGAAATGGGCGTACCAGGCCGGGCCATAGCCGAAGAAAGGCACGGCCAGCAGCCACCACCAATTGTGGGTCGCCAGCGCCCAAACGAGAAAGGCCGCCGAGGCCAGGGTGCCGACATAGTGGATCGCACGGGTCGAGGCCTTCGAGTGCTCCCGCAGATAGAAGGGCCAGAACTCGGCATAGGTCGGGAAGCGCTTGGCCATGGCCGATCCTACCCCAAAGCGCCTGCCTTCTTAAGGGCCACGATCTCGGCTTCGCTATAGCCGGTCTCGCGCAGCACGGCGTCGTTGTGCTCGCCGACCTCGGGCGGCCGGCCGGAGACGCGCGGCTGGGCGAAACCGAGGCGGATCGGATTGTTGACCGTGCGCGGCACCTCGGGATTGGTCGTGTCGGCGAAGATGCCGGCGTGTTCGGCCTGTTCGTCGGCGATGACGTCGGCGACGCGGCCGATAACGCCGAAGGGGATGCCGGTCTTGGAGAGGATGGCTTCCCATTCGGCGTAGGTGCGCGCGGCGAAGACCGGCATTAGCTCCGCGACCAGTTCGAGGGCGCGCGTCTTGCGGTCGTTGCGGTCGGTGAAGCGCGGATCGGTCGCGAGGTCGGGGCAATCGATGGCGGCGCAGAGCGTGCCCCAGAAGCGGTCGTCGCGCACGACGAGGAGCTGCAGCCAGCGGTCGTCCCTGGTGCGGTAAAGATTGGTCAGCGCGTTGCGCGGCTTGTCGGGCGATTGCCGCGACGGCAGCTTGGCATCGACCAGCGCGCCGGCGACCGTCGTGCCGTTGGACCAGGCGCCATTGGCATAGAGCGAGGTGCCGACCCAGCCGCCTTTGCCTGTCTGGTCGCGGCGCCGCAGACCGAGCAGGATCGCGGCCACCAGAGTCATCGCCGTGCAGCGGTCGCCCTGCGCCGGCAGCGAGATGCCCGGTGGGCCGCCTTCGTAGCGCGCGGCATCGAGAATGCCCGAGCGGCCGAAATACGCCGTGATGTCGAAGCCCGGACGGTCGCGATCGGGGCCGGTTTCGCCGTAGCCGGTGAGCGAGCAATAGACGAGGCGCGGGTTGATCGGCTCGATGTCCTCCCAGCGCAGCTTCAGACGTTCGCGCGCCGGCGGCGGGAAATTCACGATCATCACGTCGGCGCGTTTCAGCAGGCGCTCGAGCACGTCACGCGCGTCGGCATTCTTGAGGTCGAGCGCCAGCGAACGCTTGAGCCGGCCATCGAGCTGCCAGGGAAAATTCACCTCGTGCTCGCGGCGCGGATAGTTCGGGCTCTTGTAATTCTGGCGATGCGGGTCGCCTTCGCCGGGCGGTTCGATCTTGATGACGTCGGCGCCGAAATCCGCCAACGCCACCGCCGCCGCCGGTCCGGCGATGAAGGAACTGATGTCGAGGACGAGAAGTCCGGCGAGCGGCAACTCTTCGCTCATTTGAGCGCACCGCTGGCGCGCAAGCCGGCGATCTCGTCGGCCGTCAGGCCGGCCTCGTGCAGGATTTCCGCGCCGTGCTGGCCAAGGGCGGGCGCCGGACCGGCGACGCGCTGCTCGGCGAAGCTCAGGCGCATCGGATTGGCCAGCGTGCGCGGCATTTCGGGAATGGCTGTGTCGACGATGGCGCCGGCATGGACGGCCTGGGCGTCGTCGGGAATATCGCTCGGCCGGCTGATGACGCCGAAGGTCACATCGTTGGCCGCCAGCGCCTGGCGCCAGTGCTCGTAGTCGCGGCTGGCGAAGGTCTCGCGCAGGACGGTCGCGAGTTCGGCCGAACGCTTGCGGCGCTCGTCGGTCGTGGGAAATCGTGGATCGGAGGCGAGTTCGGGCTTGCCGATCGCCTTGCACAGCGGCGGCCAGAGCTTGTCCTCGCGCACGATGGTGAGCTGCACCCAGCGGTCGTCGGCGGTGCGGTAGATGTTTCCCAGCGCCGACCGGGGCCGGTCCGGCGGCGGGCGCGGGGTCAGGAACGCGCCGACAAGGGCCGCCTGGGCGATCACGCCGCACGACCACAGCCCATTGCCGAGCAGCGAGGTGCCGACCCACGAGCCCTCGTTCGTCTTCATGCGGTGGATCAGCGCCATCAGGATCGACGACACCAGCGCCATCGCGGTCGCGCGATCGCCCTGGGCGGGTCCCGGTACGCCTGGCGGTCCGCCTTCGTAACGCTGGGCGTCGAGAAGGCCGGAGCGGGCGAAATAGGCGGTGGCGTCGAAACCCGGCCGGTCGCGGTCGGGGCCGCTCTCGCCGTATCCGGTGAGCGAGGCATAGATCAGCCGGGGATTGACCTTCTTCACGTCGTCGTAGGTGAGGCGCAGACGGTCGCGCACGGGTGGCGGGAAGTTGCAGACCAGGATGTCGGAGACGGCGATCAGACGGTCGAGGGCGGCGCGCGCTTCGGGCTTCTTGAGGTCGAGCGAGATGCCGCGCTTGTTGCGCGAATCCATCAGCCACGGATAGTTGACGGTGCCCTTCGGATAGCTGGCCGAGTCGTTCATGATCGTGCGGTTGGGATCGCCCTCGGGGCCCTCGACCTTGATCACGTCGGCGCCCCAGTCGCCCAGCACCGTGGCCGCGGCGGGAGCGGCGATGAACGAACTGATATCCAGCACACGCAATCCCGCCAAAGGCAGGGCAGACTCGGTCATGGGCATTCCTCTTCGCTGCCATTCGGCGCGAGCCTCTGGTATCCGTCAAGGCCGGCGGCTAGCGTCCGTTCCGGCACGCGGCGTGCATGCGTGAGTAGTGGGAGGGATGAGATGGCGTCAAAGAAGAAAAAACCGAACTTCCTGATCGTTCTGATCGACGACCTGCGCTTCGACGAACTCGGCATCTGCGGCCATCCCTTCATGAAGACGCCGCATATCGACCGTATCGGCCACGAAGGCGCGATGTTCACCTCGGCGTTTCACAGCACACCGCTGTGCTCGCCCAACCGCGCCTCGATCGTCACCGGCCAATATGCCAGCCGTCACGGCATCATCGACAACGTGGCCCGCGACGCCCACAGCCACCGCCTGCCCAACTACCACGTCGTCCTGCAGCGCCTGGGCTACGAGACCGCCCATATCGGCAAATGGCACATGGGCAATTCCGGCGGTCCGCGCCCCGGCTACGACCGCTGGGTGAGCTTTCCCGGCCATGGCTCGATCATCGATCCCATCCTCAACATCGATGGCGATGAGAAGAAGTACACGGGCTACATCACCGATCTGCTGAACGGCCATGCCGTCGATTTCCTCAAGAAGAAGCGCGACAAGCCCTTCGCACTGTTCTTCGCGCACAAGGCCGTGCATCCCGATGCCTTCCAGGCAGCCGACGGCACCATCGATTTCACCGATGGCGGCTATCGCCCCGCGCCGCGCCATGCCGACCTCTACAAGGGTGAACACTTCCCGCGCCGGCCCAACGCCCTGCCGACGGCCGAAGTCGTGAAGGACAAGCCGGCCTGGAAGGAAGCGCATGAGCTGCGCGTCAATGCCGCCTCGAAGAAGCTGCTCGACGGCATCCTTGCCGGCACCGACGAGGAGATCAGGCTGCGCGCCGCCATGATGGCCAGCGTCGACGAGGGCATGGGCGATGTCTTCGCCGCTCTGGAAGAGACCGGCGAACTCGACAACACCTTCATTCTGTTCCTGGGCGACAACGGCTACTTCTTCGGCGAACACGGTCTCGGGCCGGAACGTCGTTTCGCCTATGAGGAAGGCATCAAGTCGCCCTTCCTCATCCGCTATCCCGCCTGGTTCAAGCCAGGCGTCGTGAACGACGACCTGATCGTGGCCATCGATATCGCGCCCACCGTCGTCGATCTCGCCGGTGGCAAGGCCAAGGACTTCGAAAGCATGCAGGGCCTGTCTTTGCGCCCGCTCTCCTCGAAAGGGGCGGCGAAAGGCGCCACGCCCAAGGGCTGGCGCAAGTCGTTCATGTGCGAGTACTTCAGCGAGAACGCCATGCCGTGGCTGATCGGCATGTCCTACAAGGCGATCCGCACGGCGCGTCACAAGTATATCCACTGGACACAGAAGTCGCTCGACGGCGTCGAATGCGACGAGCTCTACGACCTCAAGCGCGATCCCTACGAGATGAAGAACCTCATCAACAAGCGCAGCGAGGCCCCGACGGTGGCCAAGTTGCGCAAGCAACTGGCGACGCTGGTGTCGCAATCGGTTGGGCTTTGAGTTCCAGGAGGCACGTCATGCTGAAACGGTTTTTCCTCGCGGCGGCATTTGTTGCCTGTTCAAGCGCTGTCATGGCGCAAGCCACCTGGCCCGCGAAGCCGATCCGTCTCATCGTGCCGCTGGCGCCGGGCGCCACGGCGGACATCGTCACGCGCATCTATGCCGATGAGTTGAGCAAGGCGCTGGGTCAGAACATCGTCGTCGACAACAAGACCGGCGCCGGCGGCACCATCGCCACGGCCGAGGCCGCGCGCGCCGCGCCCGACGGTTACACCATGATCCTGATCTCGCAGGGCACCGTGGTCTTCAATATCGGACTCTATCCCAAGCCAGGCTACGACCCGGTCAAGGATTTCGACGCGGTGGCGCTGGCCGGTTCGGTTTCCAATGTGCTGGTCGTGCATCCCGACAATCCAGCCAAGACGGTCGCCGACGTGATCGCGCAGGCCAAGGAGAAGCCCGGCGAATACACCTATTCGTCGGGCGGCACGGGCACCAGCCATCACATGTCGTCGCTGCTGTTCGAGCGCGACACCGGCGTCAAGATGCAGCACGTGCCCTATCGCACGACGCCGGCCGGCATCATGGGCGTGGTCAATGCCGAAGTGAAAATGGGCTTTTTCAACACGCCGACCGTCGTGAGCCTGATCAAGGGCGGCAAGCTCAAGGCCATCGCCATTACCAGCGCGCAGCGCTCTGGCCTGTTGCCTGACGTGCCGACCATGGTCGAGCAGGGTGTGAAGGGTCATGTCTTCAATACCTGGATGGGCTTTGCGCTGCCCAAGGGTGCGCCGCCGGCTGTCGTCAACAAGCTCAATGCGGAGTTCCTGCGCATCGCCCAGCTCCCCACTGTGCGCGAGAAGATGAGCGGGCAGGGCATCGACCTGATGCCACCAGCGCCGCCGGCCGCCGTCGACAAGCTGGTGCGCGACGAACTCGCCCTCTGGGTGCCGATCATCAAGGCCTCGGGCGCCACGGCGGAATAGGCCCCACTCCTTACCTCACAGGTCATTGCCGCGATCTCATTAGGCACGGATGCTTCGTTGGGCGATTTTCACCGGCGGAGACGAGAGTGGGCGAATGGCTGGGCGTCCTGCTGGCGATCGTGTCGAGCCTGCTGGGTGGCACGGCGGCGGCCGTCACGCGCTATCTCGTGAGCGATGCCGATGCGGTGACGCTGGCCATCCTGCGCTGGGGCATCGGCTTTCTCTGCGTGCTGCCGGTGGCGCTGCTGCTGAAGGTGCGTTGGCCGCAGGGCCGCGACTGGCTCGGCGTCGCCAGCCTCGGTTTCGTTTTCTTCGGCGTCTTCTTCGTCCTCTATAACGTGGCGATGAGCTTCACGACGGCGGCGCGCGCCAGCCTCGCGCTGTCGACGCTGCTGCTCCAGACCATGCTCATGGCGGCGCTCTTCGGCATCGAGCGGCTGACGCTGCGCAAGACCGCCGGGGTCGTGTTGGCCATTCTCGGCGTTTGCGGCGCGCTCGCCTCCAATCTCGCGGCCGCCCCGCCGGGCGCCTGGCGCGGCGAGTTGATAATGACCGGCGCCATGTTCGGCATGGCTGCCTACAACGTCTGGTCTCGGCCCTTCATCCAGCGTTCCAGCCCGCTCGGCTTTCTTGCCGTAGGCATGGGTTCGGGCACTCTGGCGCTTGTCCTGGCAGGCGTGCTGACCGGTCGGATCGCGGTCCTCGCCACCTTCGGGCCGGCGCAATGGATCGCCGCTGCCTATCTGGGCATTGCCGGCGGCGCACTCGCCTTCATCCTCTGGGTCTGGGCCCTGCAACGGGCGACGCCGACCCGGGTGGCCACGACCATGGCCGTCAACCCGATCGCCGCCGCTTTGCTGGCCGCCCAGCTCGTCGGCGAGCCCTTCACACTCGATCTGGTGGCCGGATTGGTGGTTGTCGTCGCCGGTATAGCGGTCGCCACTTCCGGAAAGGCTTAAAACCCTCGTTTCCTTGCAAAATAGCCCTCGGGCGCGTATCTCCCTGCCCTCGTTTGACCGAAAGGAGAGCGCGCCCACCGCGCAATGAGTCATGGGTTATAGAGTAGCCATCGTCGGCGCGACCGGTAACGTCGGTCGCGAATTGTTGTCCATCCTGGCCGAGCGGAACTTCCCGGCGGACGACGTTGTGGCGCTCGCCTCGGCACGCTCGGTCGGCAGACAGGCTTCGTTCGGCGACAAATCGGTGCTGAAGGTCCAGGACCTCGCCAAATTCGATTTCAAGGGCATCGACATCGTCTTGAGTTCGCCGGGCGCCAAGGTCTCGGCCGAGCACAGCCCGCGCGCCGCCAAGGCCGGCGCCATCGTCATCGACAACACCTCCTTCTGGCGCATGGATCCGGACGTGCCGCTGGTGGTGCCCGAGGTCAATGCCAAGGCAATCGCCGGCTATAAGGGCCGCGGCATCATCGCCAATCCGAACTGCTCGACCATCCAGATGGTCGTGGCCTTGAAGCCGATCCACGAGGCCGCCGGCATCAAGCGCTGTGTCGTGTCGACCTATCAGTCGACTTCGGGCGCCGGCAAGGAAGCGATGGACGAGCTGATCAGCCAGACCAAGAGCTTCTTCGTCAACCAGACGCTCGATCCCAAGAAGTTCCCCAAGAACATCTCCTTCAACGTCATTCCCCAGATCGACGTCTTCATGGATGACGGCTCGACCAAGGAAGAATGGAAGATGGTGGTCGAAACCAAGAAGATCCTCGATCCGAAGATCAAGGTGCACGCGACTTGCGTGCGCGTGCCGACCCTTATCGGCCATGCCGAATCGATCAATCTCGAACTCGAGCGTCCACTCGACGAGCACGAGGCGCGCCGCATCCTTGCCGCATCGCCCGGCATCCTCGTCGTCGACCGGCGCGAGCCCGGCGGCTACATCACGCCGCAGGAAGTGACCGGCCAGGACGCGGTCTATGTGAGTCGCATCCGTACCGACCCGACGGTCGAGAACGGTCTGGCGATGTGGGTGGTCAGCGACAATCTGCGCAAGGGCGCGGCGCTCAATGCCGTGCAGATCGCCGAAGAGCTGATCAAGGGTTACATCTAGAGAATGTCAGGAGACAGTATGGAATGGGTCCCCCGGGGCGTCGCTCCATCCTCCCTGCGCGACGGGCCGGCGGCGCTCAGCACCGCGCCGGCCACGTCTGGTCTTGCTCCGAACGCACCGGCTCCCGGTGCCAAGACAGCGCCCAAGCCCGCGGACAAGGCTGAAAAGCCCAAGACCGACGACAAGAGCAAGACGAAGCCCCTGGAACCGATTCCCGACCGGCCGATCACCGGCGAGGACCTCAAGCGCTGGCTGAAGCAGGCGATCGACCGGCAGCGCGAAGGCGATGTCGAGAGCGGCATCGCGTTGATGCACCGCGTGCTCAACTACCGGCCGGGCGATGCCAATACCTGGATGAATCTCGGCGTGCTTTATCGCCGCCTCAAGAATCCCGACATGTCGCTGGCCTGCTACGAGCGCGCGCGCGCGCTGACGCCGGACAATGCCGGCCTCTGGGGCAATATCGGCAATGCCTACAAGGACCTCGAGGATTACGACAAGGCGATCGCCGCACATAAAACGGCGGTCGAGCTGGAGCCGAAGAATATCGGGCTGTGGCACAACTATGCGCTCTGCCTCACCGAGGCGGGCCATCCGGACCGGTCCATGCCGATGTTCGACAAGATCCTCGCCGAGCAGAGCGATCACATCGACGCGCATTGGGATCGCTCGATGACCGCGTTGCGCCTCGGCGATTTCTCCGAGCGCACCTGGCAGGATTACGACTGGCGCTGGCGCCTTCAGGAACTGGCCAACTACCGCGCGCCGACGACGGCGCCGCTGTGGCGCGGCGAGAAGCTGATGGGCCGCACGCTGATGGTCTATTCCGAGCAGGGCTTCGGCGACACGCTGTTCGCGCTGCGCTACCTGCACAAGCTGCGCGGCCTCGACGGCAAGGTGATCCTGCGCTGCCAGCCCGACCTGATGCGCCTGGTCGGCACGGTCGCCGATTTCTGCGAACTGGCCTCGGCGCGCGCCGCCACGCCGCCACACGATCTGGCGCTGCCGATCATGAGCCTGATCGGCATGTTCACGCGCTCCATGGAAGACATCCCGCCGCCGCCGGAACTGACCGTTCCCGCGGACGCCGGCGCCAAGGCGCTGCCACGCCTGGCCCTGGCCGGCGACAAGCTCAAGGTCGGCATCGTCTGGTCGGGCAGCGTGACATTTCGCGGCAATGCCCGCCGCGCCGCCGACCTCGACCGCTTCCTGCGCTTCGCCCGCATTCCCAATGTCCAGCTCTTCAGCCTGCAGAAGGGCCCGCCCTTCGAGGAGTACAAGCAGCTCAAGCCGCATCCGCTGGTCGTCGATCTGGGATCGCAATTTTCGGATTTCGCCGATACGGCTGCGGTGCTGAAGAAACTCGATCTAGTGGTAATGACCGACTCCTCAGTGGCACATCTTGCGGGAACGCTCGGCGTGCCGATCTGGGACATGCTGAATTTCAGCTGCTACTGGATCTTCTTCCTCGGCCGCGAGGACAGTCCCTGGTACCCGTCGATGCGCCTCATCCGGCAGAAGACGCCGGGCGACTGGGACGAGGTGTTCGAGCGCGTGGCCGTCGATCTCGAGAAGCTGGCGGCGCAAAAAGTCGCTGCAGCGAAGGAGACCAAAGGCTGAGAAGCCATCTGGATAGGGTGCTTACGGCCGGCACTTGATGTAAGCTGGCAAATGCTCAAGTTCGAGCGATGCCCATGAACGACACATCGAACATCCATCCGACGAGACCTGAATCGGAATCGCCCAATGTCGCGCGGCCGCTGTTCGGCGAAGCCGACGGCTTCGCCCAGCAGCTGCGGCTGGCCGCGCAGGCGCATCGTTCGGGCCGGCTCGATGAGGCGATCTCGTCGTATCTGCGGCTGTTGTCGGTGCGGCCCTATCACGCCGAGCTGCACAACAATCTGGGCGTGGCGCTGCGTCTTGTCGGCAAGCTCGACGCTTCGGTCGCCCACCACCGCCTGTCGCTGGCCATCGATCCGGAAAATCCGGCATTGCATTCCAATCTCGGCAACGCGTTGCGCGCCGCCAACAAGCTCGACGAGGCGGTGAAGCACCATTTCCATTCGATCACGCTCAACCGCGACTATGCCGAAGGCTTTTTCAATCTGGCGCTTTGCCTGCGCGATCTCGGCCGCATCGACGAATCGGTCGGCTGCTTCGCCCGCGCTTTGACGCTCAATCCGAACAACCGCCGCGCCCGTGTTGAACTGGCCATCGCCATGCTGATGCGCGGCGAGCTGGAGCAGGGCTTCGCCGAATACGAAGCGCGCAAGCGCCTGCCCGATACGCCGGCGCCCGACTTCCGCCAGCCCGCCTGGGATGGCGGTCCGCTCGAGGGCAAGAAGATCCTGCTCTATCCCGAGCAGGGGCTGGGCGACGTGCTGCTGTTCGTTCGCTTCGCGCGCGAGCTCAAGAATCGCGGCGCTACCGTGCTGGTGCTCTGCCAGGCACTGCTCAAGGAATTGCTCGGCTCGCTCGACTACGTCGATCGCGTCGTGGCCGAGGGCGAGCAGCTGCCCGATTTCGACTTGCATGCCTCGCTCGTCTCGCTGCCCCATCTCTGCCAGATCGACCTCACCGCCGTGGCGGCGGACCGCGGCTATATCCGCGCGCCCGACGACAGCCGCATCAAGCTCGGCAGTCTCGCCAAGGCCAAGCTGCGCGTCGGCATCTACTGGGCCGCCATGCCGGGCCAGCCGCTCGACCGCCAGCGTTCCGTGCCCTTCCATCACTATCTGGCACTTACCGGCGATCCCGAGCTGCTGGTCTTCAGCCTGCAGGGCGGCGTGAACCAGAAGGACATCCAGCAATTCGGCGCCGGTGGCCTGGTGCATGACGTCGGCCGCGGCATCTTCGATTTCGCCGAGGCGGCGACGGCGCTGTCGCAGCTCGACCTGCTGGTTTCGATCGATGCGCCGATTGCCCATCTCGGCGCCGCCATGGGCATGCCGACCTGGGTGCTGCTGCCCAGCGCCGCCGACTGGCGCTGGTCGCTCGGCGGCGACGCCGCGCCCTGGTATCCGACGGCGCGGCTGTTCCGGCAGCCCACGCCGAGCGACTGGGACGGCGTTTTCAGCGCGGTCGTCGACGCGCTCGACGAGCTCAAGCAGCAGCAGGTTGCGGCGGCGTAAGTCGCTTACGACTCGGTTCGAAACAGCCGCCGGCTCGACCCGGCCGCTGGGCTCCGATACGGTTTGCTCCAGTGGTTTTTTCCGGGAGTACCGTGATGCTGGACGACAAGGCCCTCGACACCATTTTCCGCAACGCCCGCACGCATAACGGCTGGCTCGACAAGCCGGTGAGCGACGCCAAGCTGCGTGAAGTCTACGAGCTGGCGAAGTGGGGCCCGACCTCGGCCAATTCGCAGCCGGCGCGGATCGTTTTCGTGCGCACCAGGGAAGGCAAGGAGCGCCTGCGGCCGGCGCTGAGCGCGGGCAATACGGAGAAGACCATGAGCGCGCCGATAACGGCGATCGTGGCCTACGACACGCAGTTCTTCGAACACCTGCCGAAGAATTTCCCGCACGACCCGACGGCGATCCACTGGTTCAAGGGCACGCCGGCGGCCGCGCCCACGGCCTTCCGCAACGGCACGCTGCAGGGCGCCTATCTGATGATCGCCGCGCGCGCACTCGATCTCGACATCGGCGCCATGAGCGGCTTCGACAATGCCAAGGTCGACGACGCGTTCTTTCCCGACGGCCGCTTCAAGACCAACTTCCTGTGCAACATCGGCTACGGCGATCACTCGAAGCTGTTCAACCGCAGCCCGCGCATGTCCTTCGAGGAGTCGGCGAGTTTCGCCTAGGATTCGGCGCTTTTCCTAGGCTGCGCGCGCGCCGCGGATCAGGCGACCGGGCAAGGCACCCGTTGCCTTGCCGTGGCGATAGACGACGGCGCCGGAGACGATGGTTGCATCGAAGCCATCGGTGCGCTGGACCAGTCGCTTGCCGCCTGCCGGCAGGTCATAGACGACCTCCGGCCGGCGCAGGCTGAGCTTGTCGTAGTCGAGGATATTGATGTCGGCCTTCATGCCGACCCGCAGCAGGCCGCGATCGCCGAGCCCGATCGCCGCGGCAGTGTCGGCCGCCAGCCGCTTGATCGCCCAGGACACAGGGAACAGCGTGCCGCGCGTGCGATCGCGCGTCCAGTGCGTCAGCAGATAACTGGTCGAGGTGGCGTCGCACATGACGCCGACATGGGCGCCGCCGTCGCCCAGGCCGATCAACGAATTGGGCGCGTCGATCATGTCGCGCACCACGTCGAGATTGCCGGCGGCAAAATTGGTAACGGGCAAATAGAGCATGCCCTTGCCGTCGCCCTCGATCATCAGGTCGTAGGCCAGTTCGGCGGGCGGGCGGCCTTGTCTGGCCGCGCGCGCGGCGATGCTGTCCTCGGCCTTGGGTTCGTAGTCGGGCGGATCGCCGAACGGATACAGGCGGTCCCAACGATCGATCATCTGGCCGCGCCGGTCGCCCTCGAAAGTCTCCGACAGGATGCGGGCGCGGAATTCGGGCTGGCGCAGCAAAGCCAGCCGTTCGGCAAACGGCAGAGGGGCGATGCGCTTATAGCTCGGACGGCCCGAGAACGCGTTCTGCGAGAGCTCGAGGCCCAGCAGCACGCTGGTCGGGCGCGAGCGTACCTGGGCGGTGATGCGCAGTCCCTCGGCATTGGCCTCGTCGATCTCCGACATCAATTCGCGCCAGCCCTCGGGCCGGGCGTCGGACTGCAGCAGGCTGATGGTGACGGGGCGGCCGGATTCCCGGGCCAGGCGGCGGAACAGGCCGATCTCGCCCTTCTGGTCCTTGAAGTCCGAGACGATCTGCAGCCAGCCGGCGCCGGTATCGCGCATGGCATGGGCAATCGCGGTCAGCTCGGCTTCCTCGGCACGCAGAGTCGGGATGTGCTTGCCGTCGGCGGAGCGGTGATTGAGCGTGCGCGAGGTCGAGAAGCCGAGTGCGCCGGCGCGCAGGCCCTCGGCCGTCAGCTCGGCCATGCGCCGACGGTCCTGTTCGGTGGCGGCTTCGCGGTCGGCGCCGCGCTGGCCCATGACATAGACCCGAAGGGCGGCATGCGGCACCTGGGCCGCAACATCGGCATCGTAGCGGCGGGCGGCGATGGCATCGAGGAAGTCGGGGAAGCTGTGCCAGTTCCACGGCAGGCCTTCGCTCAACACGACTTCGGGGATGTCCTCGACGCCCTCCATCAGGTTGATCAGCATGTCGTGCTGGTCTTCGTGGCAGGGCGCGAAACCGACGCCGCAGTTGCCGAAGAGGACGGTGGTGGCGCCGTTCCACGACGACGGCGAGAGCCGCTCGGACCACGTCGCCTGCGCGTCGTAATGCGTGTGCACGTCGACGAAGCCCGGCGTCACCAGCTTGCCGCGCGCATCGATCTCCTCGCTGCCCTTGGGAATGTTGCCGCCGATTGCCGAGATCTTGCCGTCGATCACGGCGAGGTCGGCCTCATAGGGATCGCCGCCGGTGCCGTCGACGATGGTGCCGTTGCGAATCACAAGGCTGGGCGACATGCGGATACTCCGGGAGGCGGCTCGACCATCGTATCGGCCGGGGCTGGGGCCATCAACCGCGATACCGCGGCTCTAGAGTCCGATCGCCGAACCCATCGCCTTCCACGGCAGCGGCAGCAGCGAGATCAGGGCCACGGCGCCGAAGACCAGGATCACGGCGCCGGAAATGCGGTTGAGCCAGAGCAGCCCGCCGCTCGAAAACTTCGAGCGCAGCGAGAAGGCGGTCATGCAGAGGATGAACCACCATGATAGCGCGCCGGCAAACACGGCGGCGACCAGCAGCCCGGCATCGGGCAGACTGGCGCCGACACCGGCGAGATTGCGGCCGGCGAAGGCGGCACCAAAGGCCATCACCGTCAGCGGATTGAACACGGTGATGAAGAAGCTCGAACTGGCGTAGTGGAAATGCGTGGCGACCAGATGCTCGGCATCGTCGGCCACCGGATCGCCGACGGTGCGCGGCTTGTGGCGCATGGTGAGCCAGCCCATGACGATCAGGATGGCGCCGCCCATGGCGCGCAGCCAAGCCTCGTTGCGCATGACGAACTGCTCGACGAAGGAAAGCCCGAAGGCCGCGACCGCGCCGAACACCGCGTCGCCCAGGGCGGCACCGATGCCGGTCATATAGCCCGCCATGGCGCCGACGGTGATCGAGCGGCGGATGCAGAGCGCCGCCGCCGGTCCCACGGGCACAGCGATCATGAAGCCGATCAGCGCGCCTTCGACGGCGATGGCGATGGGGTTGAAGAGAAAACCCGGCACATGCATGAGGCGGCCTAGATCCTCTCGGAGGTGAAGCGGCGCGGCGGATTTACCAGCCGGTCCTGGGCCGCGACCAGCTGCAATTCGCGCTCACCCATCTGCTGCGTGGCTTCCAATACCGCGAAGATCGACGACGCGGCGTCGCTCAATGCACGTCCGACATCGCCACTCGCCAACCAATGTGCCGTGAACAACGCAGCGACCGCATCGCCGGTGCCATTGGGGGCGATGGGAAAGTCGATCAGCGGCGTCGTGACCCGCCAAGCGGCCTCCGCCGATACCGCCAGCATCTCGATGCTCCTGGCCGGGCCGTCGCTGCGGCGCAGGCTCGTCAGCAGCGCGAGGCGGGGCCCGCGTCCATCGCTGCCGAGAAGGCTGCGAGTCGCGGCAAGCGCGTCGGCCATGGTCGTCACCGTCCGGCCGGTCAGCAGCTCCAGCTCGAAGTGGTTCGGCGTCACGAGGTCGGAGGCGGGAATGGCGCGCTCGCGGAAGAAGACGTCGATGCCGGGCTTCACATAGACGCCGGTGTCGATGTCGCCCAGCACCGGATCGCAGGCCCAGATCGCCTTGGGATTGGCGGCGCGCACGCGACCGGCGGTGTCGAGGATCACGTCGGCCAGAGCGGCATCGCCGACATAGCCGGTGAGCAGGGCATCGCAGCGTTTGAACTGGCCCAGCGCCTCGATGCCCTGGACGATATCGGTCACCTGCTGGGCCGGCGCGGCGCTGCCGCGCCAGGTGCCGTAGCCGGTATGATTGGAGAATTCGACGGTATTTACCGCCCACACTTCGTGGCCCAGACGTTGCAGAGGAAAAGTTGCGGCCCGATTGCCGACGTAACCGTAGGCGACGTGGCTCTGGAGCGAGAGAAAGCGCATGACCGGCGCCAGCTTGCCACAAGGAGGCCCCCCATTATAGTCCGCACGACTTATTGAAAGGCATCCGATGTCGATGAAATTCCGCCCGCGCCGCAGCGTTCTCTACATGCCCGGCGCCAATACGCGTGCGCTGGAGAAAGCCCGCACGCTGCCGGCAGATGCCCTGATCTTCGATCTCGAGGATGCCGTCGCGCCGGATGCCAAGGCCGCCGCGCGCAGCAACGTGGTCGCGGCCGCGCGCAGCAAGACCTATGGCCGGCGCGAGATCGTCATCCGCTGCAATGGGCTGGCGACGGCCTGGGGCAAGGACGATGTCGCAGCCATCGCCGGGTCGGGCGCCGATGCCATACTGGTGCCCAAGGTCGAAAGCACGGGCGACGTGGCGCAGATCGTGGCGCTGCTCGAAGCCGGGGGTGCGCCGGCCTCGATGGCGGTCTGGGCGATGATGGAAACGCCGCGCGGCATCCTGTGCGCCGAGGAGATCGCCGGCGCCCACAACCGTCTCGCCGTTCTCATCATGGGCACCAACGACCTGGTCAAGGACATGCGCGCACGCCACACGCCGATGCGCCTGCCGATGATGGCGGCGCTGGGCCTCACCATGCTGGCGGCGCGCGCCAATGGGCTGACGATCCTCGACGGCGTCTACAACGACATCTCCGACGGGGACGGGTTCGAGGCGGAGTGCATCCAGGGCCGCCAGCTCGGTTTCGACGGCAAGACGTTGATCCACCCGAGCCAGCTCGAGCCGTGCAACCGGGTGTTCGCGCCGAGCGAG